>DATFFO010000098.1:0-34710 GCA_035250025.1 Acidimicrobiia bacterium
GTCATTGACCGTGACCACCAGCGTGTCAGGGTTGGGCACGTCCGACGGCGCCCCGGTCGTACCGGTGGTACCGGCCGTGCCCCCATCAGGGGTCGTGCCGCTGTCGTCGGTTGTCGTCTCGCTTCCACAGGCAGCGAGGGCGACGACCATCAAGATGATCAACGCCCGGCCCGCAATCGATATCCGTCGCATATGTCTTGGTTCCTCTCTCATCCTGGCCACCAGGCTCGGGCAGAACGAAGGGTGTGCCGGTCCTCCGACGCCTCCGACGCTAAGCCCAATCGATTGCACGCTAGCCCTAGCATGAAAGGACTGTCAACCAAAAGAGCCGTAAGCTCTCGCTCGTCGAAAGGCCCCGCCCATGCTCGAGACCGACCCCGCCCTCTATCCCAGATTCTCCGATGAGGAGATCTCGAGACGCCGGCGCCTGGTGACCGCCTTCATGGCCGAGCGGAATCTGGACGCCCTGGTGGTGTTCGGCTGGTCGGCATCGGCCCGCACCGCCCAGGCCGACGTCTATTACCTCTCGGGCTATATGGGGATGCGCGACAACTACGTCGTCTTCCCCCGGGAAGGCGAGCCGGTGCTGTTCGCCCAGAGCTACAACCACGTCCCCAATGCCAGCGCGGTCTCCTTTCTCGACGACGTGCGGTGGGGAGGCGTGGACAACGGCGCCACCGTCGGCGCCGAGCTTCTCAGCCGCAGTCTCCGAAAGATCGGCGTCGTCGGATGGATGCCCTACCAGCAGTACGAGTCGATGCGCACCGCGGTGGGTGGTTCGGGCACGTTCGTGGATGTCACTGCCGGCTTCCGCCGGCTCCGGCTCGAGAAGAGCCCCGAGGAGCTGGAGTGGCTCGAGCGAGGGGCCGCGTTCACCGACGCCGCCCTCGAGGGCTTGAGGGAAGCGCTCCAGCCCGGAGTCAGGGAGTACGAGCTCGCCGACGCCATCGAGGGCGCCTACCTCCGCCAGGGCGGGCTCACCACGTTCTACTACCTGGCGTCCACGCCCATGAGCACCCCCGATCGCTGCGTCCCCTCCCAGGTCCTGTCGAGCCGGCGCCTGGAGCCGGGCGACGTCGTCAGCTGCGAGATCGCCGTGTCCTACGCCGGCTATGCCGGGCAGGGCCTGCGGACATTCACCGTGGGGGCCGATCCGACTCCCCAGATCGCCGAGTTGCACGCCGTGGCCGAGGACACCTTCCATCGAGTGGCGTCGGCGATCCGCACCGGAGCCGGAGTCGCCGACCTCTGGGCTGCGTCGGACGTCATCGCCGAACGAGGATTTACCGTCCGCGACGGCCTCGTCCACGGCTACGGGATCGGCCTGCTACCGCCGTCACTTCGCACCCGGCAGACGACCCACGATCTCGACGACGACTGGGTCTTCGAGACGAATCAGACCATCGTCATCCAGCCCAACGTCATCACCGAGGACGAAACGGTGGGCGTCCAGACGGGAGAGCTCTGCGTAGTGACCGAAGACGGTGCCCGCTCGCTCCACTCCTTCCCCCTTGAACTGATCAGGGTCGGGTGACGGCGGGGAGCGGCTTGATGGACACGAAGTCGTCGACCACGGTCCCGAGCCCCGATTCCCCGGCTAGCTCCAGCAGCCGGGCGGCGACCATCAGGTCCTGAAGGCCGGTCCCGACCGATTTGAACAGGGTCACCTCGTCCGCAGAGGTGCGGCCCGGTGCCTGGCCAGACACCAGGGTCGACAGGTCGTCGGCCCCGTCCGGGTCGAAGTGCCCGCCCTCGACGGCGAGGGCGGCGTCTCCCGCCTCGTCCATGACCAGTTCGACCGAATCACACACGACCCGGTCGAAGCGATGGAAGATGGCCGGGTCGATCTCGATCCTGTCGCGGCTGGCCGGTCCCACCGAGTTGACATGCATACCCGGCGCCAGGTGCTCGGCCCTCAGCACCGGCTGCGTCGACTTGGTTGCCAGCGTCACGAGTGATGCCCCGTCCACGGCCTCTTCCAGCGAGGACGCCTCGATCAAGCGGCCGGCCACGGTGTCGGACATCGCGTCGATGAAGCTGCGCCGACTCTGGGGCGTGCGGGCGTATACCCGGACCTCGGCCGCAGGTCGCACCAGCTCGATCGCCCGGAGCTGACCGCGGGCCACCGGTCCCGTCCCGACGATGGCGGCTACTTCGACCGGGCCGGCAGCCAGGTGCTCGGTGCCGACCGCTGACACGGCGCCGGTGCGGATATTGGTCACTTCGAGGCCATCGACGAGCCCGATGAGCTCGCCGCTGTCCAGATCGTGGACATAGATGGTGTAGCGCATCCCGAGGCGATCCGTGCGATGGAGGACCTTGAAGCCCATCACGCCCTCGGGAACGATGAAGCCGGGCAAGGCCCGGAGCCACCCGTTGGGATGGGCGAGATCGATCCGACCGTATCCCACGGTGCCGGGCTCGGACATGAGCAGGAACAGATCGCGCATGGCCGCCACGACGTCGTCGTCGGTCAGGAGCGACTCGACGGCCCCCGAGTCGAGGATCCGCACCATCCGCTCAGCCCGGATTCCGGCCGACGAAGAAGGCCTCGAACGGCTCCTCGGTGACGGCGAGCCCGCTGCGGCGGGCACCGTCCGTCACGGTCCTCATCTGGCTCTCCGACAGTTTCATGGCCGGCTGGCGGATGGGGCCACCGTTGTATCCGTTGAGCCAGGCCTGGAACTTCCACAGGTAGCGGTGGACGAGGTTGGCCCCTCCCGAGCTCATCGTGGCCGAGCGAGCCTGACGGGCAGGTTGCATCCGCCAGAACTCGGCCATGGCCTCCTCGGTCTTGCCGGCGGCCAGAAGGTTCAGGAGCTCCGGCACGTAGCCGCCGTAGTACTCGTAGTTGCTCGTTCCCATCCATTGCATCCCGAAGATGTCGACCCACATCGGGGCGTTGAACTCCATCGGATCGGATAGGAGGACATCGGCGTGCTCCAGGCGGCGGAAGCACTCGTAGGTGTTCGTAGTCAGCTGGCGTCCGACCTCGTACTTGACCGCCACGATGGTGTCGACCCCGGTCAGCCGCTCGAGGACGTCGGCCGGGAAGCCACGCGTGTCGAGACGCCGCAGGTTGGAATGCTCCACCACGAACAGCACCACGGCGATGTCGGTGGCGGCGCATATCTCGCGGGTGTAGGTCTCGACCCCGGCAGCCGAGGTGGGGTAAAAGCTGTTGGGGTGGCCGAGCAGCATGGCGTCGACTCCGATCGACCGGGCATCGTTGGCCAGCGTCACGATGTCCTCGGGTGTGTCGAAGACGCCCTGGAGGAGGAAGCGTTGCCGGCCCGCCGCCTCGTCGACGGCGATCTCCATGAACGTCCGCATCTCATCGTGGCTGGTGCCCGCCTCCGAGACCAGCAAGGCTCCCCAGAACCCCAACTCGATGTTGCGGCGAACGTCGTGGCGGATGCCCGCCTCGTTGATCGACCTCACGTCCGCCGTGTATGAAGGGATGATCACGTTGCAGGCGCCTATGAAGCTCTCACGCGCCCAACTCTTCGCCTCGGACCGGGTATAGCTGGCCATGGCCTAACTGTATACAGCTAGAGTACGGCCCCACCAATGAGGTCCGATCAGTGACACAGCGCCTCGCCCGACGCGACGATCTCGGCTTGATCCCCGGCGAGGATCCTTTCGTTCTCGCCCAGGGTGGCTTCTACCGCCGCTGGCTCTCGCTGGTCGATGACGTCGAGGAATTGCGGCGCGCCGTCTCCCGCCTTCCCGGGACGACAGACGACAAATGGGTGCCGCACTGGTCGTCGATCGCCCGTCGCCACGAGGACGAAGGCGACCGCCTGACCACAGCCGGCCGGGGCGAGGACGCCCTCCGGGCCTACCGGGCCGCCAAGAACTACTACTCACTAGCCAGATTTCCCGGTGTCCTGACCCCGCTCAAGCGGAAAGCGCAAGAAGACTGCCTGCGCGCCTTCGCCAAGTCCGTCGCCCATGAGGAGCCGCCCGTCGAATCGGTGATCGTCGAGACGGCCGGCGGCGCCATCCCGTGTCACTACCGCTCGCCGGCGTCATCGAGCGCCGAGTCCCCCGGCCCCGCCATCCTCGTCATGTGTGGGGCCGACATGTTCAAGGAGGATCGCGGTTGGGCGGCCCAGCTCGCCCTCGACGAGGGGATCGCCGCCCTGGTCATGGATGCTCCCGGGACCGGTGAGAACCCATACCCGCACGAACCGGGGTCGGTCGTTGCCTGGAGGGCGGCGATCGACTGGCTCGCGGCTCGCCCCGAGGTGGACGCTCTGCGCATCGGAGCCTTCGGGATAAGCCGCGGTGGCTACTCGGTCATGCAACTGGCCGGCGCCTATCCGGAGATGGTGCGAGCCGTGATCGCCAACGGAGGCCACCACTTCGGCTATCGCATGGGGCCGGAGGAGGCGGCGGCTTTCGTGGCCGTCCGCAACGCCCGTTCCGAGCACGTCTTCGGAGCACCCGGGGATGGGCCGACCTTCCCGCCCACCACCGTCGAAGCCGAGGAGGAGTTGCTGGATCTATGGTCGCTGGAGAGCCTGGGACTCGTGGACCGAATCGTGTGTCCGCTTCTCATGATCAACGGCAAGCACGACCACCTCAACCCGGTCGGAAACATCTACTACATGCTCGAGCACGGGCCCGCCACGGGCAGGGAGGCGCGCATCTACGCCGACGACGGCCACTGCGCCCCCCGCCACCGCCACGAGTGGGCGCCGGCCGCCCTAGCGTGGATGGCCGGGAAGCTGGCAGCGCGATGACCCTGACAACCCACGGCGAGAAAGGACGACAACCATGAAGTCACCGGCCAAGGAAGCGGCATTCGACAAGGTCAGAGGGCTGTGGATTGCGATCCCCACCCCCTTCCAGAGCTCGGGCGAGATCGACGAGGCCGCCCTCCGGGCTTCCGTCGACTACTACATAGACGTCCTCGAGGTAGACGGCATCTTCTGCGGGGGCGTCATGGGCGAGTTCTGGTCGATGACCGTCGAGGAGCGGATGCGGTGTCACGAGTTGGTGGTAGACGTCGCCTCCGGGCGAGTGCCGATCATGCCTCACGTCGGGCACCACGTCTACGCCGAGGCGGCCCAGCTCAGCCGGCATGCCCACGAGATCGGGGCCGACTTCGCCATCGCCATCAACCCCTACTTCCCCATCCACCCGTCCGACGACCTGGTTCGCAACTGGTACCAACGCCTCACCTCAGAGTCGCCGATCCCCTTCTTCCTCTTCAACACGTCGTACTCGGGCTACGCCCTCAGTCCTTCCCTGATCGCCGAGCTGGCCGAGATGCCCACGGTGTGCGGCATCAAGAACCCCAAGCCCAAGGATCACCTCCTCGAGGTCCAGGATCGGGTCGGAGACCAGATCGTGGTCTGTGACGCCGACGAGGGGGACTGGCTGGACCTGCATCTCAACCACGGATTCCAGGCACTGATGTCCACCCCGGCCCTGGCCATGTTCCAGACCCCGGACCACCGGCCGATCCTGGACTACACCCGCCTCGCCGACGCCGGCGACCTGGAAGGGGCGTGGGAGATCCACGCCACCCTCCAGCCAGCGCGGGAGATGTTCCAACGCTGGATGCGCGACAGCTGGCTGGCGCAGAGCTCCGGTGCCATCCCCATCGCCCAACTCAAGACCTGGCTGGCCCTGATGGGAATGCCCCAGGGCCCGGTCCGCCCCCCGCTCATTCCCCTGGCCGACGAGCAGATCGAGGATCTGCGGTCGGACCTGGAGCGGTTGGGCGTCCTCGACTCCATCTCGGCACTCGCATGACGTCACGCGACAAGGGCCTGATCACTCCCGGAGACGTGGACTTCCGGGATGCGGTCGGCAAGATGCACACCGATGTCTTCGGCCGGGTAGCCAACTCGCCGTGGTACACGGACGCCGTGTACGAGCGATTCTCGGATGCCGAGTACCAGCGCCGGTGGTCGGCGACCCAGGAGAAAATGGCCCGGCTGGGGCTCGACGTCCTCGTGGCGTGCGGCGGGCCCAATCACTGGAGCTGGGGAAGCGGCATGCGCTGGCTCAGCAACCATTGGGAATGGCACGGCGTCTCGGCCTACGTCGTCGTCCCCGCCGAGGGTGAGCCGGTGCTCGTCTGCGGACCCGGTGGAGCCCATCGGGAGGCGGTTCGCCAAGCCAGCCCGCTGGCCGACGTCCGCCACTCTCGCTGGGGGAAGTCGGGCGCCGTGATCGCCGAGCTGATCCGTGACTGGGGAGTCGACACCGGGACCGTCGGCATCTCGTTCGTCGACCCGGTCTACGAGAACTACCTGCCGGTCGACGAGTACGAGCGCCTCGTCGACGGCCTTCCCGATGCCACGCTGACGCGGGTCGGTGACTTCTTCCACGAGCTCATCCACACCAAGAGCCCCGAGGAGATCGAGTGCGTCCGTCAGGCGGGACGGCTGATGGATCGCGCCTTCCACGCCATGGTGGCTGCAGCCCGGCCGGGAGTCACCGAGTACCAGCTCGCCGCCGCCGCCAGCCACGCCGTGCTGGAGGGAGGCGGCCAGGTCGACTTCAACATCATCGGCGCCACCAGCATGGACGACCCCCGGATGGTGTTCGGCAATCCCTGGCCCTCGTCGCGTCCCCTCCAGCGGGGCGACGTCATCATCAACGAGCTCGCCTGCGGCTACAACGGCTACTCGGTCCAGCTCGGCTCCCCGATCTGCATCGGGGAGCCGACCGCCGAGGTGCGGTCCCTGTTCGACGACGTCATCATCCCCGGATACGACCTGATGGCCGAACAGCTCGTCGGTGGCAAGACCTGGGACGATGTGCTCGCCGCGGCCCAGTTCTACCGTGACCAGGATGTGGACTCCCGGCCATTGCTCCTCCATTGCATCGACCTGGTATCCCACAACCCGCATGTCATGTGGGACCACATCCAGCTCGGACCCGAGGGTGGAGAACTGTTGCCGGGGATGGTGGCGATGCTGGAGCCAACCATCATCGCTCCCCACGGCAAACTGGGGTTGTTCTTCGGTAGGACTTACGTGATCACGGAAGGCGGGCACGAGGAGGTGACCCGCTTCCCGCACGAGCTGATCGTCGTGTGAGCGGACAGACCGTGACGAGGGCCGCCCCGAGGTCGGCGCTCGCCCTCATCGCCGATCGCACCTTCGGCCCCTACTTCCTCGGCAACCTGGCTTCGAACATCGGGACCTGGTTCCAGCAGATCACCGCCGCCGTCGTGGTGTTCGAAGTCACCGGCTCCACCTTCATGGTCGGGCTGGTGGGGGTGGCCCAGTTCCTGCCCTCCCTCCTCCTGGCACCCTGGACGGGAGCGGCCGCCGATCGTCTCGACCGGCGCCGCCTGCTCATCATTGCCCAGTCGGTGGCAGCCATCGCCGCCACCACCCTGGCCGTGACGACCATCGTCGTCGGCCTGGACAGATTCCCGGCGGCCTGGCCGGTGCTGGTCACCGCCCTGGTCGTGGGCCTCGCCCATGCGGTCTCGACTCCAGCCCAGCAGGCGCTGGTCACGGCCCTGGTTCCGGTGACGGACCTCGACCAGGCTGTGGCTCTCAACTCGGTCACATTCCACCTGGCCCGAGCCGTGGGGCCTGCCGTGGGTGCCCTGGTGCTGGTGGCGTGGGGCCCGGGACCTGCGTTCGCGGTGAACGCCGTCTCCTACGCGGCGCTGGTGACGGGCCTGCTGATGATCCGGCCCCGACCCGTCGAGGTGGCACCCCGAACCTCCGTTTGGGTCGGGTTCCGCCGCCTCCGGACCGACCCGGTTCTGGCGATGCTGCTGGTCGGGCTGACCGCCCTCGGGTTCGGAGCGGATCCCATGATCACCCTGAGCCCGGCTCTATCCGAAGGGCTCTCCGACGCCACCTTCTCCAATCCTGATGCCCTGGTGGGCATCCTCATCTCGGCCTTCGGCACGGGGGCGGTGGTGGGGACGCTGGTCGTGACCCGTCTCCGGACGAGGTGGGGCCACATCCGGGTGGCGACGGGCGGCCTGGCCCTCGTCAGCGCCGGGCTGGCGATGCTCGGATTGGCGACTGGAGGATGGATGGCGCTGACGGGGATGGCGATCGCCGGTGCCGGGTACCTGTTCGGCGTGACCAGCCTCACGACGGCGATGCACATCAGAATCCCGGAGGAGATCAGAGGCAGGATCATGGCTCTGTGGGGAGTGGCGTTTCTCGGCTCACGCCCGTTGGCAGCGCTCCTGGATGGCACCATCGCCGACCTGGCGTCAGCCGAGGTCGCCACGCTGGTGGCCGCCGGACTGGTTGCCGTCGGTGCCATCGTGGTTTGGAGCCGTGTCCCCGCCGACCTCGACTGAGTCCAGGGATGTCCCACGGTTCAGCATGCATACGCCCACGACCCTCGTCGGTCGATGCACTCTCAACGCAGAGAACGCGGTTTCAAGTACTCAGTCGGCTGTGGCCGCCGTTTCGGGGAGGACCCGCCAGCACACGACCCCGACCGTCGCCAGGATCGCCGCCACCACGGAGAAGGCCGCCACCCTCCCGAAGCCTTGATAGATGGCGGTCACCGACACCGGTCCGACCACAGAGCCGATGTCGCCCACGAAGCGGAACCGTCCCAATTGGGAACCGACCCGGTTCGGATCCGACAGATCCCCCAGGATGGTGGCCGCCACGGGCACCGCGTAGCTCGACAGCGACATGACGATGATGGCGGCGACCCACGACACTGCCGACGGTGGGAGGGCGAGCAGGGCAACCCCGGCGGCCTGGCCGATCAGCCCCGGCACCAGGGCAGCCTTGCGGGACATGCGGTCTGACAACCGACCGCCGACCAGGGTCCCGACGAAGCGGGCAAATCCGCCTGCTCCCAGGGCCAGGCCGATCGCCGCCGCTCCCAAGCCGAGGTCATCCGAACCGATGAGAGGCACCAAGGTCTGCGAGACGGCCGACAAGGTGAGGAAGACGGCGAACGACACCGCCTGCAGGATCATCATTGCCCCGGGTGCGGGGACCACCTGGTCGCCCCGCGCTTGCGGCTCCGCCTGCGGCCGGGGATCGAGCCGTTTGCTCCGTGTACGCCAGGCCAGGACCACCGCCACGATCGCCGCCCCCACCGCCGCCACCACCATGGCCGGCCTCCAGCCGACGGCTCCGGCTATCAAGCCGGCTCCGGCCGGTCCCAGCGCTTGCCCACCCAGCAGGGCCGCCGAGAAGACCGCCATCGAAGTGCCCCGGAATTCGCCCCCGCCGGCGTTGGAGTAGTACGTCATCCCGGTGGCGTTCGTGGTGGCCGAGCAGACACCCAGCAGGAAGGCGGCGACATAGACGGGAAGAACTGATCCCGCCGTGGCGAGGATCAAACTGCCGAGCGCGACCCCGGTTGCCGAGACCGCCATTATGCGGGCCGCCCGGAAACGATCCGCCACGTGGCCGCCGGGCAGGTCGGCGATCAGCCGACCCACCGCGAACGCCGTGGTCACCGTCCCCAGTTGGACCGTCGACATCGCCAGGTCGCGGCCGAACTCGGGGAGCAGCGCCACCCGGAAGAAGGAAAAGCCGGTCAGGACCAGCACGGCCGCCGCCACCGAACCCGGCTCGAGCAGACCGGTCGAGCCGCGCAGCCTCCCGGTGAAATCTCGCATGGTCACCGCAGCCATGCTACAAACGATTGTGCAGCCTCCCGCCACCCCTGAAAGCGCCATGCACCCAGCAGATATCGACGGGTTCTCTCTCATCGGCCACTCCGACCTGAACGGATTCGGAGACGGGATGCAGGTGATGCCCCAGGACGAGACGCTGTACGTCGCCCATTTCGGTCCCAGCGGCAAGGGGACCTCGATCCTCGACATCTCCGATCCCACCCGCCCCGGGGTCGTCGAGCAATGGGATGCCCCGGAGGGATCCCACACCCACAAGGTCCAGGTGGCCGATGGCCTCCTGCTCGTCAACCACGAGTTGTTCCGAAGCGACGGGCCCGCTCCGGTAGGAATGGCGGTCTACGACCTCGCCGACCCCCGGCACCCAGAGCGGGTCGGCTTCTTCGACACCGGCGGCCGGGGAGTCCACCGCATTGTCTACGAGGGCGGGCCTCATGCCTACATCTCGGCCACTCCCCCGGGATACACGGGGCGAATCTGGATGATCGTCGACGTATCCGACCCCACTCATCCGAGCGAGGTCGGGCGATGGTGGTGGCCGGGGATGTGGGCCGACGGCGGCGAGACTCCCGACTGGCCCGACGACGAGGAGCGCATGGTCCACCACGCCCTTGTGAGCGGCGACCGCGCCTACCTCGGCTTCTGGGATAGCGGCATGGTCGTCATCGACATCGCCGAACCGGCCCAACCCCGGACCATCTCCCGGCTCAACTGGGACGAGGGGGGCCACACCCACACGGCGTTGCCGCTCCCCGACCGCGACCTGGTCGTCGTGACCGACGAGGCCATCACAGACGGCTGCGAAGGCGACCGCCATATGGTGCGGATCGTCGACGTCTCGGACGAGGCGAACCCCTTCGTGCGCGCCATCTGCCCGGTCCCGCAGGGCGACTTCTGCGAGCGGGGCCTGCGCTTCGGCTCCCATTGCCTCCACGAGAACCGGCCCGGCAGCTATCGCAGCCAGGAGATCGTCTTCACCACCTACTTCAACGCCGGTCTGCGGGTGTACGACCTGGAGAACCCCGACGATCCCCGCGAGATCGCCCACTGGATCCCCGAGTGCCCCCCAGAGCAGGCCGCCTGCCAGATCAACGATGTCTTCGTCGCCGAGGACCACACCGTCTACGCCACCGACCGCATCAACGGCGGCGTGTACATCCTCGAGCCATCGGCCGACCTCTCGGCGCATATGGCCCGGGCCGCCTGGCAATCGTGAGATAGGAGCCCCCCAGATGCCCACGTACGACGTGCACGCCCATTGCATCCCTGCCGACCTGTTGGACATGCTCCGACGTCACGGTTCCGACTTCGGACTCGAGGTGGTGGACGGTGAAAGGGGGCAGTCGGCAGTGCTCGCCAACGGCCAGCGGATCGGCCCGTTCCGGTCCGTGCTGGGCGATGTCGACGCCCGACTGGCCAAGATGGACGCCTCCGGGGTCGACGTCCAGCTCATCTCGAGCTGGGTCGACCTCACCGCCTACGGCATGGAGCCCGAGCATGGCGCCGCCTACTCCCGGCGCTTCAACGAGATCATGGCAGACGAGGCCGGCCGCCACCCGGGACGCTTCCTCGCCCTCGGCACGGTGCCCCTCCAGAGTCCCGGCCACGCCGCCGAGGAGCTGCACCACGCCGTTCGAGAGCTGGGGATGGCCGGCGTCGAGATCGCCACCACGGTCGGCCAGACCGACCTCGACCAGGCCGGTCTCGACCCCTTCTGGGAAGCGGCGGCGGAGCTGCGCTGCCTGGTGTTGATCCATCCCTGTGACCCGCTGAGCGGGGTCGACCTCTCCCGGAATTTCCTCGACAACATGGTCGGCCGCCCGGCCGAGAGCTCGATCACGATCGGCCATCTCATCTTCAGCGGGATCCTCGAGCGTTACCCCGACCTGGTGGTGTGCGTCGTCCATGGAGGCGGGTTCGTCCCGTACCAGCTCGGCCGGATGCAGCAGGGCTACCGGGCGGCGCCCCACATGACGGCCAAGAACATCAGCACGCCCCCCGAGGACCTGGCCCGGCGTCTCTACTACGACACCGTCCTCCACGATCCCGCCGCCATCGCCTTCATGGTGGAGCGGATGGGAGTCGAGCAGGTGGTGCTCGGCACCGACTATCCCTTCGAGATGGGCGACATGGAGCCGGTTGCCACCCTCGACTCGGTCCCCGGCCTCACCGACACCGACCGCCAGCTCATCCGGGAGGGCAACGTCGCCCGGATCCTCGAGGGAATCCGCCGCTGACCATGCCGGGATTCGCGGCCGAGAACTTCGACTTGGTCGCCTATCACGATCTCGACGCCACCCCGTGCTTCAAGCTCGCACTCCAGGTCATCGACGACCGCTGGTTTCTGTATGCCACCCGCTTCTGGGAAGGGGGCATCACCATCCTGGAGGTCACCGATCCCTCCGCTCCCCGCATCGCAGGTGAGATCCCCGGATCTCCCGACCCGAACGTGGCGAGCTGGCAGGTGCAGGTGGCCGACGGGCTGGCCGTGGTGGGTATCCAGCATCGTCCCGTGCCATGGGGAGGGGACTCCGCCGGGGGCAGCGAGGAAGGAATCCAGATCTGGCAGGTGTCCGACCCCGAGGCTCCCGCCCTGCTCTCTTCCTTCCGCTACGGCGCCGGCGGGACCCACCGCAACCTGTACACCGGTGGCCGCTACGTCCACGCCACCCCCGAGGTGGCGGGGACCGAGGGCTACATCTACTCGATCCTCGACATCGAGGACCCCACGGACCCCCGGGAGGTGGGGCGCTGGTTCCTCCCCGAGCAATTCGTCGCCGGAGGGGCGATGTCGCCCCGGCATGCCTCCCACCACGGTCCGGCCTGGCCCGTCGGAGACCGGTGCTATCTGGCGTACGGAGGCGGGGGGCTGGTCACCCTGGACATCGCCAACCCGGCCGATCCCCGGCTCGTCTCCCGGCTGGACTTCGGCCCGGCATTCTCGAGTCACATCGCCCTCCACACCGTGGTGCCCCTCCCCGCCCGCGGCCTGGCGGTGGTCAACACCGAGGCGATCGCCGAGCTCACCGAGGAGCCGTTCAACTTCGCCGGCATCGTCGACATCTCCGACGAGGGCCGACCGCGGCTGATCTCGCTGCTGCCGCCGCCCGTACCCGCCCCCGGGGCGCCCTATCCCAACTTCAACCGGAGGGGAGGCAGGTTCGGCCCCCACAACCAGCACCACGGCCATCCGGAGCTGCCTCATCTCTTTCATTCCGACCAGGTCGTCTACCTCACCTGGTTCAACGCCGGCCTGCGGGTCTACGACATCTCCGATCCGTTCGTCCCCGCCGAGATCGGCTGGTTCCTCCCCGACGACCCGACCGAACGCCGCGGTCTCCTCCCTCGCACCGCCCTCGTCACCCAGTCCGAAGACGTGCTCGTGGACGCCCGCGGGTATGCCTACCTGACCGACAAGAACCACGGGCTCCACGTGGTCCGCTTCACAGGCTGAGTTATGGCCATCGAATTGGTCTCCATCCCCACCGCCGACCAGCCGCTCGACGGCCTGTTGTATCGACCCGACGGGCCTGTTCGGGGAGGGGTGCTGCTGTTCCACGGGAACACGACGAACTTCTACTCGGGCCCGTCCCGTTTCCTGCCCCCGTATCTGGTCGACGCCGGGTTCGTGTGCCTGGCCTTCAACCGCCGCGGGCACGACGTCGTCATCACCCGTCCGGGCAAGCGTCCCGGCGGGGGAGCCTTTCAGACCGCCGCCGAGGGGATCGATGACGACGAGCAGGCCGCCCGGTACCTGGCGAGCGAGGGGTTCGATCGACCGATCGTGATCGGGCACAGCAACGGCGGGCTCCTGGGATCACAGTTCGCCGCCGACCACCCCGAGACCGCCGCCCTCGTCCTGCTCTCCGCCCACGCCGGAGGACCCGACACCTATCTCCGCGCCGGGGCGGCCGGCGAGTTGGGCGCCGGGCAGAGTCAGCACCATCTCGATCTGGCGCGGAGCCTGGTGGCAGAGGGACGGGGCGACGAACTCATGCTGGTGCCGGGCTGGTGGTACGCAATCTCGGCGGCCAGCCTGGTCGACCGGCACGAGAACACACCCGACCTGCTCGACAACGCCCGGTCGATCACCTGTCCGGCGCTCTTCCTGGTCGGTGACCGGGAGGCGGCCGAGGTCTATCCGGCGGAAGCGTTCGCCTCCCGGTCCCAGGGCCGGGCGGAAGCCCGCATCGTCAGCGACTGCGACCACTGGTACACGGGCGTAGAGGACACCGTCGCCCGGATGGTGGTCGACTGGCTCACTGACGTCGTCGGGTGAGCCGCCGCTTCACATGGCCTCGTCGCGGTAGCGCCACAACTCGGGCATGACGCGGGCGATGGCGAAGGCACCCAGGATGCAGGCGACTCCGCCCGACACCACGGAGAATCGCAACGAGGTGGCGGCGGCGACCGCGCCGGACTCCAGGTCGCCGAGGCGGGGACCGCCACCTACAACGGCGCTATGGATCGACGACAGGCGCCCGCGCAGGGAGTCGGGGACGGTCAGCTGGAGGATGGTGTTGCGGAACACAGCCGAGATCACATCGGCAGAGCCCGCCAGTGCCAGCAGAGCCAGAGCGACCGGCAGATAGGGCACCAAGCCGAAGAGGGCAATGGCAACGCCCCACACCACAACTGCCCACACCACGACCCGCCCTCGCCGCGCCACCCCTCCCACCCACCCGGACGTGACGGCGGCGATCAGGGCTCCCGCCCCGGGGGCGGCATAGAGAAGACCGACAGTGGTGGCGTCACCGCCGAAGAACTCGGTGCCCATGGCCGGGAACAGCGCCCTGGGCATGCCGAACACCATGGCATTGATGTCGATTAGGAAACACGCCTGGATGAGCCTCTGACCTTTGAGATAGCGAAGCCCCTCGCCGATCGACGAAAAGCTGATGGCACGACCGCCGCCCTCGGGCTGGAGCCTTCCTATCCCGACCATGGCCACGGCGGCGCCGGCGAACGCCACTGCCTGCAGGGAATAGGTCAGCGCCAGGCTGTAGCGGGCAATGAGAAATCCAGCCAGGGCGGGGCCGACGGCGGCGCCGACTTCCGACATCGTTTGGGTGAGGGCCAAGCCCGAGGCGATGCTGCGGCGCGGCAGCACCGAGGGCACCGCCGCCATCCGGGCCGGGCTCTCGAAAGCCGAGAAGGCGGCATTGACGCCGCTCAGGACGAACAGAGGCCAGACGGCAGGTTGGTCGGCGGCGGCGTTGAGGGCCAGGGCGACGGCGGTCACAGCCAGCAGGAGTTGGCTGACGACCAGCACCTTGCGTCGATCGAAGGCATCAACCGCCGCCCCACCCACGAGGGAGATCGCCATGAGCGGCACGAACTGGGCGAGTCCCAGCGCCCCGACGGCCAGGCTGGATCCGGTCAGAAGGTAGACCTGATACGGAACCGCCACCGTCGTGAGCTCGCGAGCCATGAAGCCAAGCGAGTTGCCGGAGTAGAGCCGTCGAAACCGGGGTGACTCCCTGAGCGGGGCGACATCGACGATGAATCGGCTACGCATTGCCCGACTCCCCGATCCGCCGCGACACGACGAAGAATCCGACAGTGATCAACCCCACGATGGCGGCGTTGAGGCCGAAGGCGAGGCCGAACCCGCCGACATCGGCGGCAAACCCCAGCAGCGGAGGGCCGAGGAGAAGCCCGAAGTCGCCCACGGTTCGGAACACGCCGAGCGACACTCCCCTGACCTCGGCGGGTACGGTGTCGGCGGCCAGGGCCGCCGGGGCGGGTCCCGCGACTGAGGTTGCCAGGGCCAGGATCAAAGCCCCGGTGGTGAACACCACCACGCTGCCGGCCACGGCGAGGACGACCAGGGCTCCGGCTGTGAGCACCATCGAAGGCGTGATCACCTGGGTCCGCCCGAAGCGATCGGCGGCGGCGGCGGCCGGGGGGAGAAACACGAGGTTGACAACCGCCATTCCCGTCAGCAGGAGCCCGACCTCGCCCAGGCCCAACCCGAATAGATCGGTCCCGGCCAAAGGCAGGAGCGTGCTGCGGGTGCTCCCTCGCGTGAAGAAGACGGCGAAGTTGATGGCGGCCACGGCCAGGAAGGCGGGCGACTTCAGGAGCCGGGACAACGCCCCTCGATTCGTCACCCGATTCCCGGCCACATTCCTCTCGCCGGACGGCAGGGTCTCCGGGAGACGGAGAAATCCGTAGACGCAGGCGATCGACGCTGCTCCGGCGATGAAGAAGAAGGGCGCCCGAATCCCGAACTGCTCGGCGAGGACTCCCCCCATGCCCGGCCCGATTGACTGGCCGAGGAGCAGTGCCCCCTGGTTGAAGCCGATCATCCGGCCCCGGTTGGACAGCGACGAGATGTCGGTCAGGTAGATCAATGCCCCCGTCATGTACATCGACGATCCCGCTCCCGCCACGAAGCGCCAGATGGTGAGGCTGAGGATGCCGCCGGCCAGGCCCGTCCCGACCATGCTCACGGCCACGACCAGCGGCCCCCCGACGAGGAGGAAACGGCGACCCCACCGGTCCGACAGCGACCCCAGCGGGATGTTGAGCAGCAGTCGGGCGAGGCCGAACGCCGCCACGGTCACCCCCACCGCCGCCAGGCTCACGCCGAATCGGCGGGCGTACACCGGGAGCACGGGACCGACCACTCCCTGACCGGTCATGAGCACCGCAGTCGAAATCGAGAGGGCCACCACCCGCTCCTGGGCCCTGATCCGCCGGATCCACCCGCCCATGCCGGGCAGCCTCACCCCGCTCCCCGGTGCTCGGACGGTGTTGAAGAACCGCGGAAGCACGACCTGGCGCCCGGAATAGTGCCTGGAGGACGACCTGTGCGCATTGCTGGAGCGAATTCTTCAACACTGTGCTCGGTGTCAATCATTGGCCCCGAACTGTACCCACAAACGTTTGTGCCAATCGCGGGGGTGGCGGGGAAGCGGGCGCCGGCGGCGGATCTGCAATCGGTTGCCGGGAGTGGCATCCTGAGAACATGATCACGCCTCTGTCGACCCGACCGCTCGCCCTCACCTGCTTCGACTGCGGGGCGTCGGCCCCACCCGGCCAGCTCCAAACAACCTGCCCGGCGTGCGGGATGCCGCTGCGCGTCGACCTCGACCTCCCCGGGGAGCTGGCGCCGGAGGCGGCCATCGACGCTTCAGTGAGCTCGATGTGGCGATACCACGGCGTGCTGCCTGTGGATCGGGAGAAGGCAGTTTCCCTGACCGAGGGTTGGACTCCGCTGGTGGACGCCGGCGACGCCACCTGGATCAAGGACGAGTCCCGCAACCCGACCGGTTCCTTCAAGGCCCGGGGCATGAGCATGGCGGTCTCGGCCGCCGTCGCCCTCGGGGCAGCGCGGCTGGTGGCGCCCTCGGCCGGTAATGCCGCCGGAGCCCTCTCCGCCTATGGCGCCGCGGCCGACATTCCTGTCCTGGTATCGATGCCCGCGGACACGCCCGATGCTTTCGTGAAAGAGTGCCGCCACTACGGGGCCGAAGTGGAACTGGTCCCGGGAACCATCGCCGACGCCGGCAAGTGGCTGGCCTCCCACCGCAGCCCCGACGACTTCGACGTATCGACCCTCAAGGAGCCCTACCGGATCGAGGGCAAGAAGACCATGGCCTACGAATTGTGGGAGCAGTTCGCCGGCGACCTCCCCGATGTGATCGTCTATCCCACCGGTGGTGGCACCGGCCTGGTGGGGATGTGGAAGGCCTTCGACGAGATGGAGGCGATGGGCTGGATCGGCACGAGACGCCCGCGGATGGTCTCGGTCCAGGCAGCCGGGTGCGCTCCGGTCATTGCCGCCTTCGAGGCCGGCGCCGACCGCACCGAGGCGTGGGAGGGCGCCACGACCTCCGCCTACGGCCTGCGGGTGCCGTCTCCCATCGGCGGATTCCTGTGTCTGCGGGCGATCAGGGAGACGGGCGGGACCGCACTCGCCGTGCCGGAAGCGGAGATCGCCCCGGCGGCCGCCGCACTGGCCTCATCCACCGGCGTGGACGTGTGTCCCGAGGGTGGGGCCGCCTGGGCGGCCCTTTCCCGCCTGCGCGCCGAGGGTTGGGTGGGCGAAGACGATCGGGTGGTCGTGTTCAACACCGGCACCGGCCTCAAATACCGCTGAGTTGGAAAGAAAGGAGCTGGCATGTTGTCGAGGTTCGATGGGCTCACCGAGGACCAACTCGCCTTTCAGCGGCTGTGCCGCGACTTCACCGACAACGAACTTCTCCCCTGGCTGGCGGCCAATCGTGATCAGGAGTGGAACGCTCCTCCCCGCGAGCGCCTCCCTCAGGAGCTGATGGCCAGGGCCGACGAAATCGGCCTCCGCACGCTAGGCATCCCCGAGGAGCATGGTGGCATCTCTCTCGACACCTTGACCCAGGCCCTGATGGTGGAGGAGTTGGGGCGGGGAGACCCCGGCTTCACGACGACCATCGTCCAGAACTGGAAGGTGGCGGCCGAGTTCGCCCGCCACGCCTCCCCGGAATTGGCGGAGGAATGGTTCGAACGATTCAAGACCGACCCCGGGTTCCTGTGGGCCAACTGCCTCACTGAACCGCGAGGCGCCTCCGACCGCGTGCTCCCCTACAACGCCCCCGAGGCCAGCATGCAGACCCGGGCGGTGCGCGACGGCGACGAGTGGGTCATCAACGGCGTCAAGCACTACGTCAGCAACGGCGGCACCGCCAGCGCCTTCATCGTCTACGCCAACACCGACCCCACGGCGGGAGTGCGCGATGGTGTGAGCAGCTTTCTCGTAGGGCGCGATGCGCCCGGCTTCTCGATCGGCCGCGTCAACGAGAAGATCGGCCACCGTCTTGTCGTCAACGCCGAGTTGGTGTTCGAGGACTGTCGGATACCCGCCTCCCACCTGCTCGTGGAGAACAAGGCGTTGGGAGGGGCCGGCGTCTATCTGCTTCAGGGCCGGGTCCTCAACGCCGCCCGGGCCATGGGCGTCATGCAGGCGGCCCTCGACAACAGCGCCCGCTATGCCCAGGAGCACTTCCACGGCGGCAAGATCATCATCAAGCACCAGGTGGTGGCGGCGCGGCTGGCGGACATGGCCACCACGGTGGAGACGTGCCGGGCCATCACGTACCGCGCCGCCCGGGCCATCGACGCCGGAGCCGATGACGCCGTGGCCCTCTCACTGATGGCCAAGCTCCACTGCGGAGAGGCTGTCTTCGATATCGCCCGCGCCGCCATGGAGCTCCATGGCGGGGCGGGTGTGATGGTGGAGGCGGGCATCGAGAAACATCTGCGTGACTCGACTGTCTTCGGCCACACCGAAGGCACCGCCGACATGCAGCGTTTCAAGATCATCAAGGCCCTCTTCCCCGAGACCGCCGGCGTCTACGCAGGCCCCGATCCGGTGTTCCTTGCGGACGGCTCGGTGGTCCCGAGGAAGATCACCTCTTGATCAGCGGAACGTGACGTAGACCGGCACCGTCGTGGCCCCTTCGGCCGGCGACTCGAGGGCGATGCCGATCACCGGGGCGCCTTCGGCAACCTCGATGCCGTCGACCTGGCGCGTCTCCAGGGCCCGGACCCGGCCGGCAGAGTCCGACGCCGTCAATCTCGTGCCCTCGGAGATGCCGGAGGTCGATGAGACCTTCACGTCGGCCACACCTGACACGATCAACGACACGTACTCGCCGGGCTGGGCGGCGCCCTCGACGCTCTGGAGCGCCGGCTCGTCCTTACCGGCAGGCGCCTCGAAGACCATGCGGCTCTCAACCACACCGATCATCCCCGTGAAGCCGGTCGCCGACGCCGTCGTGACCGCCGGCAGCCTCTCACCGCTTCCTGCCAGTGGCTGGGCCACCCCCGTGACGGCGACTACGTCACCGGGGCTGAGGGATTGGCCTTCGCTCACCATCGCCACCTGGGACACGGAGGCCGCCGTCACGTTGCCGGCGCTGATGTCGTCGACCGTGAAAACGGCCCATTCCCCCGCCGCGTTGGCTGTGTTGGGCCACAAGCCGTATGTCGTCACACCGGGCGAGGGGATGTAGACGCCGTAGCTGGGATAGTTCGGATCGGAGCCGATCTGGATGCCGTCGTCGGCCGTGTCCAGGATTTGAATGCCGTCGGTGGGGCCGTTCTCGACTCGGAGGCCATCGTCGACGGAGGAGGCGAGGCGATTTCCAGCGTTGTAGAGCCTCCACTCCTGGGTCGCCGGCTCGAAGTACGTCCAGGCCTCGAAGGCTCCCCCCGTGGCGTAGCCGTAGAACGGCCAGCCCCCGGGATCGGATGTATCGATATACATGCCCCCGTACTCGCCGGCCACGCCGTCGTAGGTAACTCCGAAGACTTCGTTGCCCGAGATCTGAAAGTCGCGATTGACGCCGACGAAGGGGAGATCGGGATCGATGAACAGGGGTTCGCTGGACGGTGCTCCGGCCAGGATTTCCTGGAGCGTCATTCCGCCCAGAGTCCCGGCGTCGACAACCTGGCCCTCGGCGAGGCGGCGCAAGAATGCAGCCATCTGCTCGCGTGTCACCGACGCTGAGGGACAGAACTCGGTGTTGGCGGGCGGGTTGCATCCCTTCGTCACCCCGGCGTCCGCCAGCCAATCGATGTCCTCGTGAAAGACGTTGGAATCGTCGACATCGACGAAATCGTGGGAAGCGACCACCACCATCGGAATGGCAAGAATCGCCGCCAGGACAGCAACCCCGGCCAGCAGGCGTGGTCGGATGAACCTCGACATGGCATATCTCCCTTGCTTGGGCCATCGGTGCGACGGCCACTGAGCCTGGAAGCTACGCCGTGCCGATCGGCGCCGCGGGCTGCGAGGGGAGATTCGTAGACGATTACCGTCGTGGCTATGCGCATCTTCCTGGCCGGGGCCACGGGTGTCATCGGCACCCGCCTCGTCCCCCTGCTCATCGCCAACGGCCACGAGGTGGCGGGTCTCACGCGATCGCCCGAGAAGACAGAGCTCGTTTCCGAAATGGGAGCGCTCCCCGTGGTGGGCGACGTCTACGACGGCGACTGGCTCGCCGAGCAGGTGAATGATTTCGGAACCGAGCTCATCCTCCACGAACTGACCGACCTTCCCGACGACCTCGCCGAAGTCGGCGCCTACTCCTGGAACAACGCCATGGTCCGAAAACAGGGCACGGCCAACCTCCTGGCGGCGGCCCGCCTCGCCGGGGTCGACAGGATGTTGGCGCAAAGCGTGGCGTGGCCGCTGGGGGGCGGGCCGGGCGACGCCGTGAGCGACATGGAACAGGCGGTGCTCGCCTTCGGCGGAGTCGTCCTCCGCTACGGCCAGTTCTACGGGCCCGGCACCTACCATCCCGACCTGCCGCCTGATCCTCCCCGCATCCACATCGAGGAAGCGGCCCGCCAGACCGTGGCGGCCCTGGACGCGGCGTCGGGCATCCTCCTGCTGGTCGATAGCTAGTGCTCACTTAGGACGATTGGCGCAGGGGCGGGACCACCTCCTCGGCGAACCTCACCATCTGCTCGGGGTCGGGATTGCTGAAGATGAAGGTGTCGAACCCGAGCTCGGCCAGCTCGAGCAGTTCGTCGACCCATTGCGTCACAGGACCGCTGAACGGACCGTTGGAATCGCCCGACGTGATCGATCCACCCGTGTTGAGAATGCGCCGGATGTCGCCCGGATGGCGGCCCGCATCCACCGCCGCTTCGTCAAGTAGCCGCGCCATCCTGGCCAGGTCGGCGACGTCCCCCCGGAACGACGGCACCCAGCCCTGTGCCTTCCGCCCGGCCAGACGCAAGGCCCGGGGACCGTAGACACCGAGCCAGAGCCCGATGTCGTGGCTGGGGGCGGGACCTCCGTGGATGCCCTTCAGCTCGTAATGCTCGCCTGCGTATCGGAGGCTGCGCTCGCCACTCCAGATCAGGCGGATGACCTCCATGGCCTCCTCGAGCGCCTCCAGCGACTCGCCCGGCGACCGCCGGGGTCCGCCATATCCCTCGATGGCGTCCCAAAAGGACCCCGCCCCGAGCCCCAACTCGAAACGCCCCCCGGTGAGCAGGTCGATGCTGGCGGCAGCCTTGGCCAGCACCGCCGGCGGGCGCAACGGAAGGCAGGCGACATCGGGGAACAGCTTGATCCGCTCGGTGGCGGCACCGATGGCGGCGATGAGGGCGAAGGTGTCGACGAACCGCCGCTGATAGGGATGGTCCTGGATCCCCAGGTAGTCGAGGCCCACCTCCTCGGCCCGCCGGGCGATGTCCAGCAACGGATCGGCGGCGTTGGGAATCAGGAAGTAGCCGAATTTGAGGGGACGACCGGAGGCTGACATCCCCTCACCTTACGAAGCCGCCCGTCACTCCCCATGGTGGAGGGGAAGACCGATCTGACGGACCAGTGCGGCTTCATCGGCGAGGAACCACGAATCGGTGATGAGGCCGTCCACGATCCGCCACATCCCGACTTCCTCGACGTCGACGCCGCGGTGAGTGGCGGCCACGCCCTCGAGAGGCCCGTCGTGGGTGCCCTGGACCCGCCACATCGCCGTCACCCTGTCTCCGGACGCCACGATGTCGATGATCTCGTCGTGTCGGTCAGGCAACGCGTCGTCGGTGATCATCCCCGAGCGATCGCCCTCCGCGGCGCCGGAGATCTCCCCCAGGTGAACCAGGCCCGGCCGGTGACGCCGGTACCCCGGAGCGAAGAACCTCCGGCGCTCGACGGTCGGGGCGGAGCGATACCGCAGGATCAGGTCGACATTGGCCGCCTCGTCCGGGGTGCAGCGGCACTCCCCGAATAGAAGAGGATGAACGTGCTCGGCGTTCGGCACCAGCTTCCGGCTACCGGCTCAGCTTCTCCGCCAACCACTCGAACGTGGCGGGGGCCCAGTGGTCGTAATACTTGAAGGCACAGTGGCCGGCATCGGCGTAGACCCGGGCTTCCTTGCCGGTGGCGGGACCCGTCTCGAGCATGAAGTAGATGTTGCCGATGGGGGCGAGATGGTCGAGCTTGCCGTTGATCATCAATACCGGCATGGTGATGTTGTCGAGGATCCCTTGCTCCGAGAGGGCCCAGTGCTGGAAGTCCTCCCTCTCCTTCTCGACCGAGGTGCCCTCGAACGAGGGCGGATCGTCGGGGGCGCCGAACCTCCAGGTCGCCCGCTCGTTGCGGACCCGGACGAACTCCTCCAACTCGTCGTCGGGCATCACATAGCCGAAGGGGTGCCCGGCACTGGCTACCACCGCCCCCAGCTTGTCGGGGGCGGTCCCCGCCAACTGCATCACCGAATATCCCCCCCGGCTGATCCCGAAGGCGCCGACCCGGGCGCCGTCGACCTCGGGGCGACCGGCCAGATAATCCACGGCCGCCTCCCACGCCGACACCGACTCAGGCGCCCACGGGAAGGGGTTCTCTCCGGTGCCGGGGCCATCCATCACCAGGGCAGCCATCCCGTTCTCGATGCACAGGTCCTGGGCCCAGCCCCGATCCTCCTTGAACACGTCGGCGCCGCACATGACGAGGACGGCGGCGACGGGGGTGTCCGAGACCGGGGCCCGGAAGTGCGCCCGGATCGTCTTGCCCTGGTGCTCGAACTCCACCACCTCAACCGGCGGATCGAGGTGGGCGCACGCCTTGCGGTAGGCGCGGGCGCAGTCCTCGCTGATCTCACGTTTGACGTCGCTCACCTCACCGGGGAAGCGGCCGATGGCGTAATACGTCTTGGCCTGGAGGTAGGCGCGGCGTGATCCCTCGAAGTCGCCCTCTGCCTCGAGACGGTCTCCTTCGTCCTCATGACGCTTGGCCACCTCGGCCCACACCGGCACCCACACGTCCTGGGTGGTCCCGGTCAGCTTGGCGACGGTCGCCTCCAGTTCGGCGACGTCGTCGATCATGGAGAACCAGCGGCGGTAGAAGCCGCCGTGCACGACCTGGAAAGGGTCCTCCGAGGGGGCAAAAGCGAGTTCTGTGGTCAAGCGTTCCTCCTCTTCCTTGCGTCTCCCACCCTAGTTGCGAAATCGATTGCTGTGTCCCCGTGAGCGGAGCGAGGTCTAGAGCCAGTCGCGGGAGTGGAACACGAAGTAGAGGGTCACCGACGAGACCACCATCAGGACGCTGGCCAGAATCACTCCGCCCACCTCACCTGATCCCGGGAAGGGGACGTTCATCCCGAAGTAGCCGGTGATGACGGCAGGCACGGTGATGATGGCGGCCCAACTCCCCACCTTCTTCACGATCAGGTTCTGGCGGTAATCGCGCAGGCTGAGGTTGGTCTCTGCCAGGGTTCCCACCAGATCGCGGAGCGAGTCCGCCGAATCGCTGACCCTGACCAGGTGGTCGTACACGTCCTGGAAATACGGACGGAGGGGGGCGGCCACGACCTGGCGCTCGCGACGGAGCAGGCCGCTGACCGCCTCCCGGGTCGCCACCACCAATCGGTGGAAACGGGAGACCACGCGGCGCATCTCGAACCAGTCGCGCTGCTGGGTCAGATCGAGGGGATGCTCGCCGAATATGCGGTCGCTCAAGCCGTCGTAGAACTCGTCGAGGGACTCGATGGCCTCGAAGTAGTCGTCGACCAACACGTCGAGCAGGACGTACATGACGAAGCTCGGGCCGTTGACGGCCAGTTCACTGCTGTTGTCGCACCGCTTGGCCACGGGGCCGATCGGGAACAGGTCGCTCTCACGGACGGTGATGATCCAACGGGCATCCATGAAGGCGTCCACCTCCGCCTCACCGAGGCGGCCGCCGTCGACGTCGACGGTGATCGCCCGGCTGGAAAGGAACACGTGGCTCTCGTAGTGGTCGAGCTTCGGCCGCTGGCGGGAGCCGAGAGCGTCCTCGACCGCCAGCTCGTGCAGGCCGAGCTCGTCGGCGAGCTCGTGCAGCTGATCACTGCTGGGAGAGCACAGATCGATCCAGACGAAGGTGCCTGGACGCTCGAGCTGTTCCGACACGTCGGCCAGGGGAAAGCCCTCGGTGTCGAGGACGCCGTCCCGATACGCGCGCGTGAGCAGGTCACCCATCGGGTAGATGTAACCAGCTCGGCGGAGCGGGCACGCCACTCAAGACCGTGTTCCCAATATCATCTCCGGGATGGTCACCTGGAAGGAATTCGCCGCCGAGGCCCCGGGCATCGCCGACATCTTCGTGCGCCGCCACACCGCCACGGGCAACCTCTGCATGCTGGGCACCCTCCGCGCCGACGGGTACCCGAGGATCAGCCCGGTCGAGCCGCGGATCTTCGAGGACCAGCTGGTGGTCGTGGGAATGCCCAACACCACCAAGTTCAACGACCTCGGCCGCAATCCGAGGTTGTGCCTGCACACGGCCACGGTCGACACCTACGTCAGCGAGGGCGACGTCAAGCTCTGGGCCGAGGCGCACAACCTCCAGGACAAGGACCTGCACCGGCGGTTCGCCGACGACCTCTTCGCCGAGTCCGGCTTCGATCTGCGGGGCGAGGAGTTCGACCCGTTCTACGTGGCCGACATCACCGGCGCCTCATCGGTCGAGTTGATCGACAACCAGTTGGTTATCGCAATCTGGAAGCCAGGCGAGGAGGTCCAGAAGGTGACCAAGACATGAGTGATGGCAAGTATCGGATCGAGGCGCTCACCCTGCCCGTCGCAGACGTAGATCGGTCCAAAGACTTCTACCTGCAGGCCGGGTGGACCCTGGACCTCGACGTCACTCCGACCCCAGGTATGCGCGTGGTCCAGTTCACTCCTCCTGGCTCGGCCGCCTCGATCATCTTCGGCACCGGCATGCCCCAGGCCGAACCGGGCTCCTACCTCAACACCTACCTCGTCGTCACCGACATCGAGGCCGCCCACGCCGACCTCAAGGACCGCGGCGTCCCGGTGGAGGACATATACCACTGGACGGCCGGCGGCCAGACACCCGGAGTCGACCCTGAGCGGGGTGACTACGGGTCATACAGCGGCTTTGCCGACCCGGACGGGAACCGCTGGCTGATCCAGGAGGTGCCCAGCCGGGGTTAGCCCCCGGCCGCCACGACCTCGTCCAGCTTTCGGCCCTGGTCGTCGAGGATCACCCAGGCTGCATTGCGACCCGGGCCGCCGGTGATGGAACCGCCTGGATGGGTGGTGGCGCCTGTCTGATACAGCCCCGGGATGGGCATGCGATGCGACGCCCAGCCGGGAACGGGGCGCTGGGCGCCGCCGTATGCGAGGCCACGGTCGCCGCCGTGGATGGTGCCGTGCCACATGTGCGGGTTGGACTGCTCCACGTCCACCGGGCTCTTGGCCTTGCGGGCGAGCAGCTTGTCGTCGGTGAGGTTGGGGGCGCACTCCTGGAGCGTCCGCCAGTGCTCGGCGGCGAGCTTCTCCTTGCCCTCGGCCCAGTCGGTGAACTCCTCCGGAGCTTCCCAGGGGACCATGCTCAGGATCTTGACCGTGTGCCCTCCCTCCGGCGCCCGGCTGGGGTCGGCGATGGTCGGTGTGGCGAAGAGGAGGAAGGTGCCCGGCCGATGGAGGCGCCTCTCCCGCAGACCCCTCCCGAACTCGATCACGTCCTCCGGCCAGGGAGCGGTGCCGGCCGACACGGCGGACACAGTCTCCGATCCGCCTGCCAGGAACCCCGGCGCCTCGGTGGTGGCGTAGTACGAGGCGAACGTCGAGATCCCCTCGTCGTAAGTGTCGACGCCATACAGGAAGTCGTCGCCCCACAGCTCGGGTTCGGCCATGTCAACCAACGTCTTGATGTGGATCGACGACACCACGCCCACTCTGGCCCGGTACTGCTCACCGGTCGACGACTCCACCCCCACGCATCGCCCATCCTCGACGATCAGTGAGGTCACCAGGGTGTCGGTGACGATGGAGCCGCCGTGCGCCTCGATGAATCCGACCAGCGCCCGCGGGAGGCTGGCCGAGCCGCCCAGCGGGATGGACCAGCTGCGGCGTTGACGGCCTCCCGCCAGGGAGTACGCCAGATAGCCGGAACCGGCAGAGTCGAGCGGCTGGGCGGTCTGGAACGCCATCCACGACATGAAGGCCTGCATGTGGCGGCTCTCGAACTCGCGGCGGATCACGTCCCATGCCGACATCACGTTGCGCCGGCGCCAAACCGCCCCCAGGGGATGGTCGGCCAGCATCTCGTCGGTGGTGGGACCGTATCCGATGGGCGTGAACCGGTACTGGCCGTAGACCCCCTTGACCTCGTCGAATTCCCGGAGCATCTGGGCGTACGCGGCGGCGTCGGCGGCCGAGAACCGGGAGATCTCCCCCAGGGTCCGGTCGAGGTCGAGCCACATCGTGAAGTGCTCACCGTCGGGGAAGATGACATGGGCGACAGGATCGGGGTCGATGTAGGTGAGGCCGTAGTCGGAAATCAGCCCCAGTTCGTCGCCGGCCAGCAGCGGGTTCACCTGGATGAGAGTGTGCCCGGTCGAGCAGGTGTCGAAGCCGTATCCGGGAAGCAGGACTTCCTCGGTGGCGGCACCGCCTCCCGGTTCCGACCGATAGTCGAGGATCAGCACCTCGTAGCCCGCCTTCGCCAGGTAGGCGGCGGTGATCAGGCTGTTATGTCCGGCTCCGGCCACCACGAAATCAGCAGTGGTTGTCATGGACTCTCTCCTCTCGGGGGGATGATGGGCAGAAGCAAATGTGAGTGGTGGTCGGGGCCGACGTAGAGCGTCACTTCGGCGGCGAAGACGTCTTCGGGCCGGGCATCGGGATCGTTGTGGGTCATTCCCCCAGTGCCACGGGTGGCGTAGTAGAAGGTCTGGCCGTACTCGTCGATCGGGCCGCGGTACTCATAGTCCTTGCCCCTCACCCACAGACCGAGCCGGTAGCCGGGGGGAACGACGATGCAGGAGGGCACGATCTCGATGTCGAGCTCGTAGACCACCCCGGGCTCCAGCGGCTCTGCCTGGTCGTGGGGGTGGTAGGGCTGCCAGGGTCGGCTGCGGACCGGGTCGAGGGCGCGATGGGAGGCCCGCAGCCAGCCATTGGCGATCGGAGTGTTGGGATCGGTGGACCCCTCGAAGGTGACCTCGTTCCCGTCCGGGTCGAAAAGCTGCACGATGAGGAAGAGGTCGGCGTCGGTGGTCGTCGACGACACGAACAGCTTCGCCGCCATCGGCCCCGTGATTTCCGTCGCCTCCGGGAAAGGGGCCGTGGTGAAAGAGAGCCCGTCACCGGTGGTGTGATAGGTCATCGCCTCGGAGGTCGTGACTGGAGCGGTGCCAATCGAGAAGTCGGGGTGGAGGTTGTACTCGGTCCACACGGTCCGCGCCAGAGGCCACTCGTTCTCTCCCCGCCATTCGAAGCGCTCGCCGGGGTGACGGATGTTGAGTTGGACTCTGGGGGTGCCGTCGAAGCCGTTGTCGGCATCTTTGAGGAAGAAGTCGAAGAAGCGCTTCTGCAGTTCCCGACCGTAGGCGGAGTAGAAGTGGGTCCAGTGGGTGTCGCCGTGCGCCTCCAGCCACTTCTGCTCAGAGGCAGCCTCGACGAAGCCGTTGAAATTCCCCCGGGGGTGGATGCCCTGGCCGCCCCAGTTGGCGGCCGACAGGAACGGCACGGTCACCGACGACAGATCGATGGCCCGCTCCTTGTGCCAGTCGTCACAGAGGGGATGCGCCTTGATGCCGGGGAACGACTCGACTCGGTTGCGCTCGACCTCTTCGACGGGGAGGGTGACCGGCCCGGCCACGGACTGTCCCGTGTTGGGATTCATCGGCGCCCTCTCCCCCTGGCCGTACTGGATCGGGTTGATCTGGCGCTCCTGCCATCGCCGCGTGAACTCGCTGAGGATGCCGCCGTGGTAGTAGGCGTCCCGGTAGGGATCGGTGAAGCCCTCCCAGGCGATGAGGGCGGCCAGGTGCCGGGGCTGGCGCTGGGCGGCCGCCCATCCCATCACGGCGTAGTAGGAGATGCCCATGATCCCGACGCGGCCATTGCTCCACTCCTGGGCGCCCGCCCACTCCACCGATTCGGCGATGTCGTCGTACTCCAGGGGGTCGCGCGGGTTCAGGACTCCCGGCGACCATCCGGCACCACGGGAGTCGATGCGGACGACCACATAACCGTCCGGCACCCAGCGCTCGGGGTCGGTCACCTCCCATGCCTGGTACTGGTTCGAAGAGCCCTCGAGGACACTCGGGTCCTTCGCCACGAGCTTGTCCCACTGCATCTTGTAGATCGGTCCGTTGAACGGCAGGCCTTTGGCGTAGACCCCGTGACTGAGGATGACGGGATACCGCCCATGCGCCGGCGGTCGGAACACGTCGGCGCGCAGCACGGCCCCATCGGACAGGCCGACGGGCACCTGGTAGTCGATCACCATGCCGTCGGACTCGGCGGTGAAGGTGAGGTCGTCGCCGGTCAAGCCAAGGATCCGGCCATCTCGACCATCGGCGCCAGTGCCACGGCCTCGCCATTGCGACGAGACGACTCCAGGGCGGCATGGACCACGGCCAGGGCGCGAATCCCGTCCACGGCCCCGACCTCGACTTCGGCCTCCCCCCGGATAGCCAGGGCGAACTCGTCGAGTTGCTCGCGGAACATGTCGGTGTCGGGGATCTCCACCTCCGGGCGCACCGACTGGCGGTACGCCTGGCTCACGAGGGTGCTCTTCTTGTCGACCAGGTGCGACTCGTCCCATGTGGTGAAGTCGAGGTCGTACATCAAGTTCGCCTCGGTTCCCTGCAGACGCACCTGATACACCCCCGGCGAGGCCCACCCGGCGCCGATGTACCCGAGGGCCCCCGACTCGAACTCGAGGATCGCCATGATGGCGTCGGGCACCTCCGCCGCCGTGTACAGCTTGCGAGCGTGCGCCGAAACCGCCGCCACCGGTCCCAGCAGGTACTGGAGGTTGTCGGCGTGGTGGACTCCGAGCTGGATCATGGCGCCGCCGGGACTCTTGTCGGCGAAGTAGCGCCAGGTGTCGGTGGTCAGCTCCAGGCCGCGCTCGTTCGAGAAGTTGGCTTCGGCCAGGGACACCTTGCCGAGTCGGCCGTCCTCGATCCAGGCTTTCATCACCCGGCTGCCACCCAAGCGACGGGCGCTGTGGCCGACGGCGAACACGACCCCGGCCTCGGCGGCCGCCCGGGCGATCACGCCGGCGTCCTCCATCGTGTGGGCGATCGGTTTGTCCGTGTAGACCGCTTTGCCGGCGGCCAGGCACTCCAGGATGACCGGCTTGTGGGTGTCGTTGGGGGTCGTGACCAGGACCCCGTCGATCTCGGGGTCTGACAGGAGCTCGTCAAGCGTGGAGGCGGCCCGGGGAATTCCGAACTCCTCCTGAAAGGCCTTCCTCTTCTCGTCGGAGCGGGAGAAGCACGAGCTCAACTCGATCAGGGATCCACGCTGGGCGCCACGGGCCAGCACCCGCGCCCACCTGCCCAATCCGATGGGCGCCAATTTCACGGGTTCGGTCATTTCGTTTCCTTTCCGTCGAGGACCAGGTCGAGTTCCTCGATGTTGTTTGCGAAGTCGGCGTGGGGGAAGAAGCACACCAGATCCAGGCGCTCGCCTGGATCGGCCATGGTGGCGTGGGGTGTGCCCCGGGGGATCAGGTACCAGGAGCCGGGACCCACGGCGTGGAAAGTGCCGTCGAGCCAGACCCGGCCCCGCCCGGCGACGACGTGCACGACCTCCTCGCTCTGCGGATGACGGTGGGGCGAGCGTCTGTCCACGTGCTCGATCACGACCTGACGGACGGTCGAGGCGGCGCCGGCCCCCGGAAAAGGGTTGGCGGTGCGCCGTCCCGGAAAGTCCCTGAACTCGAGTTCGGCGGCTCCCACGACCGTCATGTCTCACTCCTCCGGATCTTGAGGATGGAGGCGACGGTCTGGGCGATCTCGTCGGCCACGGTGGCGGCGAATCCGGACGCCCGCTCCCGGCTCGCCCAGGCGGGGTTGCCGTACCAGCCGTCGTCGGCGATCTCGGTGACATCGGTGATGTAGCCGTACACCTCCTTGGAACGGCGCATGGCGTCGAGGGCGTCGGCGCCTTCCGGCCGGGACGGCTCGGAGATGCGGTCGAGGCGGGCGAGGTCAGGATCGTGGGCGAGGACGGCCAGCGTCTCGATCCCTCCCCCGTGGGTCAGTTCTCCACCCTCGGAGGCGTACAGGCGCTGGGCGGTGTAACAGGCCTGGGCGGTCACGACCAGGACACCGAGTTGATCCTGGAGATCTGTGGCGACGGCGTCGAGGGAGGCGATGTTGCCCTCGTGCCAGTTGACGAAGACGAACGTGGTCGCCCCCAGGCCAACCATCTCCTCGCACAGGTTGGTCACATACGCCTCGAAGACATCACGTCGCAGCGAGATGGTCCCGGCATGGCCGGCGTGGATAGGAGTGACGCCGTACTGGCCCGCCGGAACGACGAGGGCGTCGAGCCGATCGGCCAGTTCGGTCGCGACCAGGTCGGCGGCCATGGTGTCCGTGCCGCACGGCAAATGCGGTCCGTGCTGCTCGATGCTCCCGAAGGGCATGACCACCAGCCCGGTTCGGCCGAGCAGTTCGGCCACATCGGGGCTGGCCAGGTCGTACATCGATCTCATGCTCTCTCCTTCTCGGGGGAGACGACGGGATGGAGGAGTGGTTCGCCGACGAGGATGCGCCGAGCTTCGGCCGCTCCCTGGCGGCGCAGCTCCAGCTCGGTCTCCTCGGTGTACCACGACATGTGCGGGGTGAGGATCACCCGATCGGCGACCGTCTCGAAGGGCGCCGGGTCAAACGGCTCGGTTTCGAACACATCGAGCGCCGCTACCCCGGGGCGGCCGGCACCCAGTGCCTCGACCAGCGCGGCGGTGTCGATGAGACTGCCCCGGGCGGTGTTGACGAGGACCGAGCCCGGCCGCATTCGGGCGAGCTCTTCGGCGCCGAGAAGCGGGCGGTCGGCGGGGGGGGCATGCAGCGTGACCACGTCGGATGAATCCAGGAGCTCGCCTAGGTCGACCAGACGGGTGGACGGGGGTAGGTCGTGGACGGCGGCCAGCGGGTCACACACCACGAAATCCTCGAAGCCGACTCCGGCCAGCATCTCGGCGGTGCGGCGGCCGATGCGCCCGAAGCCCAGGACGCCCACCGTGAGGACCTTCGGCAGGTGGAGGGGCCGCAGGTCGGCAAAACCCCAACCTCCGCCGCGCAGGTTGCGATCGGCCATCGGGAGCCGGCGGATGGCCGCCAGGGCGAGAGAGACGGCGTGCAGGGCGACGGCCTCAGTGCCGTAGGTGGGGACGTAGGACACCCAGAGCCCATGGCGGCGGGCGGCGTCCACATCGATGGTGTCGACACCCACCCCGAGACGCACGATGCCCCGGCAGGCGAGCTCGGCGATCGTGTCGGCGTCGAAACGGGGGGCGGCGCCGGCGAGGATGACGTCGGCGTTCCCGGCCACCTCGATCACCTCCTGGCGACTCCTGCCCGGCCCCGAGACGATCTCGACGTCGCCCATGACGGACTGCTCCACCTCGAAATCGCCAAAGCGGGTACCGAGAATCGCCACGCGGGGTCGCCGTCCATCCACCGCGGCCGAGTGTAGGACAGCAATCGTTTGCGGGGCAACCGGGCGGGCGGCACCCGCCACCTCTATTCTCCGCCACCATGCGCGCCGTCCGCCTCACCGCTCCCCAGACGATGGAGGTAGCAGTCGTTCCCGAGCCGGACGGCGACACCCTTGTCCGCTCCGAGACGATGGGGATCTGCGGCACCGACGTCAAGGTGCTCCATGGGGACATCCCGGTCGATCTGCCCCGGACGATGGGCCACGAATTGGTGGGGAGGATCGTCCGCAGCTCCGATCCCCGACTTGGTCCCGGGACCAGGGTGCTGGCCGATCCCGCCCTGGCCTGCGGGACGTGCGGGCCGTGCGTGCGGGGTCGTCCCAACCTGTGCCGACGGGGAGGGCTGATGGGGCGCGAGGTCGAGGGGGTGTTCGCCGACTTCACCGCCGTCGACCCCCGACGTTTGCTCGTCGTGCCCGAGGGCATCAGCGCGGAGAGTGCCGGCCTCCTGCAGGTCCTGGGCACCTGCGTCCACGGTCTGAGCCGTCCCGACCTCGTCCCCGGCGACGTCGCCCTCGTGCTCGGGCTCGGCGTGACCGGCCAGCTGATGGTGCGACTGCTGGCGGTGGCCGGCCTGAATGTCGTTGGGGTGACCCGGTCCGAGCACAAGCGTCGACTGGCGGTGGACAGCGGCGCCGTGGCGGTCGCCGGTCTCGACGAAGCCGCTGCCGTACTCGACGAAGTCTCGGGCGGTGAGGGCCCCGCCCTCGTCGTGGAGGCCGTGGGACTCGAGCGCACCCTGTCCAGGTCGATCGAGCTGGCCGGGATGGGAGCCGATCTGGTGGCATTCGGCACCCTGACCGGCGGCGGGGAGGGGCTCCCCTACTTCGACCTCTACTTCAAGGAGCTCACCATCTGGAACCCGCGGGCCGCCCTGCTCGAGGACTACGCCCGCTCCATCGAGCTCGTGGCCTCGGGCACGATCCGGGTCGACGACCTCGTGACCCACTCCTTCCCCCTCGAAGAAGCTGCCCGTGCCTTCGAGCTGGCCGAGGACCCTGCCTCGCTCAAGGTCTTGATCACGAACCCATGAACTGCTGGCGCCGCCTCAGGGATTCGTTCGAGCAAGGCGAACGGGCCGCCGCTTCTTCGGACGCTGACGATCGCCATGAGTTTGCCACCGTCAATTGAACCTGCAGACCGTTCCCCGTGGTCCAAAGATCGGCGCGGCCTCCACCTCCTGGCCCACCGAACTCAAGGCGCGCCCCGCCAGACTGAGCTATGCCTTACGATCCGATCCGGAAGATGGGACTGAGATGGCCGGTATGTCAGCGAAGGATTTCCAACAACAGGCCGGGGGCGAGGGTTGGCGGGTGCTCGACGGCGCTCCCCACGCTTGGTTCGAGGCGCCGTCGCACTCGACAGGAGCGAGCCTGGTCGAGCGTCTCGCCGGATCGACCGACGGGTTTGTGCTTCCGGATATGGATCTCCGCCCGACCGGAATAGGCGTGCGGCTGGGCGGTCACGGCGAACCCGAGGCACGCCGGGCCGGGGCCATCTCGACGATCGCCCGGGAGTTGGGACTCGCACCGGATCCTTCCGTCCTGCAGGTGACGGGGTTGGCGATCGACGCCACCGACCCGGAGGAGCTGGTGCCGTTCTGGCGCACTGTCTTCGCCTATCACGAAGACGGTGAGCGTCGCCTGAGCGATCCGCTGCGCCGTGATCCGGCGATCGTGTTCCACAAGGACGACGAGATCCGGCCGCTACGCAACCGCCTCCATATCGACGTCGGACGCCCACCAGAGGAGGTGGCGTCGGCTGTTGCCGAACTCCGACAGACACCGTCGGGACCCTACGGTCTCATGGTCTCAGACGACGCCGGCAACGAAGTCGACCTGGTACCGGGCGGCCCGATATCGACCGCACCGGAAGTCGCCGACTGGCGGGCACCGTTCGCAGCCATGGTCTTTTATCCGACCCCGAAAGTCGAGCACGCGGCCGCGCTCGTGACCAGAGTGGCCGGGTTGGCCGATGACGCCGCCATCCCTCTGCTGGTCGACATCCGTGCCGAGGGCGTGACCATCGACAGCGGCAAGGACCTGTGGGAGGGAGAGGACGGCGCCCTGCCCGCCTTCACCGACCTGGCCAGCAAGATCCAGGCGTATGCCCGGGACCTCGGCCTCGCCGCCGACCCGGCGCGGGTTCGCTTCATGCAGGTAGCCCTAGACCTCGTCGACCTGCCCTCCGTCCGGGAATTCTGGAAGTCAGTACTCGGCTACGAGCCTGATCCCCGGGAGGGCGTCGTCGACCTCTTCGACCCGCGCCGCCTCAACCCGGTGCTCATCTTTCAAAGGATGGACGAATCGGATGAGGATCGGCGACGCCAGCGCGACCGGATCCGGCTTGTCCTGAGCGTCCCCGACGACCAATTACAGCCGCGGATCGACACTGCAGTAGCTGCCGGCGGAAAGGTGCTGAGATCGAGTGACGGCCTCACGCGAGTCTCGGATCCCGAGGGCAACGAACTGGATCTCGTCGGGTTGTCCCCCTGAGCGAAGCGAAGGGGGAAGGGGCCCCCACGAAGTGGGGTAGGGGGATGCCCGAAGGGCAGGGCGAACCCGTGGCGGACCTCTCCTATCGGTCTTCTTGGTGGGAGCGATTGCCCCCTACCCCACGCCTCCGCTGCACTCCG
>DATFFO010000099.1:0-10022 GCA_035250025.1 Acidimicrobiia bacterium
CGAGATCTTCGACTACGTCGTCGCCCGCAACGATCTCCAGCTCGTGGTGGCCGTGGGGACGGCTGCCAAGGATGCGGTGGCGACGTGGTTCCAGACCCACGGCGTCGATGCCCGGCCGTCGGAGCTCTGGAAGTCGGACCCGTCACCCGTCTCGCCCAACCTCAGGGCGATCGGGGTCCGACATCCCGGCGGGGCCGCCAACGGGGGGACGAGCGGCATCAAGGCGGACTTCTCCGCGGCCGTCCGCCAAATCGAGCGCTGGCGCAACGACGCCCCCGTCTGGCTCGTGCCCGACGAGGGTGCGGCCCCGGTCGGGGGGGACTACGAGTACCGCTCGGCCCCATTGCCTTTCCGCGACTTCCCGTTCGGGACGACCTGGCGCCTGGGCCGGGGCGGCACCTCCAGCAACCGCAAGGACTCCCAGCAGTCGATCCAGCTCTTCTCGGCCGGCGGCCACTACAACGGGCGCGGCGACGATCCCAGGTACGGCGCCGACTCCGGCGGCTCGCCCGAGGGATACGAGCAGGAGTCCGGCGACCGCGCCTACGAACCGCCCCGGGAGTCGTACCTCGAGTTCGATTCCGGCCCCGACCGGACCATGGCCCGTCTCCTCACCCCCGACTGGCCGTCGCCGAGCGGGGACGCCGGCCATCCCTCCCTGGGTTTCGGCGCGATCTATCGGGGTCGCCTGGAGGACGTCACGATCCTGGTGCTTGCCGACCAGGGAGGCCACGACGATCTGTTCACCGGCCGTGCCCTCACCGGTGACGCCGGCCAGCACCTGCAGGCGTGGTTGCGGTCGGCGGGGATCGAAGAGCGCTACCTGATCCTGCGGGTGGGACCGTTCGACACTGTCGGCATGACCAGGAGGCAGCGCGAGGTGTGGGTCGACGACCCGGCCACCGTCGCCTGCTACGCGGAGATCATCGAACGGCTGCGCGAGCGCGACTCGCCTCTCGACGTCATCGTGACCTTCGGACCTCTGGCCTCCCGGCTTGCCGGCCGGCTGGACCTCGATCCTGCGGCGGAGCTCGAGGCGCACCGGTCCCCGGGGTGGCTGTCGTCGTGGCGAGAAGGCCTGGTCGCGCTCGAGGAGCGCGATTATCGCAAGGACCTGGCGCCGGCGTTCAACTACGACGGCGAGCGGGGCCAGATCCCCCGCCGCGACCTCCCCTACGGCGCCCTGCGCTGGCAGGGCACCTCCGGTGACAGAGCCTTAGCGGGCGAGGTGAGCGGTAACCCGGGCGACTATTACAAGCTGTCCCTTCCCGACTGGGTCCACGAACTGGAGCCCGAGCCGCTCTCCGTCTCCGAGGCCCGGGCAGTGGCCGATGCCTGACGTCGTCATCGACCCCCTCTCCGGGCCCAGGTTCGGCGTGCACGGACGGGTGGTCACCATGAACGACGACCACGAGGTCGTCGCAACCGGGACGGTGTGGGTCGAGGCCGGTGTCATCCGCGCAGTCACGCCGGACGGGCGCCAGCCGCCCGAGGGGTTCGACGACGTGCCCGTGTTGCGGACGGGCGGCACGATCTTTCCCGGGCTCATCGAACTGCACAACCATCTGCCCTACAACGTCCTCCAGATGTGGGCCGTCCCCCAGCTCTACGGCAATCGGGGCCAGTGGGGAAGTCACGACGACTACCGACGCCTGGTGAGCGGACCGATGAAGGTCCTCGGCAAGACCGCGGGTTACATCGAGGCCGTCATTCGCTATGTCGAGGTCAAGGCGCTGGTGGCCGGCGTGACGACGAGCCAGGGTGTCGCCCTGTACTCGAACGCCAACACCCGCCGTTACCACCGCGGCCTGGTGCGGAACGTCGAGGAGACCAACGACCCCGACCTCCCCGAGGCCGACACTCGGGTGGGTGACGTCGAAGCGGAGAGCGCCGCCTCGTTCCTCGCCCGGCTCGAAAAGGGCAAGCGCATCGTTCTCCACCTCGCCGAGGGCCTCGACGAGACGGCGAGATCGCACTTCGAGGCGCTCAAGGTGTCCAGATCGAAGTGGGCCATCACAGATGCCTTGGTGGGAATCCACGCCGCCGCCCTCACCGGCGACGACTTCGAGATCTTCGGCGCCCGGGGCGGGTCGATGGTGTGGTCGCCGGCCTCGAACCTCATGCTCTACGGAGGCACAGCCCGGGTCGACCTGGCGCGTGATTCCGGTGTCACCGTGGCTCTCGGCTCGGACTGGGCACCCACCGGGTCCAAGAACCTGCTGGGCGAACTGAAGGTCGCTCGTGCCGTCGCCCGGTCTCGCGGGTGGGACTTAGATGACCGCGACCTGGTCGACATGGTCACCCGCTCCCCGGCCCAGGCCATCGGCTGGGATCGGGCCCTCGGCTCGATCGAGCCGGGCAAGCGGGCCGACCTGATCGCCGTCTACGGCAGGCAGGACCGCGACCCGTATCGCCAGCTGATCGAAGCCACCGAGCGCAGCGTCGTCCTCGTCGTCATCAATGGCGTGCCCCGCTACGGCCAGACCCGATTCATCACCGCCGAGGCCGAAGAGATCCGGGTTGGCGGCTCCTCCCGCCGCTTGTACCTGGAGCAGGAGTCCACAGACCCGATCGTCGACGGCATCAGCTTCGCAGAAGCGATCGACCGCCTCGAGGACGGGATGTCGAGACTCGTCGAACTCGCCGAGGACCTCGAAGCGCTCGGTGCCACCCGCAGCGGAGCCCCCTCGACCGCCCTGGGCATCCCCCGGGGTGGCGAGCGATGGGTCATCGAACTCGAGGAGGAGTCCCCGAACGCCACTCCCATCGGCCCCGAGCCGGTGGACGCCGACCGGCCCCTCGACCTCGGGCCCGTGCGGGGTGAGAAGCTCTCCGAGATCCTCGGCCCGCTCGAACTCGACCCCCTGACGATGCTCGACGACCCGGGCTACGCCCGCCGTCTCCGCGACCAGGCCAACATCCCGGAAGACGTCGCCGCTCTCCTGTAGCGGTCAACCCGCCAGCACGATGTCCGTCACGCTGGCGCCGTCGGTGGCGGCGGTGAGGCGGTAGGCGCCTTCGGGCACGGCGGGGACCTCCACCATCCTTTCCTCGCCGTCGCCGGTGGAATCCACCCGGGCGACCTCGGCACCGGTCCCGGCGTCGGTAACCGCGAGGGTGATGTCGGCGGTCGGGTCGCCGGTCTCGACCCTGACCTCTGCCCCGACGCCGGCCTCCCACAGGTCTTCGGTGTTCAGGCCGATCCGGATGTCGGGCTTGCGGAACTTGCCGAGGTCGAGACGGAGTGCCGTCATGAGACCGGCGACGTGGTCGAGGATCCCGACCTGATTCTGGATGGAGGCGTGCGGCTGGCCCGAAAACACGGCCCCGGTGGGGTCTTCCATCTCCAGGGGATGGGCCGACGGGCGGGGGACGGTGCCGTCGCCGAGGAGCCGCTCGTCGTGGATCCACTGCGACGCAGCCAGCCGGCCGTTCTCGAGCCGCCCCGAGTTGACGGTGGGTTGGTCGGTGCCCACGATGGGCTCGATGCGGTAGCCGCCCGAGACGTAGGTCTCCTCGGCAGAATGCTCGGAGACGGCGCTTTCGATCGAGCGGTGGAAGGCGAGGGCGTCGGCGGCCCTGGTCGGGTCGAGATGCGGGAAGCCTGCGGCTTCGGACGGTCGCTTGAGGTCGCCCGAGCCGTCGTCGATGCAGGGATATATGGGCAGCAGCTGGTGGACGGACGTGAACGACCGCAGCATCTCCGAGAGGTCGATCAACGTCAGCGGACCCAGCTTCTTCTCCATCCCGTTGGCGATGAAGCTGGCGGCGTTGAGCGAGCCGCGGTAGGGCGTGCCGAACGTGACGAGCGTGCGGGTGTCCTTCCAGCCGTCTTCCAACTCGAGGAAGGCTCGGGAGACGAGACCTCCCATCGAGTGTGCCAGCAGCACGAGCTTGGCGTTGTCGTTACCGGTCTTGTCACGCCAGGCCTTCAGCCAGTCGTGGCTCTGCCGGCGGAGCCGGCGGGCGGCGACCCGGTTGTCTCGCCGCCAGTCGTAGGCGAACTCGAAGTAATTCTCGCCCGGCGTCAGCTCGAACTGCTTCTGCAGGCGCTTGGTGATGGCGCCGTAGCCGTCGATCTTCCACAGGCCGGGTATCAGGTGGAGGTCGGGCAGGATCCGGGTAGGGCTCACGCCGTCTCCGAGGTCGTCGGCGTCGGGGTCGTCGCCGGCGAGGGTCAGGGACTTGACCGACTTGCCGAGAGACAGGAGCGCCCGGAGGGCGGCCCCGGCGCTCATGTCCCAGACCGTGCGTCCGTCCTTTTCCAGGGCGCTGCCGAGGATGCCGGGAACGACCACGACCACATCTCGGATCTCTTCTCTGGCCATGTCAGTCTTCTCCTGGGACGAGGGCGGCCGACGGGTGGCCGTAGACGGTGTAGGCGAGCCAGGTGGCGTCCTGGTACTGCTTGATCTGCTGGCGAGCCTTGAGCGTGGCTCCCCCGACCGTGGTTCCTTCGAGCAGTGCCCCGTAGAAGGTCCGGGCGAAATCGCGGGCCGGATTGTCGTGGACGTTCCACATCGCCCCCACGAAGCCGGCCGCTCCAGCGTGCAGGAACTGGCGGGCCCAGCCGCCCAGGTCGGTGAGGGACATGGCCGCCCTACCCACCTGGCAGGCGTTGATGAAGATCAGCGGCTGTGCCCTGCCGAGGTTCGCCTGGCGGCCGCTGATTTGCTCGGGGGTGAGCAACTGCCCTTCGGCCAGTTGGATGGCGGCCCGGTTGGGGTCCTGGTCGTCCTTGACCGAGCCGTGACCGGAGAAGTGCCACACGTCGTGGGTGCCGGCGGCGAGGGCGTCCAGCACGCCGGGGACCGTGGACGGCACTTCGGTGACCTTGCGGTCGCCCGTCGCCAGGCCAGACAGGTAGGTCTTCTCCTCCTGGGCGCTGGCCAGCCCCGAGTCGGGTGGGATGACCACGGCGAAGTCCTTCAGCGTCAACTGCGAATGGAGCCCAGGCCCCGGGATCCAGCGGCTGACCTCGTACTCGCACAGGAACTTCCCCTCGACGATGGTGCCGTCGACGTCCGGTCCGGAGAGGCGGATCAGCTCCCAGGGGATGTGAGGCTCCTCGGAGTCGATCCGGATCCGGGTGATGCGGTCGCGGATGTTCCAGAGGACCGAGCGCAACGCCTCCGGGATGAGGGTGGAGAACAGGTAGCTGCCCTTGGTCTCCAACAGGAGCTGGGCCCGGGCGCGGTCGTCGGAGGTCGACAGCGTAAGGGCCTCGATGTCGGCGAACATCTCGGCGAAGAAGGCCCGGGGATCGGTGTTCAGCTCGATGGGTCCGAACTCGCGGAGATGCATACCGAGGCTCTCGTCGGCGGCGGTGACACGTATCGAGTACCGGGGTCGGCCGTTCGATGACTCCTCCAGCACCAGGATCTCGAGATCGGGTCGACCGGCGCCGACGCTGAGAGTGGAGATCACCTCGGACGACGCCACGGCTGACGTGTCGGTCGAGGTCCCTCGGCCGGCGATCACCGGCTCCAGGGTGATCGCTCCTATGGCCGTGGCCTCCACGAAGAACAGGATGCGGACGTGGCCGGTTCCCTCGGTGGTGGCTCGGAGCTGGAATCCGAGGGGGAGCGACTCGTCGGAGGCCGTCAGCTTGCCCTCGGCCGGGCCAACGATCTCAAAGCCCCGCTTGGCCTGGACCACTACCCCTATCTCGGTCCCGGTGGAGACGGAGGTCATGAGGGCCGACACGTCGGGTCCGTCGTCGGGTTGCTGGGTCACTTCCACTGTGAGCGTCGTGACGGTCTCCACCACGACCTGGCGCGGGAACCGGGTCTCGACGTACCAGGGCTCCTCTTCTTCGCCCTCGCCGGGTGCCCCGGGGCCCCGACTCGGCCCGAGATCGCCGGTGGGAGGCTCCTCGCCTGGGGGCCGGGCAAAGCTGGGTTGCTCGGCGCCGGAAGTCCCCAGCCACTCCAGCGGGCCTTCGGCGATGGCGCCGACGATGGTGCCTTCCTCCATGAGGATGATCCGCCCCGTCATGCCGGCCTCGAGAGAGGCTGCCGGCGCGACGGCGGCCGGTTGGAAGCGTTCGGCGAGGAGGCGACCGATTGGCGTCATCGACGAGGCGTTCCGGAGCAGCGGGGTCAGCTCATCCGTGGTGCACAGCCAATGGCTGCCGCCATAGGAGATGATCAGCGTGTCGGTGGCGGAGTCCTCCAGCAGGCGGGCGGCGTCGCCGACCCCCACCTCGCCGTCGACCTGAAGGAAGCTGGTTGTGGCCCGGTCAGCAAACATCGGTCCCCTCGATGTGACTCAACCATGAGAGTACGCGACCAGCTCAGTGATACGTCGGCCGGTTGTCGGCGGCTTCCCGTACCATCTCAGCGAGGACCTTCAGGTCCAGGTCCGCGAGGTTGCGGAAGCCGATGGAGGCCGAGCCGACCTTCACCTTCCCCAGGCGATCGGCGTATACCTGGCCGAGATATCGACCGTCGCGCACGGCGTTGACATAGAGGCTGAGATGGGCCTTCTGGTTGGCGAGTCCGATGAGGAACCAGTGCACCTCCTCGCCGCTGCGGTTGACGTAGTCGTAGGCGCCATACCCCAGGATGGTCTGATCGGTTCCGCCCCACATCTTCCCCCTCCAAACCCAGGGCTCCAGTTCGGGGGCGGCGGCGGCGATGGCCCGGTGCACCGCTTCGGCGTCGGGCCGCCGATCCGGGGGAAGGCTCTCCAGGAACTCAGAGTCTGCTGACTGCGGCATGGCGGAAAGCTACTGCTGAGGACATGGGTATGCGGCCATCCTGTTCAGTTCTCGAAAAGGCAGAAGGGATGGCCGGCGGGGTCGAGATACACGCGAACCTCCTCCTGGGGCTGGTACTCGGCGAGGACCGCGCCCAGGCTCATGGCGCGCTCGCCGGCCGCATCGAGGTCATCGACCCAGATGTCGAGGTGCATCATCATTTGCTGGTCGTCGGTATCGGCGGGCCAGGTCGGCGGTACATGGTTCTCTTCGAGCTGGAAGGAAAGACCGGCGCCTTCCGGTGCCTTGAGCATCACCCAGTCCGGTTCCTCGTACTTGATCTCCCACCCCAGCAAAGCCGAATAGAAGCGGGCAAGGCCTGGGGGATCGGGGGTTCCGATCACGGTGGCCACCATCGTGAAACCGGGGGTCTTCGTCATCTCCGTGCCTCCGCAAGCCGAGGGGCGGCAATCTAGCCCGGGCAGGTGCTGCCGAGCTGGTCGACTAGCTGTGGGCCCTCTGATGAAGCCGATGAGTCCGCCGGGCCGAGGACGTCTCACACAATGAACATGAAAGCAGGAGGCGAGATGACCCCGACCGAGCCCGCAGTCGAAATCGACCGGCGCTTCAGTGACCCCACCGCCGAGCCGCCGGCGTGGTCGGAGATCCAAACACTGCTGGAGCAGGCAGAGATCTTCTGGCTGTCGACGGTGCGAAAGGACGGAAGGCCACACGTGACGCCGTTGCCGGCGATGTGGCTCGATGGTGCCTTGCACTTCTGCACCGGCACCGAGGAGCAGAAGGCGCGCAATCTGACCCTCAATTCGGATTGCATCCTCACCACCGGCTGCAACGCCTTCCGGACCGGTATCGACGTGGTGGTCGAGGGGAGAGCCGAGCGGGTCACGGATGCCGCGCTCCTTCGACGATTGGCGGCGATGTGGCTGTTCAAACTCGATTGGCATTTCGACGTGGTCGAGGGCGGTTTCCGCGACCCCGGTCTCGATGACCCCGGCGTCCAGGCGATCGTCTTCGCCCTCCGGCCTTCCAAAGTGCTGGCGTTCACCAAGGGCGAACCCTTCGGCCAAACCCGATATCGGTTCGGGTAGTCGGACGGCCACTGGCGTACGGTTGAACGCGCGATTAGCATCTTGATCGTGCGTTCAGTCCTCCTCGACGATCGCAGCACTCCGGCTCGCATTCGCGATGCGGCCCTGAAGCGGTTCGCCGCCGATGGCTTCGACCGGGCCACAGTGCGCGCCATCGCCGCCGACGCCGAGGTTTCGCCTGGTCTCGTCCTCCATCACTTCGGATCGAAGGAGGGTCTGCAGACCGCCTGCGACGACTACGTGGTCCGCCGGGTGACAGCAGAAATGGAACCGTTGATCGATCGGCACGCTGGGCCCGCAGCGCACCCGGCGTCATTCACCCAGGTATTCGCCGACGCCGGCGACCTTGTCGGCTATCTCGGCCGCGCCCTGGTGGAGACCGGTCCGCGCACCGACGACATGGTCGATCGGCTGGTCACCGCGGCGGAAGCGTTTCTCACCGACGGCGAAGCGAGAGGGACGATCCGGTCAAGCACCGACCGCCGCGCCCTGGCCGCCGTCCTGGTCATCTGGGACCTTGCCTCCATCGTCCTCGGAGCCCACCTTGCGCGCGCCCTGGGAGAAACCGACCAGCGGACCGTGATCGATCGATACGCCCGGGTCGCGCTCGAGATGTTCAGTCACGGATTCATCAACCCACGGGAGGACAAATGACGGCGCCTGCCATCGCAGCGCACGCCCTCAACAAGCGATTCGGCAAGCTGACGGCGGTCGAATCGCTCGATCTCACGGTCGAAACGGGAGAGGTCTATGGACTGCTCGGGCCAAACGGGGCCGGCAAGACAACCACGATCAGGTGCCTTCTCGGCTTCCTCAACCCGACGGCCGGCGAGGTATCCGTACTCGGTGGTTCACCGAACGACCTGACGCTACGGCGGCGTGTCGGATACGTGGCGGGCGATGTCAGCTTCGACGGTCATCTCAAGGTGAAGGACCTCCTCACCTGGTACGGCGACCTGCGGGGTGGCGTCCCGTGGTCGAAGGCGGCTGCCCTGTGCGAGCACCTGACCCTCGACTCGAACCGCAGGATCGGCGAGCTCTCAACGGGCAATCGGCGCAAGGTCTCGATCGTCCAGGCCTTCATGCATGATCCGGACGTCCTCATCCTCGACGAGCCGACCGCCGGCCTCGACCCGCTGCTACAGCGCGATGTTCTCGCTCTGGTGAGAGAGCGCCGGGACGCCGGGGCGGCTGTGCTCTTCTCGTCGCATCTCCTGCCCGAGGTCGAGAACATCGCCGACCGGGTGGGCATCCTCCGGCTCGGTCGCCTGATACGGGAAGACACCATGGCGAACCTCCGCGAGGTCGCACGCCAGCGTCTCGAGATCCGGTTTGCGGCCGACATCCCGGCAGGAGCCTTCGCGGCCGTCGATGGGATCTCCGGCGTCGAGCAGAACGGGCGCACAGTCCATCTCGTCGCCGAGGGAAGCGTGGCGACTCTCGTCAAGCGCCTTGCCGACTTCGAGGTCGAGCGCATCGTGACGCACGACGAGGACCTCGAAGACATCTTCTTTGCGTACTACGGAGAAGGAGGCGAGACGCAATGACGGCCGTGATCGTGTTGCGACAGATGCTCAAGGACCGGAGTCGGTCGACGATCTGGTGGTCGGTCGCCATGATCCTGCTCGTAATCGCCGTCGGGGCGAGTTACCCGGCAATCCGCGAGTCCGCGGGCGGCCTCGAGGACCTGATGGAGTCCCTCCCCGAAGGGCTCAACGACCTGCTCGGCGCCAGCGCCGGTATCACCAGCCCCGTGGGCTATCTCAACAGCCAGTTCTACTCGAACGTCTTCCCGATCCTCCTGATGGTGCTTGGGGTCGGCCTCGCCGGGTGGACCATCGCCGGAGCCGAGAAAGACGGCACCCTCGAACCGCTGCTGGCCAACCCTGTCGCCCGTTCCCGGGTTGCCCTCGGCCGCTATGTCGGGCTCGTGATAGTTCTCGGCGTGGTGACCGCCGTGTCGACCGCCGTCCTGATCGTCTTCCGCGATCCGTTCCAACTGACCGAGCTCGACGTCGACAACCTGGTCGCGGTCGGGGTGGCGTCGTTCCTCCTCGCCCTGCTCTTCGCCTCCCTCACCTATGCCGTGGGGGCAGCTACCGGTCGCAAGGGTTTGGCGGTGGCGGTCGGCGCAGGTCTGGCCGCGGCGACGTATGTGCTCTTCGGGTTGGCTGCCTTCGTCGACGTGTTCGACAGCGTGCGTTGGATCTCCC
>DATFFO010000100.1:0-2252 GCA_035250025.1 Acidimicrobiia bacterium
TCGGGGTGGTCACCATGATGTGCCTCTCTAGCTGTCAGACCGCTGGCTGTCGTCGCCGGCGTCGGCCGGTGGCTGTGCGACCTGGGCCTGGAGCATCCACAGGTGCTTTTCCAGACCTCGGACCACTTCGATGGCGAGGTCCTGGGTGGCCAGGTCGGCCTCGCCGAGGGGGTCGAGCTGGGTCCGGATGCGCTCGGCGACGGCGGCCACCTGATGGCCGATCTCGGTGACGGCTTCGACGTCGGTGAGGAAGCCGTCGGGTAGTTCCTTGAGGGCGTTCACGGCGCCGACCGTCGAAGGCCGCCCGTCGACGGGAACACCGAGCGTGATGGCCCGCTCGGCCACTTCGTCAGCCCAATCCCGGACGTCCGTCGCCAGAACATCGAGTTGCTCGTGGACGGGCAGGAAGCTCCGGCCCGTCACGTGCCAATGAGCCTGCTTGGCGTTGAGGCTCAGGGTGATCAGGTCGACCAGCAGGTCGTCCAGGTACCCGGCGGCCGCAACACGCTTCTCCTTTGCCATGGGGGCTGCGATCGTTTCCATCACCAACTCCTTCGTCTCGTTGTTCGTCTCAATACGGATAACGTGCGGCGCCGGGTGGATCCGGTGGCACAACCGGCCACTTCGCCGCCGACGCTGTTGTCGTGTCCGTGCAGCGGGGGCCCCGGCGCCACCGTGCGCTGGGGCAGCGCTCCGGCCAGACTGGGGGCCATGGCCGCGATGGTTACCGTCGGCGACATCCTGGAGCTTCCCGAACTGGCCGGCGCCCGTCTGGTGGCCGGCCATGACGGCCTGACCCGGTCCGTCGAGAAGGTGGACGTCGTGGCCGCCCGGGAGACCCTCCGCCACGCCCGCCACGGCCTGTTGCTGCTGGCCAGTGGCTCGACCCTGACCGACGACCCGGCCACTCTCGTCACGCTCCTGCCCCGGTTGGCGGACGCCGGGGTGGCCGGGCTGGCCGTGAAGCCGCCCGGCTGGGTCGCCACTGTCCCCGCTCAGGCGCTCGAAGTCGCCGACCGCCTCGCCTTTCCCCTCGTCGAACTGCCCGAAGCGACACCGCTCAACGACGTCGACGACGCCGTCCTTCGTGTGCTCCTCGACCACCAGGAGGCCCGCCTGCGACGGGCGGCCGAGATTCACGAGCGGTTCACCGCCGTGGCCCTTTCCGGCGGTCGAACCCGGGACGTTGTGCTCACCCTCCAACAGCTGCTCGACCGACCGGTGGCCGTGGTCGACCCAGACGGTGTGGTCATCGCCGCCGAACCGCCGCAGGCCTGGACGGGATCCGGAGCCGACGACGGCCGCGTCGAGCACCCCATCCGGGCGGGCGAGGAGGGGTTCGGAACGATCCTCGTCCGCCCCGGGCCCGACGGCCTCGACGAGGAAGGCGGCATCGCCGTCGAACGCGCCGGGGTGGCCATCGCCCTGCGCCAGGTCCAGGCCCGGGCGGTGGCCGAAGCCCACGAGGGATTCGCGGCCGTCTCCCTCGAGGAGCTCATCTCCGGCCAGGTCACCGATGCCGACACGCTGGCCGAGCGGGCGGCCACCTTCGGCTGGGACCTGGAACCGGGCCGGGCCGTGCTCGTCGTCACCTGCGGGGAGACGGCTCGCGGCCCGGCGGAGCCGGAGCTGCGCGTCCTGGCCGCCGCCGCCCGCCAGTCCCTGCGGCCCAATGCCATCGTCTGGATCCGCAGCCGCAGCGTCGCCGCCCTCATCGTCCCGCCGTCGGACGCACCGTCCGACCGGCGGAGGCTGGCTGAGGCCTTGCAGCGGGAGGCGGTGGCGCGGCTGGGGCCCGTCCCCGTCAGCGTGGGGGTTGGACGGACCGTAAAGGATCCACTGGAGCTGCCGGGGAGTTTCCGGGAGGCGCAGCTGGCCCTCGAAGCCGGGACCTGGGAGGAGGGGCCGGGCACCGCCCGCACCTTCGAGGACGTTGGTGTCGAGCGCCTCCTCGCCGCCTCGCCTCCCGCCGACCTGAAGGACTTCGTGACGACCACGCTGGGTCCGCTGCTGGACTACGACCGGGACCAGGGCGGTGAGCTGGTCCCCACGTTGTCAGCCTGGCTGGAGACGCGCTCGGTGGCCGAGACGGCCCGCCGCGTCTACGCCCACTACAACACCGTCCGCAAGCGCTTGGAGCGGATCGAGGAGCTGCTCGGTCCCGTGCTCACCGACGCCCGGCGCGCCCTCGACCTGGCCGTCGCGTTGCGTCTCCACGAACGATCGGGGCCGCCGGAGGGCTAGCCCCGCTC
>DATFFO010000101.1:0-6173 GCA_035250025.1 Acidimicrobiia bacterium
GATGAGCGCTCGCACCGCCCTGGAACTGGCCACGGTCGGCGGGGCGCGGGTGCTAGGCCGCGACGACATCGGTCGTCTGGAGCCGGGCCTGGCCGCCGACCTCATCGCCGTCGACCTCGACCGCATCGAGTACGGCGGCGCCGTCCACGACTTCCTGGCGGCTCTGATCTTCTGTGGGGTGAGCCGGGTCGACCACTCCTGGGTGGGTGGCAGGCGGGTGGTCGCCGACGGCCGGCTAACCGGCGTGGACGAGGGCGAGTTGGTCGCTGCCCACAACCGGCTCGCTGACGCCCTGGTCGGTTAGCCTCCCCAGACGATGGAGACCTTCTATCCGTCCACCGTCGAGGAGGCGGTGACCGTCCTCGAGGAGGGGGTGACCCCGCTGGCCGGCGGCACGGACCTCATGGTCGAGGTGAACTTCGGTCACAGCCGCCCCGAACGGGTGCTGGCCCTGCGCCGTGTGGAGGAGCTGGCCGAGTGGGATGGCAACCGCATCGGCGCCGGCGTCGTGTGGCGCCGCCTCGAGCGCCACGGTCCCCGGGCACTCGCCCAGGCTGCCCGCACTGTCGGTTCTCCCCAGATTCGCAACGCCGGCACGATCGGCGGCAATGTGGCGACGGCCAGCCCGGCGGGCGACGGTCACCCGTTTCTCGCCGCTGTCGATGCCTCCATCGAGGTTCGCTCCACCGAAGGCAGCCGTCTGATTCCCTGGGACGAGTTCTTCGTCGGCGTCAAGGAGACCGCCCTGCGCCCCAACGAGCTGATCACCGCCGTGGTCCTTCCGGACGAACTTCCGGAGCGCCACGCCTTCGGAAAGGTTGGTGTCCGCAACGCCATGGTGATCTCGACGGTCTGCTGCGTGGTGACTCGAGGAAGCGACGGGACGACCACCGTCGCCCTTGGGTCGGTGGCGCCGACGCCGATGCGGGCCTACCGGGCCGAGCAGATGATTTCCGCCCAGGCCCAGCCCTCGGAGTCGGATCTGGCCGAGTTCGCCCGCCGGGTCGCCGAAGAGGTGCAGCCGATCACGGACCACCGCTCGACCGAGGCGTATCGGCGCCACGCCTCGGGCGTCCTTGCCCGTCGCCTCCTGGAACGGTGCCTGGTGGAGTCGGCGGCGTGATCGTGTCCTTTCGCCTCAATGGCAAGGAGGCCACGTTTCCGGTCGGCCATCCGGCCAGTCTGCTCGACGTCTTGCGGGCCGATCTGGGGGCGGCCGGGGCCAAGAACGCCTGCGAGCAGGGCGAGTGCGGCTCCTGCTCGGTCCTTCTCGACGGGGTCCTCGTCTGCTCGTGCCTGGTCATGGCCGCCGACGTCGAGGGCTCGGAGGTTGCGACCGTTGAGGGAGTCAACCCGGCCGACTCGAGCCTCCACCCTGTCCAGCAGGCGATGGACGACGCCGGCGCCGTCCAATGCGGGTTCTGCACGCCCGGCATCGTCGTCGCCGCCGCAGACCTCTTCGACCACAATCCCCATCCCAGCCAGGCCGAGATCAAGGAAGCGCTGGCCGGCAACATCTGCCGCTGCACCGGTTACGGCGCCATCCTCCGCGCCTTCGAGCAGCTCGCCGGACGGGACGCACCATGACGACCAGGACCCGCCAAACCACGGAGGTCACCGGAGGCATCGGCCAATCGACCGCCCGGCCGGACTCGGGACCCAAGCTGCGTGGCGAGTTCCAATATGCCCAGGACCTCACCGCCGACGGCATGCTGTGGGCGGCGACGGTTCGCAGCCCCCACGCCCGGGCGCGGATCGTCAGCATCGACATCGCACCCGCCCTGGCCATCGACGGCGTGCACGCCGTCCTCACCCAGGACGACGTCCCCGGCCGGGCCATGTTCGGCCTCGAGCACCCCGATCAACCCGTGCTGGCTAACGGGGAGGTTCGCTTCTGGGGCGAGCCGGTGGCGGTGGTAGCGGCCGACGACGAGGACACCGCCCGGCGGGCCGCGGCCGCCGTCGTGGTCGACTACGAGGAGTTGGAGCCCCTCGTCGACTCCGAGGAGGCCGACGCCCGCGACGAGGTGTTTCGCCGGATGAGGATCCGACGGGGCGACCAGGACGCCCGGGGGTCGGTGGTGGTGGAGGGTTTCTACGAGGTCGGCATGCAGGACCAGGCGCCGCTTGGTACCGAGGCCGGCCTCGCTGTCCCCGACGGCGAAGGCGGTGTCGATCTGTATGCCACCAGCCAGTTCGTCCATGTCGACCAGGAGCAGGTCGTCGCCAGCCTGGGTCTGCGCCCAGATCAGGTTCGGGCTCACCCGGTTGGGATCGGCGGTGCCTTCGGCTCTCGCGAGGACGTGAATCTCCACATCCATTTGTGCATGCTCGCCCTGTACACGGGACGGCCGGTGAAGATGGTGTACCACCGGGCGGAGTCGTTCACCGGACACGTCCACCGTCATCCCGCTCGCATGTGGTACCGCCACGAGGCCGACGAGCTCGGCAACCTCGTACGGGTCGAGGCGCGGCTGGTCCTCGACGGTGGGGCCTATGCCTCGACCACGGCGGCCGTCCTGGCCAACGCCTGCTACTTCTCGGTGGGGCCGTATCGCTGTCCGTCCGTGGCGATCGACGGGGTGGGGGCGCGAACCAACAATCCGCCGTGTGGCGCCATGCGCGGCTTCGGAGCCGTCCAGGTCTGCTTCGCCCACGAGAGCCAGATGGACCGTCTCGCCGACGAACTGGAGATGGACCCTCTCGAACTGCGCCGCATCAACGCCCTCGCCACCGGCGACTTCGTCCCCACGACCGGTCAACTGATCACCACGCCGCTGCCGGTGCTCGAGGTGATCGATTCCCTGGAGGCGATGCCGCTGCTGGTCGACGAGCCCGGAGCGGACCCTCTCGAACTGCCCGGCGGCACCGGACTCACCACCGAGCGCTCGGATGTGGTCCGCGGCGTGGGATACGCCGTGAGCATCAAGAACCTCGGCTTTTCGGAAGGGTTCGACGACTACGCCCAGGCGCGGGTCCGCCTCACCGAAGAGGGCGCCATCGTCGAGACGGCGGCCATCGAGGTCGGCCAGGGCCTGGTCACGGTGTTGGCCCAGATCGCTCGCTCCAGTCTGGGCGTGTCGCGAGCCCAGGTGCGCCACATGGACACCTCCCGGATCGACTCGGCCGGTTCGACGTCGGCCTCCCGCCAGACTCAGCTCTCGGGCGGGGCGACCCATCAGGCCGCCACCCAGCTTCGCCAGCGCATCGTGGACCGGTACGGGGGGGACCATCTCGACGACGCCGGGGTGTGGCGGGGCAACGAGCTGGTGGCGTCGATCGCAGAGGTGACACGCGAGACGTGGGCGGAGACGGTGACGTTCCGCCATCCCGCCACCGAGCGGCCCGACGAGAACGGTCAGGGCACGATCCACGCCGACCTGGCGGTGGCTGCCCATCGGGCGGTTGTGGACGTCGACCCGGAGCTGGGGATGGTCAGAGTGGTTCGCGTCGACACCGCCCAGGATGTCGGCCGGGCTCTCAACCCCGAGGCCATCAGAGGCCAGATCGAGGGCGGGATCATGCAGGGCGTCGGCCTGGCCATCATGGAGGAACTGGTCGTGGAGCAGGGGAAGATGCGCAACGCCACATTCACCGACTACCTGCTTCCCACGGTCCTCGACGCCCCGTCGGTCGAGGCCCTGCTGATCGAACAGGACGGGTCGTGGGGCCCGTTCGGGGCCAAGGGCGTGGGCGAACCCCCCACCATCTCGTCGACTCCGGCGGTTGTGGCCGCCATCCGCGCCGCCACCGGCCGCCCGTTGACCCGCGTCCCGGTGAGACCCCAGGACATCGCCCTGGACGACGCTTTGTGAACGCTCTTTGGGGTTTGCGCCGCGTTTCGGTTCACAGACAGGCTCCGCGGCCATGAGCGATCTCATCACCACTACGCCCAAGGCGGAATTGCACGTTCACATCGAGGGGACGCTCGAGCCCGAGCTCATGTTCACGCTCGCCGCCCGTAACGGCATCGAGCTGCCCTTCCCCGATGTCGAGGCCGTCAGGGCTGCCTACCGCTTCACCGACCTCCAGTCCTTTCTCAATATCTACTACAGGGCCGCCGCCGTGCTTCGCACACGGGATGACTTCGCCGCCCTGATGACCGCCTACCTCGAACGAGCCGCCGCCGACGGTGTGGTTCACGCCGAGATCTTCTTCGATCCCCAGACCCACATCGCCCGAGATGTCGGCTTCGAGACATTCATGCCCGGCTTCCGCGACGCCATGGAGCACGCCCGCCGCACCCTGGGTGTTACCTCGTCTCTCATCCTCTGTTTCCTCCGCCATCTCGGAGGGGAAGAGGCCCTTGCCACCATGGCCGCCGCCGAGAACCATCTCGACAACGTGGTGGCGGTCGGGCTCGACTCGAGCGAGGTGGGCTTTCCCCCTGAGCTTTTCGAGGACGCCTACGCCCGCGCCCGCCAGCTCGGTCTCCGAACCGTCGCCCATGCCGGAGAGGAAGGTCCTCCGGCATATGTGATCGGTGCCCTCGACGTTCTCGGCGCCGAGCGCATCGACCACGGGGTGCGCAGCCTGGAAGATGCCGACCTGGTTGCCAGGCTGCGCCGTGACCAGGTCCCGCTGACGGTATGTCCCCTCTCCAACGTGGCCCTGAAGGTCGTCGAACGGCTTTCGGACCACCCGCTCCCGCGCATGATCGACGAGGGCCTCCTGGTGACGGTCAACTCCGACGACCCGGCGTATTTCGGCGGCTACGTGGGTGACAACTACCGCAGCCTGGCGACAGAACTGAGACTTGGCGACCAGACGTTGGCCTCCCTGGCCGCCAACTCGCTCAGGGCCTCGTTCCTCGACGACGCTACGAAAGCCCGCCTTCTATCCCCCTCTTCGCGCGCCTAGGTCGCGCCAAAACGGGTCCAATTCTCAGGTTGCGGCGACCCGCCCGATCACGGTCGGTTGATGCTCGGCCACGGTCTCGAGCACCTCACTTGCCCGCGCCGGATCGGCCACCAGGCAGAACCCGATCCCCAGGTTGAAGGTCCGCCGCATTTCCTCGACTCCGATGCCGCCCCGCCGCTGGATCTCGGTGAAGACGTGCGGCCAGGTCCAGGACCATTGGTCGACGATCGCCTGCAGGCCATCGGGGATCGAGCGGGTCAGGTTGGCGACCAGGCCCCCCCCGGTGACATGGGCGGCGGCGTGGACGGCCCCCGTGACTACGGCGTCTAGCACCGCAGGGGCGTAGACGACCGATGGGCGCAGCAGGATCTCGGCGACGGTGGCGTTCTCCTCGGGAAACGGATCGCCGAGATCGACGTCCTCGAACACCTTGCGAACCAGCGAGAAGCCGTTCGACCGCAGATTGGGGCTAGCCAGGCCGATGACGACATCGCCCTCTTTCACTCGGTGTGGTCCCAGTTCCTCGCCTCGCTCCACCACTCCCACAGCTGTTCCGGCCAGGTCCACGGCGTCGAGCTCCATGACTCCGGGATGCTCGGCTGTCTCGCCTCCCACCAGGGCGATGCCGGCCGTGGCGCAGGCGGCCGCCACCGACTCGACGATGGCCAGGTCGCGCTCGGAATCCAGCGCCCCGACGGCCAGGTAGTCCACGAAGGCGAGGGGGCGCGCCCCTGCAACGACCAGGTCGTCTACGCACATGGCCACCAGGTCGTGGCCGACGCCCTCCCAACGTCCGGTGCGGCGGGCGATTTCGAGCTTGGTGCCGACGCCGTCGGTGGACATCATCAGCACCGGCCGGGTGTATCCCGGCGGGATCTCGACCCCGGCGGCGAACCCGCCGAACCCGCCCACGACGCTCTCGGTCCAGGTGGCGGTGACGAGCGGACCGATGCGGGCCGTGTGGGCATCGGCGGCGTCGAGGTCGACGCCGGCCGACCGGTAATCCATCACCGGCTGCCTTCCAGCACGTATTTCGAGATCTCGACGGGTACTGCGGTCGGGTACTCGCCGGACAAGCAGGCGGTGCAGAAGCCCTCGCCGCCGGTCGCCAGTAGGAGGCCGCGGAGGGAAAGGTACCCCAGGGAGTCCGCCCCGAGGTGACGGCAGATCTCCTCCTCCGACATCTGGGAGGCGATCAGGGTCGACCGGTCCGAGGTGTCCATGCCATAGAAGCAGGGCCACTTGTAGGGCGGCGACGAGACCCTGAGATGGACCTCGGCGGCGCCGGCCTGGCGCACCATGGCCACGAGCTG
>DATFFO010000102.1:0-24994 GCA_035250025.1 Acidimicrobiia bacterium
GGCGCCCCCGCTTGGCCACCAGCTCGCCGGGAATGGCGAGCTTGCCGAGGTCGTGGATGAGCGACGCCCACCGCAACCGCTCCAGCTGGGTGCCGGTGAAGTGGAGTTCCTCCCCGATGAGCTGTGAGAAGTAGGCCACCCGCTCGGTGTGGCCCCGCGTGTACAGGTCCCGCGCCTCGAGCGCCTTCACGAAGCCTCGCAAAGCCGCCTGGTGCGCCTCCCGCAGCTGCGAGTAGGAAGACAATGAGAGGTGGGCGATCAGGTAGATGACGAGGAACAGAACAACCACCGCGTTGCGATCGACGATGACCAGTGCTGCGCCGAGCAAGCCACCGAGCACGCCCATGACTACTTGCGATGAAAACAGGACTTCAAGACCCGACCATGGAAGGAGGTTCCTCGCTCCATATACAGCTCGCACCGCCAATCGCACCATCACCAGATTCACAACGGTGTAGACCAGGGATGCGGCTGCGCCAGCAAGGGCCACCTGGACCAGCACGGTCGACGTCTGGAGAGCAACATTGCCGAGCGCAAGATCCAGGATCAGGCCGGCGACCGCCCCCGAAACTGTAAGTTGCCCGAGATTGGCGGCTGGTTGGAACCAGCGCCGCTGCCTTAGATCGTCGGGGACCAGCGGGCCGAGGGCCGCCATCAGGGCCATGGCGTACACGGCGCTTGAGTCAGGGTACAGCGCGAACACCGTTCCAGCCGTGGTCGCCACCATGGCGCTTGAGCTCTGGAACAACCGATCGTTTACCTCGACGGCATTCCACTCCAGACCAACGAACGCTGCAGCGAATACAAGCCACAGACCCCAGATGGGCGGGTCGGCATAGATCACGACATACGCCAAGACACCCAGCCCAAGGCTGAGGTAAATCCCGGCGACTCGTATCTGTCGTTTGATCAGTGGTTTCATGGAAGGGGAGTTGGGGGTCCCGGCTCAGCTATCAGCCGATTTTGAACGAGGCCGACCCCGCAGCAACGAGTGCCGCGAGGCTGCCGGCAGTAGCAAGGATTCGTATCAGCTTGCCCTTCATAGTTGTCGACCACCTGTCGGTGTGGGTTCACGGGGCGCTCTTGCCCTGCGTTCCTATCCGCTCCGCTGGTAATCGGTGGTGGGTTGCTGATCGCGTTACCGGGACCCCCGCCTGCTCCCGGCTCTCACCGGGAACCTTTGGATGTCAACGTGCATGGCCCCTGACTCGCCCGCCTTGAAACCTCGTCGAACCAGCCACAGCGAACCGGCTTCGACGTCGCCAAAAGCGACGCTGGCAGGCTAGCGAACGATTGCCCAGCGCTCAATAGGGAACCTTCCGATGCTCGCCGTCGTCAGAATGTGTGAAAGTCCGAAACGGCCGTGAGTTTCGGCTGACGCATTCGCCGCCGGACATCTCCGCCGATCCTGTCCAGTTCGCGCGAATGGCGTCGCCGTGGTCACGCTCCGTGCTGTACGCTCGGCCGGGATGGACCTGAAGGAGCTCCAGGCGAAGCTGTCCCGACTCGAAGGCGTCGAGGCGGTCCGCGTTGTGGGGACCGACTCGAAGATCGAGGAGGTCCACGTCCTGGCCCGCCGCTCCAAGCCGGCCAAACAGGTCGTGCGTGATGTCCAGTCGCTGGCGGCGGCGGTCTTCGGCCTCGACCTCGATCGACGGGTCGTTTCGGTGGTTCAACTCGCCGACGGCGACCTCGTGGGCGGCGAGCGGCCCGCCATCGTGGACATCTCCGAGGTCACCGACGGCTCGAAGTCGTCGGTCAAGGTCACGCTGAGCTGGCACGACGCCTCGATGATCGGGGAGACGACAGGGGCGGCGGCCACCGCCACCCGCAACCGTCTCGTGGCCGAGGCCACCCTCGAGGCCCTCGGCCAGGCCCTCGACGCCCAGGCCTCGTTCGCGGTTGCCTCGATCGACGTCCCCACCCTCGGCTCGCGGCGGGTGGCCATCGCCCAGGTCGTCCTCGTGACGAGCAAGTCGGAGCGGTCGATGGTGGGATGCTCGTTGGTCGACGACGACGAGTCCCGGGCCGTGGTCCGGGCGGTGCTCGACGCCCTCAACCGGGTCGTGCCTGATCTCCGCCGCTGAGTCAGCGACCACAATGACGGCATGAGCCGATCCTCCATACCCCTCCGCCCGGTGTCGGTCGCCGGATACGGGGGCGTCGCCGTCACCCCCCATTACCTCTCGACCCAGGCTGCCTTGCGGGCTCTCGAACTGGGCGGCAGTGCCATCGACGCCGCCATCGCCGCCAACGCCGTCCAGGGGGTCGTGGCACCGGAGACCTGCGGCATCGGCGGGGACTTGTTCGCCCTCGTCATGAGTACGGGTCTCGACACGCCGGCCGCGCTGAACTCGTCGGGGAGGGCAGGCAGCGGGGCCAGCGCCGCCGCCCTCCGCTCTTCGGGACTCGACGCCATACCCCAGCGCCATCCTGCGGCGGTCACCGTGCCCGGCTGTGTGGACGGGTGGCTGGCGCTGCACACCCGGTGGGGTCGTCTCGACCTCGCCACGATCCTCGAACCGGCCATCCGCCACGCCGCCGACGGGTTCCCCGCCAGCAGGGAGCTGTCCGCCGCCTTCGCCGGGAGAGCCGAGGAACTGCGGCAGGAGGAATCTGCCACGGACATGTACCCCGAGGGCCGACCGCCGCTGGAGGGAGAACGGATCGAGCGGCCCCGGCTCGCTGCCACGTTGCGTGGCCTCGTCGAGGGCGGCCGCGAGGCCTTCTACTCCGGAGCGATTGGGCAGGCCATCGGGGAAGCGGTCGACGGAATGCTCACTCCCGACGACCTGGCCTTGGTCCAGGCACAGTGGGTCGACCCGCTCCACATCGACTTGTTCGGGACGACGGCGTGGACGGTCCCGCCCAACTCGCAGGGATATGTGTCGCTGGTCGCTCTGGCGGTGCTTGAGATGATCGGCCTGGCCGATCCCGAGGATCCTCTGGCCTGGCACCTCTCAATCGAGGCCTACCGCGCCGCCGCCGCCGACCGCGACGAGATCCTCGCCGACCCTGAGGCCATGACGGTGGATCCGGTCGAACTGCTGTCGACCGAACACATCGCCCGTTTGGCCGACGGTATCGACGCCAACCAGGCCGGGGCGTTCGCCTCACCTCGCTCCGCGGCAGGCGGGACCGCCTACATGTGCGTCCTCGACGGCGAGGGCCTCGGGGTCTCGTTGATCCAGTCGAACTTCCACGGCATCGGCAGCGGGCGATCGGTCGCCGGGGCGGGTTTCCTCCTCCACGACCGGGGTCGGGGATTCACGCTCCGTCCCGGACATCCCAACGAACTCGCCCCGGGACGGCGCCCGCTCCACACCCTCTCGCCCACCTTGTGGACTCGACAGGCGCGGCTGGAGACGTTGCTCGGCACCCGTGGCGGCCACAACCAGCCCCAACTCGTGATTCAGCTGGCGACGGCGGTCATGGGACGCGACATCGATCCCGCCACGGCCATGGCCCTGCCGAGATGGGCCACCGAGGTTCCCTCCCCGGGATCGGCTGCCGCGGTGGAGGTAGAACCGGGCACGGCGGCGTCGGTAGTCGAGGGACTGGCGGAACGCGGCCACCAGGTTCGGAGGGTCGACCATCCTCAACCCGGTTGGGGGCCGATGTCGGTGATCCGCCTCGACGATGCTGGCGGGGCGGTGGGGGCCGCCGACCCCCGGGTGGATACTGCCGCGGCCGGTACGCGCTGACGACGGGTCGACGCCTCCCTACCTAGGTCGCTTGACGTCGGCAATCACCTGGGCGAGGGCATCGTCTTCGAGCATCTGACCGGGACCGAGGGTGTAGAAGCCCACCCTCTGCACGCGGTCGCCGTAGCGCCGATGGACGGCGTCAGCGAGGTCCTCGATCGGGGCCACGATCCCGACTTCGGCCACAACGTCGTCGGAGATGAGCTGGGCCATCTCGGCCCATTCCCCGCGTTTGCTCATGGCCGTCAGCTTGGGACCGAAGTCCCAGCCGCTCGCCTCGAGAACCGGGGCGTATGAGGGTGTGGATGCGTAGAAGGCGATCTGCTGTTTCACGACGCCCATGGCTTGCTCCATCTCCTCCTGGGTTCTTCCGGTCACGACGAAGACGGTGGTGATGCGATCGCAATCCGAAAGCGCCCTGCCCGCTTCCTCCGCCCCGGACGCAATGTTGGGGAGGACGACCTGGTCGAGGTAGGCCACGGTGTGAAACGGGTGGACATGAAACCCCTGGCACAGCTCCCCGGCCAGACGGCTGAGGTAGGGGCCCACACCGGCGATGGCGACCGGAACGTTCGGGTGGTCGATTGGACCCGGGTTGAAGAACGGCGTCATCAGGCTGAACTGGTAGAAGTCACCCTCGTAGCGAAGCGGCGTGCCGTTCTGCCACGTGTCCCAGATGGCCCGCATGGCGCGGATGTAGTCGGCGAGGCGGGGGGCGGGACGGTCCCAGACCTGCGAGAAGCGCCGGGTGATATGCGCCTTCACCTGGGTGCCGAGACCGAGGATGAATCGGCCCTCCGACACGGCGGCCAGGTCCCAGGCGAGCATCGCCATCGACATCGGCGAGCGGGGGAAGGCGACGGCGATGGAAGTCCCGAGATCGAGGCCGGGAGCGGCCGAGGCGGCCATCACCAGGGGAAGGAACGGGTCATGGGCCGTCTCGGCGGTGAAGAAGCCGTCGTAGCCGAGACGGGATGCGTTGTCGGCTGCTGCGGCGGCGCCCAAGGGGAGAGCAGGAGGAAAGTAGTAGTCGACCTTCATCCGGCCACCTTATTGAGTGGGGCTTCGCCGATGTCGTTTGTGCGTCGGCCGTCCGTCGATTCGTTACGCTGGCGGCCGTGAAACGGGTCGCCCGCATCCTCGGCATCCTCGGCGGTCTCGGTGCCATCGCCTGGGCAATGCGCGACCGTCTCGTGTCTGTGGCAATCTCCCGGGAACCGCAGCCACCGGCGTTCAAGGTGCCGACCGCCAACCCGGGCGGCAAAGTCACCGCCAGCCCGGGCGGCAAAATCACCGCCAACCCGGGCGGCAAAGTTACCGACGACAAGCCCGCCCCCGCCTCCGTGCCCACCGCCGGCGGCGAGATCACATCCATCACCGGCATCGGACCGGTGTATGCCACCCGGCTGGAGACGGTTGGGATCTCGACGCTCGATCAGCTTGCCGGCGCCCGGCCGGAGCAGGTGGCCGCCGCCGCCGAGGTGCCTCTCTCCCGGGCGGTCGGATGGGTCGACACCGCCCGGAACCTCACGGCCGGCGACTGAACACCTTCCGTTTCAGACCCCGCGCAGGTCGTAGACCGAGGCCGTTCTGTATCGACGGTATCGGCTGAGGACCACGTAGGCGATGGCAGCTACCACGCCCATGAGCAGCCGCCAGGGAAGGTCTGCCCGGATGTCCAGGTCGGGCATGAGCGCCACCCACCGATCCGGCCCCACCGGGTCGAAGACCTGCCCGATGAGGACGGCGAGCACCCAGGTCACGATCCCCACGACGTTGAGCCAGGCATCGCCTGCGGCGGCGCCGTAGATCTCCGACTCGGAGTAGTAGCGATCGCGGGCGAGGAAATAGTCGGCCACAGTGATCAGGCAGGCGGGAAAGGCCAACGATGTCAGAAGAAGGGGCCAGTCGAGGGAGATCGTCGGCATGACCACAGCGGCGGCTATGACTCCCACGGCCCCCAACCCGCCGACGAAGATCGGCGACAGGCGGCCGATGACCCCGGCCGCCTCGGACCCTAGGGCGAGAAATGACGCCAAACCCTGGTCGAACTCCGCCACCAGCACCCAGGCGGCAGCCAGGGCGACGCCGGCTGTACCCGCCTCCAGTCCGGTGAGATCGGCGAGCCCGCCGAGGCGCGTCGCAAAGATCGCCCCGGCCACGAGTACCACGATCGTCGGAATCGTGTAGCCGACACCGAACGTCGAGAACGCTTCGGAGTCGTCGTCGAGGCGGCGCCCGATGGTCTGGGCGAAAGGCACGAACACCGCCGCCATCTCGACGGCGGTCTGAACCGCCGGCCAGAAGGGCCCGTCGGACGCCGGCCCGGCTCCGGCGCCAGTCACGGCGATACGCCACGCACCCACGGCGAGGAGCACCACCGAGGCCCACAGGAGGGGGTGGCGAATGACCCTTCGAATGACGGCGAACGGCCCGAACAGCACCGCCAGCAAGGCGGCGACCCCGAGGAAGCCCGCCAGGATCCCGGCCCGCGGCAACGGGAGCCCGACGGCGGCGACAACCCCGTTGCCCCAACGACCCGCCATCTGGAGCCCGATGACTGCCCAGGCCGCCACCATCGCCAGCCGAATCACAGTCATGAGCCAGGCGCCGACGAGCCCGAAAGAGGGTCGGAGCAGCCAGGTCCCGCCCGCACCGGTGCTGGCGGCCATCCTCGCCGAAGCTCCGACGACGAGTCCCCCCAGCAACGCCGCCACCGGGGCAACGAGCAGGATCTGGACCTGGCTGAGCCCGCCCAGCGCAAGCGACGATCCGACCAGGAGGGCCGGCCCACCGATGGACGCGACGATCACCAGGGCGAGCCCGTCGCCGTCGGTGAGCTCGCCCCGCCGGAATCCAACAGGCTCTCGGCTCCAGATCCGACCGATCGATTCCATCATCGGCGCCGGAGTGTAGGGAGAGGCGCCTCGGTCCCGCCTGCCTCCCGATCCGTTCTGGCCAAGGAGCCGTAGCATTGGGCCGCGTGCCCTACCTGACCCATCCCGACGCATTGGCCGATGCCTTGGCGGCCGAGCCCGCCTATCGGGCCGAGCAATTGCGGGCGTGGCTGTATCGCACACCGGTGCTCGATCCTGCCGACATGACCAACCTGCCGTCGGGCTTGCGGGAGGAGCTGGCCGGAAGGCTGTGGCCATTCGACGTGGAAGCCGATCGGGTCGGCGACGGCGGCAGGACCAGGAAATGGCTGTTCCGGGCCTCCGACGGTGCTGCCTTCGAATCAGTGCTGATGGGCTATCCGAGGCGGGCCACGCTCTGCATCTCGTCGCAGGCGGGCTGTGCCCTCGGGTGCACCTTCTGCGCCACAGGCCAGTTCGGCTTCGAGCGCCACCTCCAACCGGGCGAGATCGTCGCCCAGGTGGCGTATGCCCAAGCCTTCCTCCGTCAGATCGGGATGCCGGGGGTGCCCGACCACGTCACGAACATCGTCTTCATGGGAATGGGCGAGCCTCTCGCCAACTACGACCGGGTGCGTGAGGCCATACGCCGCATGATCGAGGAGATGCACATTTCCCAGCGGGCGATCACCGTCTCCACCGTCGGGATGGTGCCGGGGATCCGGCGGCTGGCAGACGAGGGCTGGTCCGTGAACCTGGCGATCAGCTTGCACGCCGCCGACGACGACCTCCGCACACGGCTGGTCCCCATCAACCGCCGGTACCCGATCGCCGCTCTCGAAGCGGCCGCCATCGAGTACGCCCGCAAGACCCGGCGCCGGGTCTCCATCGAGTGGACGATGATGGACGGTGTCAACGACGGCGCCGAGCAGGCCCGCTTACTGGCCGGAGTCGCCCGCCGCATCGGCGCCCACGTCAACCTCATCGCCCTCAACCCGACCCCGCTCTCCGACAACCGGCCGTCATCGAAGTCGGCTATCGACCGTTTCGTCTCGATCCTCTCCGACCTCCGGGTCAACGTCACGGTCCGGGACACGCGGGGGCGGGACATCGACGGTGCCTGCGGGCAGTTGCGCGCCAAATCTGAACCTGGTCGCCGGCAGCCCGTCACCATCGGGTGATCTGTCGGATCTGGTAATTCGCGAAAACCAGCGCTAGTGTCGTTGCCCTCTCGGGCGGTAAGGGGCCGGGGAGGACATCCCATGTTCGCGTCGACCTATCTCGTGTCGACATACTTCGGGAACAAGAGAATCCGTGCCGCCCTGGTCGGAGCCGCGGTCGCCGTGATGGTGGTCGCCGGCTCGATGGCCTACGAGGTCAAGCGCGGTGACACCCTGTCCGCCATCGCCGCCCACTACGGCGTGAGCGTCGCCGCCCTCGTCGAGGCCAACGACATCACCAATCCGGATCTGATCCAGATCGGTCAGAGCATCGTCATACCTGGCCAGGGCGGCCAGGCCGATCGCATCCACATCGTCGCCGCCGGAGAGACCGTCGGCGCCCTCGCCGTGCAGTACGAGACCCGGACCTCCGAGATCGTCAGCCTCAACAAGCTCGACAATCCCGACCTCATCCGCATCGGCCAGAAGCTCAAGATCCCGGGCGGTGGGGGCGGGGGCGGGGGCGACAATCCCGGCTACCACGTCGTGGTCGCCGGCGACACCCTCTCTTCCGTCGCCGGCCGCTACGGGATCACGATCGAGCAACTTGCCGAGGCCAACGGCATCACCAACACCTCGATCCTCTACGTCGGTACCCGCCTCAACCTGTCCGGTGAGACCTTCGTCGCCGACACGGGGGGCGGGACGGTCACACATACCGTGGCCCGCGGCGACACCCTCGGGTCGATAGCTGCCTCGTTCGGCGTCTCGGTGTCCGACATCGCCGCCGCCAATGGCATCGACGACATCAACCGGATCACGTTGGGCCAGAAGCTCAAGATCCCGGGCGCCGGTTCCTGGATCTGCCCCGTGCCGGGCGCTTCGTATGTCAACGACTACGGGTTCCCGCGCACGGGCGGGAGATTCCATTCCGGAACCGACCTCATGGCCCCCCGCGGCACCGAGGTGGTGGCGCCGGTGGACGGCCGGGTCGAGGTCCTCTCCGGCGAAGTCGGCGGGCTCCAGTTCCGGCTCTACGGCGCCGACGGGGTGACCTACATCGGAACCCATCTCGACGCCTTCGGCCGCTCGGGCAACGTCACGGCCGGCGAGGTGATCGGCCGGGTCGGAGACACCGGCAACGCCCGGGGAGGCCCCACCCATCTCCACTTCGAGATACACCCCAACGACGGAGACCCGAGCAACCCCTACCCCACCCTGCAGAAAGCCGGCTGCTAAGCCCTGATAGGCACCCGCACGAACCCTGGGCTCGCCACTGGCGGAATCCGCGGTCGCTGGCCCACAGGACCCGCCCCTGCTCAGGAGGTTTCGTCGAGCAGCAACTCCCGGAGGTGGTCGAGACGCAGGTTTCCCGACCCCAGCACTCGCCGGTGGAAGTCCTTCAGATCGAATCCCTCGTCCCGCTCCTCCAGGAGACGGCGGATGTCGAGGATCTCGCGCTCGCCGACCTTGTATGAGATGGCCTGTCCCGGCCACCCCAGGTAGCGCTTGACCTCGCTCTCGGCGACTTCCCGAACCTGGAGGCCGACCTGCTCCACATAGTCGACGGCCCTGTCGAAGTCCCAGGCGGCGCCCGCATGCAGCGGGGCATCGGCGGGAATGGGGAGCCCGAGGTGGGCGCCGATGTCGACGACCACCCGGACGGCCCGGAAGATCTGCGAAGCGAGCAAGCCCAGCCGGTAGTCGGGGGTCTCGAAGTAGCCGAACTCGTCCATGGCACGTTCGGCATAGAGAGCCCAGCCCTCGCCGTGGCCGGGATACCAGATGAGCGTGCGGTGGGCCAGCGACAGATTTTCCGCCTCGAACATGGCGACACCGATCTGGAGGTGATGGCCCGGAAAGCCCTCGTGGTAGGCGGTGGCGACCTCCTGCCACACCGGGATCCGGGTTCGCGTTCCCAGGGCGTACCAGACCGATCCCGGCCGCTGCCAGTCCACCGACGGGTTGACGTACCAGGCCCCGAGGGCCCCGCCGGGAGGGGCGAGACTGACAGTGATCTGCCTCACCGGGTCGGGCACATCGAAGTGATCGCCGTCGAGATCGTCGACCGCCCGTTTGAGACGCTCCTCGACGAACCGGCAGAAGTCTTCCCTCGGCACCGCCCGGGCGGGATCGGTCTCGAGCAGGTGCAGCACTTCCTCCAGCGTGAGAGTCGGATCGACCTTGGCCGCTTCGACAGCCATTTCCGCCCGCAGGCGAGCGATCTCCGACCAGCCCCAGGCATAGGCCTCTTCGGGATCGAGGACGATGCCCAGGAAGCGCTCGGCGGCCCGAACGTAGAGTTCCTCCCCGACCCCATCTTCCTCGGGAGCATGGGGTAGGTACTCGGACCGCAGCCACGCCGCCGTCTTCCCCGCCTGCTGGCGGGCCACCTGGGCGGCATGCTCAAGCTCTGGGGTCCCAAAGCCGCCCTGACGGCTCTCCTCGACCAGTGCAAGGAATCGCGATTCGTCCCCGGCGAGGTTCTCCGCCTGCTCGATGATCGATTCGACCTGGCGCCGGGGCACCACGTTCCCGGCGCCGACAGCAGCCGCAAGCAGCTCAACCCAGCCGCCCAGGGCCTCACCGAAGGTCGCCAGTCTGGTCGTGATGTCAGACCATGCTTCCTGGGTGGCGCGGGGCATGATGTCGAAGATGTCCCGGGCCACGGTGAACGAGCAGTACGCGTGCCCGAGGTCACGCAGGTAGTCGCCGCTCTCGTATTCGGAGATTTGGGATGCCAGGAATCGCGACAGGACCACGGCAGCCAACCGCTGGTGCGCATCCGGGTGCTCCAGATGCTCGTCGATGAGGGCCTGGTACTTCGTCGCCAGGGCGTACTGGGCACGCCGGCCCTGCGGCGACAGGTCGTCCCACAGATGATCGGATCCGGGAATGCCCAGGGAAGTGGCCGTGATCGGGCTGAGGGCCAGGGACTCCTCGACGAGAGCCTCGGAAATCTCGAATGGGCTCAGGGAAACCTCCAGTGAGACCGCAGCAGACTAACCGGGCGGGTCGGACGTCCTACATTGGGCCGATGCCCGACGTGATCGAAGTCAGGCCCGAGGAGGCCTTCGACGAGGCTCGCCTGGCGGGTTACCTGAGGGCTCGGCTGGAAGGAGCCGATCGCCCGCTCCGGGTGCGTCAGTTCGCCGGCGGCCGCGCCAACCTGACGTACCTCCTCGACTACGGGGGAGACGAGTACGTACTGCGCCGGCCTCCCCTGGGCCCGGTTGCTCCGGGGGCGCACGACATGGGACGTGAGTTCGGAGTCCTCTCCCGGTTGTGGCGGGCCTTCACCCCGGCGCCGCGCGCCCTGCTCTACTGCGACGACGCCTCAGTCATTGGCTCGCCGTTCTTCGTCATGGAGCGACGCGATGGTGTCGTGGTGCGCCAGTCCGTGCCTGACGTCTTCGGCGGGGGTTCAGACCCTGCGGCCAACGCCGCCCTCGCCCGGGTGGTTGTCGACAGCCTCGCCGACTTCCACGCCGTGGACCCGGTCGACTGCGACCTGGACGACCTTGGTCACCCCGACGGCTTCTTGCGGCGCCAGGTGGACGGCTGGCTCGGGAGATGGGGGAAGGCCCGGCATGACGACAACCCCCTGGCCGACGAAGTCGGGGACTGGCTCACCGCCACGATGCCAGGGTCTCCCCCGGCGACACTCCTGCACAACGACTGGCGCCTCGACAACATGGCGGTGTCGCCCGACGACCCTTCGATGTGTGTAGCCGTCTACGACTGGGACATGGCCACCCGGGGCGACCCGCTCTGTGACCTGGGGACGCTGCTGGGGTCATGGCATGACCCGGGCGAAATCGACGACCGAACCAACAGCCTCATGCCGGTGTCTGTGCCGGGCTGGCTCCGGCGAGAGGAGGCGATCGCCCGGTATGCAGAGGTGAGCGGCCGCGATGTGACCACGGCGGCGTGGTACGTGGTGTTCGGCACCTGGAAACTGGGTGTCGTCCTCCAGCAGATCTACATCCGCTATCTGCGGGGCCAGACGACCGACGAGCGCTTCGCCACCATGGGCGACGGCGCCGCCCGGCTGTTCGAGCTCGCAGCCGAGCGGCGTTAGGTCTGTCAGCCGGATCCCAGGGTCGCCGTGATGGTCATCTCCTCGCCTCCCCGGCGAACGCCGAGGGACACCTCGTCGTCTGGGCGGTGAGTGCGGATCTGGGCGGCGAGGTCGCCGATTCCCTGTACCCGGACGTCGTTCACCGATGTGATCACGTCGCCGATCTCGATACCGGCCTCGTCGGCGGCCGAACCCGGCTCGACCTGGGCGACGAGTGCCCCGCTCGGACCCGACTCGGCGTCGGTGCCGGAGATCCCGAGAACGGCGGTGGAGATGGGCTCTCCGGACACGATGGCCTCGGCGAGATCGGCTGCCACGTCGATGGGAACGGCGAAACCGACCCCATCGTTGCCGCCCGTAGCCGAAAAGATCGAGACGTTGATGCCGATCACCTCGCCGTCGCGGTTCGCCAGCGCCCCGCCCGAATTGCCCGGGTTGATGGCGGCATCTGTCTGGATCATCGATTGGAAGCCCCGGCGCCCGCCCACCGACTGATTGACAGCAGAGACCACCCCCGAGGTCACGGTGGAGTCGAGGCCGTACGGGCTGCCGATGGCGACGGCCAGCTGGCCGACGCGGACGTCGCCGTCGAGGTCCATCGGCGCCGCAGGCAGACCGCTGGCGTCTACTTCCACGACGGCGATGTCGGCGGCGGCGTCACCGCCGAGGACGCGACCGGTGTACTGGGTACCGTCCGACATGCGGACGCTGACGGTGTCGCTTCCGGCGACCACGTGGGCGGCGGTGAGGATGAGGCCCTCGGAGTCGTAGATGACACCGCTCCCGAGGCCCGCGCCGGTCTCGATCTGCACCACCGAGGGGAGGAGGGCGTCGGCCACGTCGGCCACCGGCTCGCCGGTGGAGGCCACCTCACCAACCGCGGCGGGCGGCGCCTCGGTTTCGGAGCCGGTGGCCGAGGTCTCGGCGGCGGGCTCCTCGGCAGGATTCGTGAACACCAGCCAGCCCAAGGCCACGCCCGCCACAAGGGCCGCCACCACCATCAGGAGCGTGGAGAGCGCCGACTGCCGGCGCTTCTCCTGGGCGGGCTGGGGAGCCGGGCCGGGGGGCGATCCGGCCGGTTGGATGACTTCGGTTTCTGGGGACAGCACGAGGACCTCCGTCTAAGGACTGCCCCCAACGTAGGCTCCCGAAACTAAAGCCCCTGTAAACGCGCCGGCTCATGAGCCGGACCCGGCACACCCGTCGGGACCGGCCCGGGGTCGGCCACGGTGGGGATCCAGATCACCATGGCGGTTCCCCGCTCGGAGCCGCGGTGGGCGGCCAGGACACCGCCATGTGCCTCGGCGATCTCCTTCACGATCGACAGCCCCAGACCCGCCCTCCCGGGCTGATCGACCGCAGCCGGATCTATCCCCTCCCCGCCGTCGGCGACCATCACCCACGCCCATCCGTCCAGAGTCCCGGTTCCGATGAGGACGGAGCTGCCGGACGGAGCCGCCTTGAGGGCGTTGTCGACGAGGTTGGCGACCGCCCTCCGCAAAGAATGCGGGACGCCGTCGATCCGGGCCGGCTGCGCCCGGGCTTCGAGGGCCACACCGACCTCGGCGGCGCGGGGTCCCAGCTCCACGGCCATTTCGGTCACCTGCTCGGCCAGGTCCACCTGAACCATGGCCGCCGCCCTCACCTCGAGACGGGCGGCGGCGAGGAGGTCGTCGATCATCTCGGCCATCCGCTCGGCGTTGCGCTGGACTATTCCCCCCGCCTCCCGCCATTCGTCCAGAGACGCTTCCGGGTCGGCGGCCAGGACGTCGATGTTCGAGCGGATGACCGCCAAAGGCGTGCGGAGGTCGTGGGATGTGTCGGCCAGGAAGCGGCGCTGCGCATGGAACGCCCCGTCGAGACGCTCGAGCATCTCGTCGAACGTTCCGGCCAGGCGGCTCATCTCGTCCTCCGGGCCTGAATAGCCGATGCGACGGGAAAGATCAGAGGCCTGGATCTCGCGGGCGACCGCGGTCATGTCGGCGACGGGACGGAGGGCGCGGCCGGCGATGATCCAACCGACCACCAGCGACAGGAGGAACAGCACGATCAGGGCGACGATCGAGTAGTCGGCGAGCAGATCGAGGGCCCGTTGGGTGATGGCCTGCTCGACGAGCTGGGCGGTGTCGACGTCGATGTCCTGGATGATGATCGGCCGCCCGTTGATCGTCATCACACGACTGTCGAAGATCAGCGGGAGTCGGCGGAGATTCCGGTGCAGGAAGTAATAGGCCACACCGAGGATCGCCCCGCCCAGCGCGAACACGACGAGCGAGTAGAGAACCGAGAGCCGGAACCGGATCGAACGCACGAACACGATGGGGCGGGTCACACGACGACCAGTCGGTAGCCCCGGCCGGGAACGGTTTCGATCACGGACGGGTCGGCGAGCTTCTTGCGGAGGTTGGAGACCGTCACCCGGACCACATTCGTGAACGGGTCCGCCATCTCGTCCCAGACGTGTTCCAGCAGCCGCTCTTGCGAGAGGACCACGCCCGGATGGGCCATGAAGTAGTGCAGCAGTGAGAACTCCTTGGCGGTGAGGTCGAGAGGATTTTGGTCCTGGGTGGCTTCGAAGCGAGCCGGGTCCAGCCTCAGCGTGCCGACGGTGAGGACGGGGGTCCCCCCGTCCTCCCTCCGCAGCAAGGCCCGAACGCGGGCGGCCAATTCGACGAATGCGAATGGCTTGACCAGGTAGTCGTCCGCTCCGGCGTCCAGACCCAGCACCCTGTCGTCCACGTCATCGCGGGCGGTGAGCATCAACACTCTCGGCTTCTCACCGAAGACAGCGAGGTCGCCTGTGTTCACGGCCCGACAGATCTCGACACCGCTCCCGTCCGGGAGGTTCCAGTCCAGGAGGACCAGGTCGTAGCCCGCAGAGACCAGTTTCAACTCGGCGGCGGAGGCGGTGGCGGCCGTGTCCACGGCATGGCCCTCCCGGCGCAGGCCGCGAGCCAGAGCCGAAGCCAACTCGGCCTCGTCCTCGACGATCAGGAGACGCATGAGCCAACGGTATCTGCGTTCGGATAATGGGTGGATAAAGGGGGACGGAAGACGGAAGTCGGAAGACGGAGGTCGGAAGTCGGAAGTGCTCAGCCAAGCGCGGGCGTTGTTGGTTGCACCTGCCGGCGTGTCACGGTCGGGCGAATGCAGCGAAGCCAAAACCCGCCTCCGGGCGCGTTCTTTGGTTGAGGGGGAAAGCCTTGGCGCTACTTTGGACGGTCACTCACGCTGTGCGGTCGCCACACTCCAAAGAAGGTAGGGGGCGTTCCCCACGGTCCAGAGAAGCCACGGACTTCCTCTTCCGTCCTCCGACTTCCGACTTCTCTATTGCAATGAGCCGTGCGGCCCCCGCGCCGGTCCTTCCGTTTTGCCGATGCCGCTGGCAGCATGTCGACGGGAGGCTCCGGTCAGGGCTGGGGCCCCATTCGGCCGCCGTCAAAGCCGGTCGATGTAAGGCGACAGCAACCAAGAGCACCAGGATGATCGTCACCGTCACAATCGCAACGGACACCGGGCCGCGGGCCTACACCGGGCACATCGTGTGCCGGGGTCCCAGCACCATGGAGATGCTTCTCACCGATCCCTTCCCGATGGCAGGGAGGACCGTCCAGTTCCCGCTGACGTCTGTGGTCTCCGAGCTCCCGACGCCTCCGCGGAGAGCAGACGCCGCCAAGTCCGTGCCTGCCGCCGTCGGAAGTTGATCGCCGCGGGAGGGACCCCGCCTACTCTGGGCGCTCGTGAGCCCGACCATCGATTGGCCCTCCTTTGACGCCGTGTTGTTCGACCTCGACGGCGTCCTCACCTCGACCGCCCGTGTCCATGCCGCCGCCTGGAAGCGGACGTTCGACGACTTCCTGGCGGCTGTCGCCCCCGACCAAACCCCCTTCGACATCGCCGCCGACTACCGCGCCCATGTCGACGGTCGCCCCCGCTACGACGGTGTGGCGACCTTCCTCGCCTCCCGCGGCATCGAGCTGCCACGGGGCGACCCTTCGGATCCGCCGGGTTGGGGCACCATCTGCGCCGTCGGCAACAAGAAGAACGACCTGGTGACGGAACTGCTGGCGACCGAGGGAGCCGAGGTGTACCCCGGGTCGCAAGCGCTGCTGGACGCTCTCATTCCGCTCGACCTTGCGCTGGCAGTAGTTTCGGCTTCGGCCAACGCCGCCGACGTGCTGGCGGCGGCGGGGATCGGCGACCGGTTCGAGGTCCTCGTCGACGGTCGGGTCGCCGCCGAGTTGGGACTGGCCGGCAAGCCCCAACCCGACCCCTTCCTGGAGGCGGCCCGTCGCCTGGGTGTGCAGCCCGCCCGGGCCGTCGTGGTCGAGGACGCGGTCGCGGGAGTCGAGGCCGGCGTCGCCGGTGGCTTTGGTGCCGTGATCGGCGTGGATCGCCACCACGACCCCGATGCCCTCGCCACCGCCGGGGCGACGATCGTCGTGTCCGATCTCGGCGAATTGACCCCATGAACGCCGAGCACGGGCTCGTCGTCTCGGAACTGCCCCACGAGACCTATCCGATCGACCGCTGGGCCATCGTCGAGACTCGCTACAGCCCCGAGCTGGTGGACCTGGTCGAGACCGTATTCGCTCTCGGCAATGGTTCGCTCGGAGTCCGGGGCTCCTTCCACCAGGGAGCGCCGGCCCACCAACCCGGCGCCCTCCTCAACGGATTCTACGAGACGTGGCCGATCGTCTACCCCGAGGCGGGCTACGGGTTCGCCACCGTGGGGCAGACCATCGTCTACGTCCCGGACCCGACTCCGATCCGTCTCAGCGTCAACGGCGTCGAGCTGGACTTCGCTTCCGCCCGCGTCGAGAACTGGGAACGCCGGTTGGACTTCAGGTCGGGGACGCTGACCCACCGGTACCGCTGGATGACCGAAGACGGGGTCGGCGTGGACGTCGAAATGACGAGGATCGTCTCGATCGCCCAGCCCGACCTCGTCGCCTGCCAGTTTCGGGTCCACGTGGACGCCGGCGCCGAGGTCACCCTCGTCTCCGGAATGGTGAATCGACAGGACACCGACTACCTGGAGCCAGCGGCCTCGGAGTTCGACCCGCGTCAGGCCAAGAACTTCGGCCGTCGGGTGCTGGAACCGACCGGCCTCCGCATCGACCCCTGGACGATGTCGGTTGCCTTCGAGACGGTCCAGTCCCACCTCCACGTCGCCATCAGCTCGAGCCACATCCTCGACCGGCCCGCCGAAGCAACCAGCCAGATCCACCCCGACCGGCCCGAGGCCCACTTCACGATGACCCTGGACGCCGGCGAGACGGCCACCCTCGAGAAGTTCACGGTGTACGAACTGGGCTCCGATCGCGGTATCGACCACACCGAGGACGCGGCCGCGGCTGCCGCCGCCGCCGGCTTCGCGGCCCATCTCCATAACCACGCCGGCGCCTGGGCGGAGTTCTGGGAAACAGCCGACATCCATATCGGCACCGACAAGGCCGTGCAGCAGGCCGTCCGCTGGATTCTCTTCCAGTTGCACCAGGCATCGGTCCACATCGACGGCACCGGGATCGCCGCCAAGGGGGTGACGGGCCAGGCGTACGAGGGTCACTACTTCTGGGACACCGAGATCTTCGTCCTGCCGTTCCTCACCTACAGCAACCCGCCTGTCGCGGCCGGATTGCTTCGCTTCCGGTACGGCATGCTGGCCCAGGCCCGGGACCGTGCCGGGGAGTTGGCCCTGCGCGGGGCGCTGTTCCCCTGGCGGTCGATCAACGGCCATGAGGCCAGCGCCTACTGGGCGGCAGGGACCGCCCAATACCACATCAACGCCGACATCGCCTATGCCCTCCGCAAATACGTCGAGGTGAGCGGAGACGATGAGCTCCTATGGGAGGTGGGCGTCGAGATGCTGGTGGAGACGGCCCGCATGTGGGCCGATCTTGGCTTCCACCGCGACGGTGCCTTCCACATCTACGGCGTGACCGGCCCAGACGAGTACACCGCCCTCGTCGATGACAACGCCTACACGAACCTCATGGCACAGATGAACCTCCTCTATGCCGCCGAGGCGGTGGAGCGCATGGCCAGCTCCGAACCCGAGCGGTGGCGGGACTTGGCGGCCCGACTCGAGTTCGTCGAGGAGGAGATCGACGAGTGGCGCCAGGCGGGCGAGACGATGTACGTCCCCTTCGACGAGGGATACGGGATAACCAAGCAGGACGAGAGCTTCCTGGCCAAGGAGCGCTGGGACTTCGAGACGGTCGCTCCGGAACGTTATCCCCTGCTCCTCCATTTCCATCCGTTGACTATCTACCGGTATCAGGTGCTCAAGCAGGCCGACGTGGTGATGGCGACGTTCTTGCAGGAAGAGAAGTTCGATCCCGAGCTGAGACGGGCCAATTTCGAGTACTACGACCCGCTCACAACCGGGGACTCATCGTTGTCGGCGTGCGTCCAGGCAATCGTGGCGGCCGAGATCGGCGAGGCCGATCTCGCCATGCGCTACTTCCGCAACGCCTTGTTCACCGATCTGGCCGACCTGCATCGCAACACGACCGATGGGGTGCACCTGGCTTCGGCCGGGGGGGTATGGATGGCGCTGGTCTACGGCATGGCGGGTATGCGCGACATCGGCGGACGCATCACCTTCGACCCGCGCCTCCCCGACGAGTGGCGCACCGTCCAGTTCAGGATCACGGTCCGGGGGATATGGATGGACGTGGACCTCGACCAGGAGCGGTTGGCGCTGCGCACCGACAGCGGGGAGCTGGAGGTCATCGTTCGCGGCACCAAGGTCACGGCGACGCCCAGCGGCGTCTCTGTCCCTCTCTGATCAGGCGCGGTGCCTGAGCCACCTGGCGAAGAGAGTACGGTCGCCCAGGAGGAGCCTGTCGAGCCTGAAGGAGAAGGGATTTTCCAGCGGCAGGGGGCTGCGAACGATCCGAGCAGACTGGCCGGCCACCACCTTCGGCGACGTCGAGAGGTTGATCTCATCGATCAGGTCGCCGGCCACCAGGTGACCGTTGAGGGTGGGCCCGCCCTCACAAAGAACGACGGCGTGTCCCCGCTCGCCCAGCAGCGGCAGGGCAACGGTGAGGTCGACGGTGTCTTCCCCGGCCACGATCACCTCTGTGAGTGAACGGAGAAGAGCAACCTGCTCGGATGGAGCGCTGGCGCAGGTTACGAGCACCGGCATTTGCTTCGGATCAGAGAACAAGCGCGCCTCCGGGTCGAGATCGAGGCTGCGGCTGATGACCGCCAGGCGGGGGGTGACCGAGCGCCCCGACCGTTGGCGGGCAGCCGCCACGTCTTCGTTGACCCTGACGGGCCCGTAGTCCTCGGCGCGAACCGTCGAGGCGCCGACCAGGATCAGGTCGCAAACGCCTCGGAAGGCGTGGAACAGGGCCTGGTCGTCCTCGTCCGTCAGGCCGGTGGCCCCACCCTCGACGGCGGTGGCGCCATCGACAGAGTTGACCATGTTCACGAGCACCCAGGGGCGGGCCCCGCCGTCCTCGTGCGGCCGCCGGTCGTCGTCGAGGAGGGAGCCGACCAGATCGGAGATCGGATCTCCCTGTTCGGGGTAGATCGGGCGGATCATCTCCGTGACGATACCGACGCCGGGCGTCGGAAGCGTTGGCATCAGCCGGGGGTACCCTGTGATACATGGTGACACCGGGGGTTGGAGCGCCGATGACTCCATCGGCTGCCGACAAGACATGGGTTCGCCGTGTCTCCTCACTCTCCACCGGGCTGGTGACGGCGGTGATCTGCTTGAGCCTGGTCCAGCTGGGCCTGGGCGCGATCGGCCAGTACGGCAGCCTCGACTTCGCCATCTCCGAGATGGTGCGGCCGATGCCACCGGCGACGGGCGCACTGCTCCTCGTCACCGGCATCGCCACCTATCTCCTGCTGGTGCCGCGCAGCCGCCGGCTACCTCCCGCCCGGTCGCTGGGGCTCGTCATGGTGGTGGGTGTCGCCATCCTCGCCGCTCTATACCTCGCCGCCTACTGGTCGGCCACTGACGCTGATCTGCCCGGATGGCTTCATCCCGGCGGTGTCGAATCCGACCCCTTCTCTGGCCTCCCCGCCTCGAACACGGCCTTCGTTCTCCTGGTGTACGTGTGCTCGCTGCCGCTGCTCGCCGCCTCTTCGCGTCGGGTCGTGCTAGTCGGTCAGGTCCTGGCGGCGACCGGGGCCACCATCGCCGGGCGGATCTTCGTGGAGTTCCTCTACGGCGGTCGCAGCCTCAGCTCATTCCCGTGGGCTCTGTCGGAGATGGCGGTGACCACGGCTGTGTGCTTCCTCGCCCTCGGTGCGGCTGCCGTCCTCGCCCGGTGGGATGTCGGTGTGGTGTCGGCTCTGGTGGGGTCGGGACCGGGCGGCATCGTGCTGAGACGCAGCCTGCCCGGGATCCTCATCCTCCCGATCATCCTCCTGGGATTCCTCCAGGGCCGCGACCTTCTCAACCGGCGTAGCGTGTTTGGCTTGCTGGCGGTGGGAATCGCGGTCATCGGGATGGTCCTCGTCATGTCCCTGGCGAGGACCCTCGACCGCCGCGACGCCCAGCGAGCGATTGCCACCGAGCGCGCCCTTCGGGCCCGCGATGCGCTGACCCAGCGCGCTCCCGCCGTCACCGTGCTCGAGAGCCAGCTGGCGACCATCGAGGGTTTGGAGCGCGATGACATCGAGGTCCACGCCGAGATGCTCAGCGAATCCGGCTTGCTGGCCGGCGACGCCCATGCGGTCCTCAACCTCGACGACGCCCGGGTGGGCCTGGTGCTGGTCGACGTAGCCGGCCATGGCGCCGAGCCGACCGTCGCCGCCCTGCGGATGAAGGACTCTCTGGCCCATTCCCTGCGCAATGGAGCGGCGCCGGCGCAGGCCCTAGGGGAGCTGACGCCCCTCCTGAGGGAGACGGCCGAGATGGCCACAGCCGTCGTCGCCGACTTCCAGACGGCGACGGGCCATCTGCGGTGCGCGGTGGCCGGTCATCCTCCACCGCTGGTCATCCACAACACCTCCGTCGACACCCTCGAGGCCACCGGGCCACTCCTGCACAACTCCATCCTGGGATCGTGGACTCATCACGAGGTGACGATCGCCGAAGGTGACACCCTCATGCTCTACACCGATGGCCTCACCCAGTACCCGCTGGGCGACCTCGCCAGCAACCTCAATCAGTCCTCGTCACTGAGGGAGTCTGTCGAATGGCTGATGCGCGGGACCAACGACGACGCCGGCTTCCGCGACGACGTGTCGCTGATCCTTCTCCGCCGGACCCGGACCCGTCCCAAGGTGACGGTCGACGTCCCCGACACCGCCCACCTGGTCAACCTCGCCCAGTCCCGCTTCTTCCTCGAGACCCGCTGAAACGGTTGACCGTCAACGGCCAACGGTCAACGGTCAGGGCTGCACTATGACTTTGGCTCGCATCCAGGGGTGGGGACCGCAGAAGTACTCGTACTCACCGGGGGTGTCGAACGTGTACGACCAGGTGTCACCCTGCTCGAGGAACCCCGAGTCGAACGAACCGTCCGCGGCAGTCACGGTGTGCATCATGCCGTCAGCGTTGTTCCACGTCACCGTGGTGCCTGCCGTGATGGTGAGGACGTTCACCGAGTAGTCGGCCGGGCTCTCGCCGGCCTCGAACTCGTCGGCTGCTCCCATGTCCTGGAAGTCGCCGGCACCGGCCATGATCTCGACCGTCTCGCCACCGGCTGCGTGGTGGGCGGCGGTGGTCTCGGTGGGCGCTTCGCCGGCGTCGGCTCCGACCGGGGCGTAGATCTCAGGGTTCTCCTCCCCGCTGATCACGATCTGGCCGATGGCGCCCTTGTCGAAGGCCCGGGCCAGGGCATGGTCGACCAGGACGATGGTCGACGGGACCTGCCCGACGAGCTCCACCACCGTGCCTCCGCCAGCCGGGACCAGCGTCGTCTGGGATCCTCTCAGCGGCTGATTGAGCAGCGCCGCTTCTTGGTAGACCTTGTCCCAGTGCGAGCCGATCGGATGGAAGTTGGAGTCCAGATTGAGACCGGCGTTCACGAAGTAGATCCGGGACCGCTCCCCCACCGCCATCTCCAGGGCGTTGTCGCCGGTGAGGGCACCGACGGCACCGTTGAAGACCACGAATGAGGGGGCCTCGTCGGTGATGGCCCGGCGGTCCAGCTCGACCAGTCCAGTTTCCCCATCGGTGGTGTAGTACTCGGACTGCACCATGTACCACTCGTGGTCGACCGTAGGCAGCGGGGTCTCGGGGTCGACGAGAACGCCGCCGAACATGCCGTGCGAGATGTGGGCGGGCACGTCGTCGTACGCGCAGTGGTACATGAAGAAGCCCGGATACAGGAGCCGCGCTTCGATCGTCTTGGTCTCCCCCGGGGCGACCGTGGTGTCGCCCGCTCCGCCGTGGGGCCCGGTGACAGCGTGGAAGTCGACGTTGTGGGGATGGGTGTTGCCCTCCGGATTGGTGATCGTGAACCGCAGGATGTCGCCTACCCGGGCCCGGATCACGGGTCCGGGCGTGCCGACGACGAGACCGTCGGCGCCATCGACGACCCGGTATCCCCAGGTCTGGAACTCGACGCCGTTGGCGGGGTCGATGGCGTTGACGCCCTCCACGACCTCGAAATGCACGTCGACGATGGCCGGCGCCGTCCGCCCGGAGGGAGGCGGCATCTCGGGGGCCACGGCCACGTTCACCTCGTCGCCGGGAACGGGGGCGAGGTTCGACTTGGGGACGATCGCAGGGATCACGTCCTCCGCCGGGGCGCCGGCACCGGCGGTGACCAGTAGCTCGTCGACCTTCTCCGCCACCAGGTTGTCGTCAACCGAGTTGCGGTTGGCGGTGATCATCAGGGCGGCGATGGCCAACCCGACGGCCACCAGGGTGCCGACGACGCCGATGGCAACCATCGTGCCCAGCGTGTAGTGGGGATGAGACGGGATCTGTGACTTGGGACGCGGCTGCTCTACCGGCCGATCGATGGTCTGAGTCATGAGTCTGCTCCTTGTGGCGAGTACGGGCATGCGGCGGCGCCAAGGGTGCGGAGCACGGAAAGGGCAAGGTCGGTGCGGCGCTGGAACCCGAGATTCATGGTTCCTAACTTCGCAACTCAGGATCTCGGGGCCTAGGGCCGAAGGTCCCGAGTCGCCGGGACTTCTGCCCGGCCGGCCCGACTGAGGGCGCAGTTAGGGTGCGACGGTGACCAATCGCGTCGTCGCCTCCCACTCCATCGCCCGCCGGGCCTTCCTGGCAGCGGCGGTCTTCGCCCTGGTGGCGGCGGGGTGGGCCGTGGTTGTCCTGGTCGGCGGCGGCTCCTGGTGGGGACCCCTGCATGCGTTCCTGGCCGGCACCGTCCTCCTTGCCATCTCCGGCGCCAGCCAGATGTTCACCATCACCTGGGCGGCAGCCCCTCCCCCGCAGGCGCGCCTCACGTCGACCCAGAGATGGCTGCTGGCTTGCGGTGCCGCCGCCGTGCTGGCCGGAGTGACCGCAACGGTCGAGCCGCTGGTGTGGGCGGGGGCGGCGGCCATCGTCCTCAGCCTGGGGGCTCTGTCCGTCTCGATCGTCGGGGCCGTCCGGAAGAGCCTCCTCCGGCGTTTCGACCTCTCGGCCCGGTTCTATCTCGCCGCCTTCGCCTGTGGCGCAGTCGGAATGACGCTGGGGGCGGTCCTCGGCACCGGCTCGGCGGGAAGTGGCTTCGACCGGTTACGCCTCGTCCACTCCCACCTCAACCTCGTCGGGCTGGTCGGGTTCACGATCATCGGGACGATTCCCACGTTCATGCCGACGGTCGCCCACCACCGCGCCGTCAGCGGCCGGGAGGCGCTCGTCGCCTGGTGGCTGTGTGTGACTGGCGGGCTTGCCATGGCCTCCGGTCTGGTGGCCCCGGCCTGGTCGGTCGGCGCCGGAACGGTCCTGACGGGGGCGGCGGCCGCCACGATGGTCGTCGGTATCACGGTCCGGCTCTGGAGCCGGGGTCGCCACGAGCTCCAGTTCCTCCAGGTTGGGATGGGAGTCATGTGGCTGGTGGTTTGGGCCCTGGTCGACGGCGTCACCCTCATCGGCGGTGGAAGCGCCGTCCCCTTCGGGCGATGGACGGCGGCCGCGGTCCTGGCGGGAGTCGGCCAGGTCCTGGCAGGATCGCTTGCCTACCTGCTCCCTGTCCTCCTGGGACCGCCCCTCACCGACAACCTCCGCCGAATGACCGCACACCCGTGGCTTCCCCTCGCCGCCGCCAACCTGGGAGGGATGCTGGTGGTGGGCGGGTGGCGCCTGCCGGCCATCGTCACCCTGGCCGTGTGGATCGGCGACTTCGCACGCAGGCTCGCCTTGGTCGTGGCCGGGTCCCGGCGGGGAGGGGACTGACGGCCCCCGCCCGGGTGACTTTTGGCTGTGGTGGGGAGGGTGCTCTGCCGAGATGATGGCCCCATCAGGCAGTTCGCCAAACGAAAGGAAGGCACCTGATGACTGCCATCGAGAGGGAGAGGATCATCGCTCCCGAGGAAATGACCGGTTACAAGCGCAGCTGGCTGCTGCTCACGGCCGGGATCCTGGCTCTGATCGTCGGATTCGGATCGATCGCGGGCGGGGTCTTCGGAGCGTGGTACACCTGGGACCAGGCCGTCGCCCAGGACGTCGTGACTCCTGATGACGCCGTGCTCCCCGGGGCCGCCGTGCGTGGCCCGTTCACGATGTGGGCCCAGGCCGACATCATCACCCATCACCAGCTGGACAGCACCGAGGGCCTGTACTACTCGCAGATGCCCCGGGAAGTCCCCCAGGTCGACGAGAACGGGGCCGCCGTTCTCGATGGGAACGGTGAGGCGGTGATGGTCCCCAACGAGGCTCGCGCCTCCTGGATGAGCGCCACCACCCTCACCACTGCTCTGGGCCTCGGCATCCTGGCCTACGCCCTGTCCGCGGTTGCGGTCGCCGTCGGCCTGACGCTGGTCTTCAGCGGGTTCGTGTTCCTCTCCATCCGCAGACGAGCCGTCCTCTTGTAGAAGAGTCGACAAGCACAACCAGAAAGAGGCCGGGCCCACGAAGGGCCCGGCCTCTTTCAGTTCCTCTTCGTCTCGAGATCTGCGCCCGGGTCAGTCCGTTCTCAGGCGGACACAGCAATAACCGTCCTCCGGTTGGAGCCGAGGCCGGCGCTCGTCTCCCGACGCCTCCACCATTCCCTCGACCAGGGCCAGGTTGAGCTGGCAGGTGACGGAACGATCCTCGTCGAC
>DATFFO010000103.1:0-2941 GCA_035250025.1 Acidimicrobiia bacterium
TGTCCTGGATTCGGAGCCGTCCGGCGAATGCCGACCTCAGCAACCCGTGAGCGACGTCCTCAGTCGCCGGCGACGCCCGGCCCCGCAGGACCCACACGCCCTCCGGGAGCTCGGCCAGCCAGTTCTCGAAGTCATGGATCAAGCGCGACTTGCCGATGCCGGCCTCGCCCACGACGGTGACGATCCTCCAGGCTTTCTCCTCTTCCAGGTCGTCGAACAGCTTCCTCAGTTGACCCATCTCCAGCTCCCGCCCCACGGTGCGGGTGCTGATCCCCTCGATGCCCCTGGTCTCGGGCCAGAACGTCTGGACTTCACCGGACTGAACGAGATAGGCGTCGACCGGGTCGGGGATGCCTTTCAATGTCAGGGCCGCCATTTGCTCGAGACCGAAGGAGCCGCGGACGTGGTCGAAGGTGTCGGCCGAGATGAGGATCCCGCCCCGGGGGGCGGCGGCCTGAATCCGGGCGGCCCGGTTGACGGTCTCGCCCACCACGACGAAGTCGTCGACGCCGCGTTCTCCGAGCGTGCTGACCACCGCCTCGCCGGTGTCGATGCCGACGCGCATGGCCATGCTGATGCCGTGGCGGCTCTGGAACTCTTCGTCCAGGACCTCGAGCGAGTGACGCATGGCGAGCGCGGCGCGCACGGCCCGGTGGGGGTCATCCTCGCGGGCTCGATGGATCCCGAACACGGCCATCACCGCGTCGCCGATGAACTTCTCGACAGTTCCCCCCTCGACCTCGATCGCCCGGCGCCAGGCCGCAAAGTATTCGTTCATCACCGAGCGGGTGTCCTCGGGGTCGAGTTCCTGCGACAGCACCGTGAAGTCGACCAGGTCGGCGAACAGGACCGTTACCAGCTTGCGCTGCTCGGCGCCGGCTCCCGCCATCAGCCGCTCGCGCTTGGCTGTGAGAGGCTCGAGGGCTGTGTCGACCACTGCATCGCCCAGGGTGGCTCTCTGTTGCTCGAGGGCAGCGATGGCCTGGTCGAGCGCGCCCAACTCGTTGATGTCAGTCATCTTGGCCCCGCTCCATGGCGGCGAAGGTTAGTGGCGGCGGCTGGCATGATCGGGTCGTGGAATCCGCCCACAGCCTCTCGATCGAGATCGCCTACCCGCTCGACCTGCGCCGCACGCTCGGTCATCTGGGGGGCCGTTTCGCCGAGGACGGCTGGTGGTTGGCGGCCCGGACACCGGAAGGAGCAGGGACCCTCCACATCCGTCGGACCGACCGCCTCGAGGCGGCGGCCTGGGGTGAGGGGGCCAACTGGCTGGTGGCGAGAACGCCCCGCCTGATCGGGTGTGACGACGATCCGGGCGCCCTCAGCACCGACCATCCCCTGGTTCGAGAGCTGGTCCGGCAGCATCCCGGTTACCGGTTCGGGGCCACGGGGCTGGTGTTCACCGCCCTCACTCGGGCCATCGTCGAGCAGAAGGTGGCGGGCAAAGAGGCACGACGCAGCCTGGCCGGGCTGCGGCTCCACTTCTCGGAGCCCGCCCCGGGCCCTCGCCGGCTCCCGCTGCCGGCGGATCCCGAGAGGCTGGCGACCGCCCCGTACTGGGACTACCACCAGGTGGGCATAGAGCGACGCCGCGCCGACACACTGCGCCGCGTCGCCGCCGACCACACCCGCATCGAACGGCTGGCCGAGGCTCCCTCCCCTGAGGTGGCGAGGTGGCTCCAGCGCTACCCCGGGGTCGGGCCCTGGACCGCGGCCGAGACGGTTGCTGTGAGTCACGGCGACTCCGACGCCGTTTCCGTGGGTGACTACCACCTCAAGAACATCGTGGCCTGGCATCTCGCCGGCCGCCCCCGTGGCACCGACGAGGAGATGCTGGCGCTGCTCGAACCCTTCCGCCCCCACCGCGGCCGCGTCATCCGTTTGCTGGAGACCGTCGGTCACGCTCCCGTGTTCGGCCCGCGGATGCCGCTGCGCAACATCGCCGACATGTGATCCGGCCCCCGGCAGCAATTCCCTGGAACCGAGACGGGGCGTGATCCGTCTCTTCTACGTGATGACCAGCACTCAGCGCGGGTCGTCGTCGCGGGGGCGGCGGCGATGGACTTCCTTACGCGGGATGGTGCTGGCCATGGCGACTGCCGTCGTGGTCGGGGGTGGGGCGACCACGGCGGCAGCCGCATCCGCCGTCGACGCTGACTTCGATCCCCAGGTTGCCGAGTACCAGCAGGCGTTGGCCGAGGCCGGGTTCTATCGGGGTGCGGTCGACGGCCTCGACGGGCGGATGACCCGGGCAGCGGTGCTGGCGTTCGAGAAGGCGGCCGGCCTGGAGCGCGACGGCGTATGGGAGTCGCTGCACATGCGACATCTCTCCCGGTTCGAGCCACAACTCGTCGAGCGCGGCGGGGAGGCCGATCGCGTCGAGGTCGACCTGACGAACCAGATCGGGTACCTGATTGTCGAGAGCGAACTGCGCGGGATCTTCGGAGTGAGCTCCGGCAACGACGAGGTGTATCAGCATCCGAATGGCTACACCGGGGTCGCGACCACGCCCCGGGGTGACTTCGCCTTCAACCGCCACCGCGAGGGCGTCTGGGAGGCGCCGCTCGGCCAGCTGTACGAGCCGTGGTACTTCAAGGGTGGTTTCGCCATCCACGGCTCCTCCTCGGTCCCGGCGTGGCCCGCCAGCCATGGTTGCGTGCGGGTGACCAACTGGGACGCCGATTGGCTCACCGAGCACCTGGACCTGGGCATGCCCGTACATATCTGGGATGGACCGGTCGCCGAGCCCGCCCTGCTCGTCTACGAGACACCGGTCTGGCTGGAATCAGCCGGAGTCCACCCGATCTGAGGCCCATGCTCAGGGGGCAATGAGGGGGGCCGCCACCTCAGGGTCGATCATGTCCATGTGGTTGGCTCCTTCGATCAGCTCGAAGGCGATCTCCTGCCCTGCCTGCTGCAGGGCGAACGCAAAGTCCTGAGA
>DATFFO010000104.1:0-43772 GCA_035250025.1 Acidimicrobiia bacterium
GCCCTCGCCCGCATCGAGGAGGCAGGCGGAAAGACAGTCAGCGGCCGCACCGACGTGCTGGGGATGGGATGGTCGGCCTACTTCATGGACCCGGAAGGGAACCTCACCGGGCTCTGGCAGAACGCCCCGACCTGATCACCCGTCAACCCGCGGCGTGCTGGCGGATCCAGGAGTGCATGGCGATGCCGGCGGCGACGCCGGCATTGATTGAGCGCGTCGACCCGAACTGGGCGATCGAGAGAACCCGATCAACGGCCGCGCCTGCTTCGTCCGAAAGACCGGAACCTTCCTGACCGAACAGGAGCACGCACTTTTCGGGGAGGTTCGCCTCCTCGATCGGTTCGGAGCCCGGCAGGTTGTCGACACCCACAACCGCCAAACCTTCGCCCGCCGCCCAGGCCAGGAAACGCGTGATCGTGTCGTGGTGATGGATGTGCTGGTAGCGGTCGGTGACCATGGCGCCACGTCTGTTCCATCGACGATGTCCGATGATGTGCACCGCCTCGGCTCCGAAAGCGTTGGCGGTCCGGACGATCGTCCCGATGTTGAGATCGTGGCGCCAGTTCTCGATGGCGACGTGGAACGGGTGACGGGAGCGGTCGAGCTCCTCGACGATCGCCTCCCGGCGCCAATACCGGAAGCGATCGGCCACGTTGCGCCGATCTCCGGTGGCGAGGAGGCCGGAGTCCAGCCGGGGGTCGTCCGGCCAAGGTTCCGGGTGTGGCCCCACTCCTACGGACTCAGACGCCGCCGCATCCCACTGGGCGATGAGACCGGGCAGCTCCGACAATGAGTGGATCACGGCGTCGGCTTCGCCACGACTGCCACTTCCGTGACGGTCGATGAGCACAGCCCGGGCGCCAGCGCGGATGGCGCCGGTTACGTCGGAGCCGACCTCATCGCCCACGTGGATGAGATCCCGGATCCGGCACCCCGCCGCGGCGGCGGCCATGTGGAAGACGCGCGGGTCGGGCTTGCGGACTCCGGTCTGGTCGGCGGCCAACCAGAAGTCGATCCGGTCGCTGATGTCCGTCCCCTGCCATGTCATGTTCCCGTTGGTCACGACACCCACCACGATGCCTTCATCCAGGGCGTCGAGCATCGGGATGACGTCATTGAAGAGACGCACGTGGAGGCGGCGGTGCTCGAAGAAGAGCGCGGTGAGCTCCTCGGCCAGGCCGGGAGCGTCACCGAGATGGTCGGCGATGAATTTGTCGATCGCCAGACGGCGAATGACCGGGAAGGGCGTCCCCACCGGACTCTCCTCGCCGACAATTCGACGAGCGGCGGCTACGTCCTCGGCGGTCCCGGCGAAGTCCGGGTGACGCAGGCGCAGCGCTTCGATCACCGCCTCGGTGGCGGAGCCGGCGACGGTCGTGAAGTCCCACAGCGTGTCGTCGGCGTCGAAGGTGACTGCCCCTATTGACACCTTGTTGGCACCGGCTACAGGAGAAGCGCCTCGACCTGACCCACGATCGAGTCATGGTCGAGGCCGGCCCATTCGATGACCGCGTCGGCGCTGCCGAAGGGAAGGAAGGCATCGGGAAGCCCGATACACGTCACCCGGGCGGCCAGCTCGGACCCGGCGAGGGCTTCGAGAACGGCGGCTCCGAAGCCACCTGCCCGCACGTTGTCCTCGAGCGTCACCGTGTATCGATGCGACGCCACCCACTTGCGCAGCCGTTCGTCGAGCGGCTTGACCCAGCGGGCGTTGACGACGCTGCACTCGACACCCTGCTGCCCGAGCGAGGCGGCCACCTTCTCAGCTGTCTCGACCATCCGGCCCGTGGCCAGGAACAACACGTCGCTCCCCTCGCCCCGCACCTCCCACTCGCCGACCGCCAGCGCCTCGACCGGCAGGGATGGCAGCGAGGCGGCGGCACCCTTCGGGTATCGGATGGCCATCGGGCCCGGGTGGGCGGCGGCAGTCTCGATCATGGCGCAGAGCTCGTGGGCATCGGCGGGAGCGCCCACGACCATGTTGGGGATCATGCGGAGATATGTCAGGTCGAAGACGCCGTGGTGGGATGGACCATCAGGTCCCGTCACGCCGGCGCGGTCGAGCAGGAAGGTGACCGGCAGGTCGTGGAGCGCAACGTCGGTGATGATCTGGTCGATGGCCCGCTGGAGGAAGCTGGAGTAGATGGCGACGTACGGCTTCTTCCCCGCCATCGCCATGCCCGCCGCCAGCGTCACTGCGTGCTGTTCGGCGATCCCGGTGTCGACCACCCTCTCGGGCTGCTCGAGGGCGAGGTCACGTAGCCCGGTCGACGAGATCATGGCGGCGGATACGGCAATGACCTCCGGATGCCGCTCGGCCACGTCGGCCACCGCACACGCGACCACGTCCGTCAGCTTCAACTCGCTCTGGAGCGAGCGACCGGTGGCGATGTCGAAGGAACCGACGCCGTGGAGTTTGTCCTCCTCGTCCTCGATGGCCGGCTGATAGCCCAGGCCCTTCTCGGTGACGACGTGGACGACCACCGGCTGGTCGTATTCCTTGGCTCGTTCGAAGGTCTCCTCGAGCAGGGGGATGTCGTGGCCGTCGATGTGACCGGAGTACTTGAGACCCAGGGCGTCGAATACGGTCGACGGCTCGACGAGCTGTTTGGCCGCCTCCTTGAAACGATTGGCCAGCTCGTCGGCGGTATCGCCCACGATGGGCAGGCCGCGCAGGATCTTCCCCACGCTGCGCTTGGCCCACTCGTAACGGGGATCGAAGCGGTAGTGGGCGAGCGTCGCCAGCGAGGCGAGGCCGCCGATCGTGGGGGCGTAGGAGCGGCCATTGTCGTTCAAGACGATGATGAGCCGCCGGGGCCGGGCTACCGCTATGTGATTGAGCGCCTCGTAGGCCATGCCGCCGGTCAGGGCGCCGTCGCCGATGATGGCCACGGTCCAACCGTCATATCCGGCGAGGGCATGGCCAAGGGCGTACGAGAGGGAAGTCGAGGCGTGGCTGTTCTCGACGAGGTCGTGGGGGCTCTCGGCGCGGCTGGGATAGCCGGAGAGGCCGCCGAACTTCCGAAGGGTGTCGAAGCGGTCGTGTCGCCCGGTCACGAGTTTGTGAACGTACGCCTGGTGTCCGACGTCCCAGATCAGGCGGTCGCGGGGCGAGTCGAACACCCGGTGCAGGGCCAGGGTCAACTCGACCACGCCGAGGTTGGGGCTGAGATGGCCCCCCGTGCGCGACACCGTGTCCAGGATGAACTGGCGGATCTCGACGGACAGCCGGTCGAGCTGCTCGGCGTCTAGACGCCGGAGGTCGGCCGGACCGCTGATCGAGGAGAGGAGGGAGGGATTGGCGGCCTCGGAGGGGCACATTGCCGCATCAGGGTACCGCCCCCCTCCCCCCATTGAGAAGTACGGAATCGCGAGACGGAAGACGGAAGACGGAAGACGGAGTCGTCCTAGCGGCGGTGGCGCACCCTGCCGGCTACCACCGTGGCGATGCAGTTGCCGGCGGCGCCCTCGACCACGGCCCGCTCCACCCTCTCGGGCCGGGGATCGACCTCGAAGAAGGCGAAGTCGGCCCGCTTGCCCGGCTCGAGGGTGCCGACGAGGTGGTCGAGCCCGAGCGCGGTCGCACCCCCGATCGTCGCCGCCTCGAGCAGTCGCCGGTCGAGATCGTCGCCGCGGTAGCCGCCGTCGACAGCCAGTTGCCGGAGGAGGGCGACGTCGGCCATCGGATCCAGCGAGGGACTGGACCCCCGAGAGTCGGTACCGACTGCGAAGGGGGCTCCCTCGGTGAGGAAGTCGGCCACCGGAGGGGGGTCGATCCCAACCCCCAGGTTGGAGCGGGGGCAGAGGGCGACGTAAGTCCCGGCGTCGCTGAGGATCCGACGACCCTCTCGGTCCAGATAGACGCCGTGCGCCATGTGGCTGTCGGGGCCCAACAGGCCGCAGGACCGGGCGAACTCGGCTGCCCCCATCCCGACTCCGCCGCGGGCGAGGACGCTCCAGGGCCGACCCACCCGCAGGGTGACCCTTTCGGCCAGGGCACCGGTTCCCGTCCGGTAATAGGAGTCCTCGGTGTCGGACTCGGCGAGATGCACATGGAGGCGCACACCGAGGCGCCGAGCGAGGGCGGCGGCCGCCTTCAACACCGGTTCATCCACGCTGTAGGGGGCGTGCGGTGAGAGCCCCAGGCGGACGTGGTCGTCGGACGAGGACGTGAGAATCTCGGTCACCTCGCGCTCCACCCGGGATTCCCACGCCGCCAGGTCGACGCCGATCATCTCGAAGTACGCCACGCCGGGGACGCCCTCCTCGGCGAGGACGCCCAGCGCCTCACGGTCGGTGACGATGTCGGCAAAGCAGGTGGTACCGCTGCGAATCCCCTCTTCGACCCCCTGCCGGGCGGTGGCTGCCCAGTCCTCTCCCTCGCGGGCCTCGTACTCGTCGACGAAGCGCTCCGACCATTTGACGTAGGTGGGATGCTGGGTCGAACCGACCTCCACGAACGACGAATACTGCAGATGGGTGTGGGCGTTGACAAGGCCGGGGATCATCACCCCGTCCCAGTCGATCACCTCCGCCCTCGGATGTGCCGCCAGGATCTTGTCGCGGCTGCCGACACCATCGATGATGCCGTCTCGCACCGCCATCGCCCCTTCGAAAAGGGGAGGGCCGGCGACGGGAACGACGGCCGAGGCGGTGTGGATGGTGGTCGAATTCACCACTGACGCGCGGCCCGGACCTGATCGGCAGTCGGCGTGTCGATGATGATGCCGGCAGCGGCAAGCTGGGAGGCGGCCACCTCCCGATCGATCGAATCCGGAAGCAGGTGGACCCCCGGCTCGAGGGCGGTCGAGGCCAGGTAGTCGAGCGCCCGGAGTTGAAGCGCCAGCGACAGGTCCATCACCTCGATGGGGTTGCCTTCCCCCGCCGACGTGTTGGCGCAGAAACCGTCAGCGACCACGAAGACCGTCGATCCGGCGGATGTGGTCAAGGCCCGAACGTCGGGCCGCACTTGCTCCCCCCATGCCGGGCTGGGGCCGGGATCGAACTCCGGTGGACCGGCGCCGCCGACGGCGATGACCGCTCCGTCCGGCATCAGGGCGAGGTGCTCGACGGTCAGCGTGTGCCCGATGCCGCTGGCGGTGAAGACGAAACCGGCGTCGGCAACCGCCTCGGCCACGGGGGCGACACGGTGGCCGTCGTGGAGAGCGGCCAGCGCCTCGATCGGGTCTACTTCGGTGACCGTGACGCGACCTCCCAGGGCCCGAGCCATGGCTGCGATCCCCCTCCCCACCTTTCCGTATCCGGCGACGACGACCGCAGCGCCGGCCATCTGGGCGTTGGTGGCGTCGAGGGTCGCCATCACCACGGATTGGCCGGTGCCGTAGATGTTGTCGAAAAGGAGCTTGGTGCGGGCGTCGTTGACGGCGACGCAGGGGACCTCGAGCGCCCCTTCCCCGGCCATCACCCGCAGTGGACGGACACCGCTGGTTGTCTCCTCCGCCACCCCCCTGAGATCGGGGAGCACATCGCGGCGGTCGCTGTGGATGCGGCGGACCATCCCGGCGCCATCGTCCGACAGGTACTCGATCCGCTGGTCCATGAAGGCGTCCCTCAGTTGCTCCACGCGTTGGGGCGACGCTCCCGCCTCGGCGAACACGGCGATACCGGCGTCGGCCAGAGCGGCGGCGACCTCCGGTTTGGTGGAGTGGCTGCTGCCCGCCACGAAGACGTCGGCGCCAGTGGAGGCCACCGCCTCGACCAGGCAGGCGGTCTTCGGTTCCAGTGTCAAGGCGATGCCCACTCGTCGGCCCCTCAAGCTCCCGGATGTCTTCACCGTCTCGGCGGCGGCGGCCAGGGCGGGCATGAACTGGCGGGCGAAGTCGATCGCTCCCCGACCGGTGGCGCTCATGGCTGACTCCAGGATCGGACGGTATCTGCGTCGAGGAGACCGCTCAGGGTGTCGGTCTGGCTCTCTTCGAGTGCGTCGAGCGTGATGCCCCGGGTGGCGAGCTTGGCGGCAGCGATGGCCCGGTCGAGATCGGGCGGGAACTCGTGGACGCCGGGCGGGAGGTCGTACGTGACCAGCGTGTGGAGCCCCAACGCCTGCACGGAGAACGTGAGGTCCATGATCTCTACGGGGTGACCGAGGCCGCCGGCGATGTTCACCAGGGCTCCCTCGGAGAGCACAAAGACTGGTTTGTCTCCGAGAAGGAACCGGGTCACGCCGGGCCGGGGCTCGGCCACGACCTCGGCGGCAGCCACCAGGGCGGCCACATCGATCTCCTGGTCGTGATGGCCGGCGTTGGCCAGGACCACCGATGGCTTCAACGCCCCGAGGTGTCGGGAGCCGACCGCTCTCACTCCCCCGGTGGCCGTGATCACGAAGTCGGCGTCAGACAGCGCGGTGGAGATGTCGGCGACGTCGTGACCGTCGGTGTGGGCCTCGAGGGCGCGGATCGGGTCGGTCTCGACGGCGATGACGCGGGCTCCCATGGCGTGGGCGTAGGTGGCGATGCCCCGACCGACCCACCCGTAGCCGATGATGGCGAGGCGCTTGCCCGGTAACCGCAGATTGGTGAGCTGGAGGACGGCCTGGATCGTCGACTGACCGGTCCCGTAGCGGTTGTCGAACATGTGCTTGCAGGCGGCATCGTTGGCGGCGATCGCCGGCATTGGCAGCCGCCCGGCCTCGGCCAGGCTGCGAAGGCGGGCCACTCCCGTCGTGGTCTCCTCGGATACTCCCTTGACCTGGGCATAAGCCGCCGGATGGTCCCGGGCCATGCGCACCGTCAGCTCGGCCCCGTCGTCGATGATGTACTCCGGGCTCGTCGCCGCCACCGCCGCCAGGTCGGACTCCCACACCTCCATCGTGGAGCGGCGGCTGGAGTGGACCTCGATACCCCGCCCGACCAGGGCCGCGGCCACCTCGTCCCGGGTCGAGGCCGGATTGGAACCGGCGACCACCACCTCGGCCCCGGCCTCTGCGAGCACCGTGGCCAGGAAGGCGGTTTTGGCCTCCAGGTGGACGACCACTGCCACCCGCTTCCCTGCCAGGCTGCCGTCGCCGAGCCGTTCCCGTACGAACCCATCCAGCACCGGCGACCGTCCCCGCGCCCACTCGATGGCCCACTCCCCCTCCGCCCTCAACGAAAGGTCCGCGACCCGCGACCGCCCGACCACGTCACTCACTTCGACCGTCCCAGTCCGCCACGGGCTCGCCCTGCCCTTCGGGCAGCCCCCTACCCCACTTCGTGGGGGCCCCTTCCCCCACTTCGTGGGGGACAAAGCTTTGTCCCCCTGAGCGAAGCGAAGGGGGAAGGGGCCTTCGCTCCCAACAGGAAAAGTGCGCAACGGGCTCGCCCTGCCCTTCCCCCACTTCGTGGGGGACAACGCTTTGTCCCCCTGAGCGAAGCGAAGGGGGAAGGGGCCCCCGCGCCGGAGCGCAGCGGAGGCGTGGGGTAGGGGGCCTTCGCTCCCAACAGGAAAGGTGAGTGCGCGTGTCACAGTCATGGTGCAGGTTGTAGACATGACTCGACGCCGAGTTCCCAAACGTACCGGACGCGCCCGCCAGCTGAGACGACGTATGACGGAAGCCGAAACCGTGCTCTGGTGCGAACTGCGCCGGTCGCAAATGCACTGTCGCTTCTACCGACAACAGCCAATCGGTCCTTTCGTCGTCGATTTCGTCTGCAAGCGGCATCGACTGGTCATCGAGATAGACGGGTCCCAGCACTTCGAGAGCCGGTACGACGCCGCCCGCACCCGCTGGCTGGAAGAACGCGGCTACACAGGCATGCGATTCTGGAACAACGAGGTGCTTGGTCACCTCGAGATGGTCACCTCCACCATCGCCGCTCACATTCCTATCAGCGAACTGCACAGCTGACTTCATGAGGAGGAGCTCATAGGCGGCCGGCTTCGATTATTCGTTGGAGGAACTGGCGGGTGCGGGGGTTTTCCGGTTCTGCGAACAGCTTGTCCGGTGGGCTTTCCTCCACGATGCGACCGGCGTCGAGAAAGCACACACGGTCGGCGGAGTCGCGGGCGAAGCCCATCTCATGGGTGACGATCACCATCGTCATGCCCTCAGCCTTCAGCTCGCGGATTACGGCGAGTACCCCTCCGATCAGCTCGGGGTCGAGGGCCGCCGTCACCTCGTCGAGGAGGAGGACGTCGGGATTCGTCGCCATGGCCCGGACGATGGCAACCCGCTGCTGTTGGCCGCCCGACAGCCGGTCCGGGTACGACGCCGCGTACCCGCCCATGTCGAACAGGTCGAGCAGTTCGCGGGCGCGCTCTTCCGTCTCGGCCCGGTCGATGCCGTGGACCTTGCGCGGCGCCAGGGTGATGTTGTCCATCACGGTCATGTGGGGAAAGAGGTTGTAGGCCTGGAACACGATTCCGATTCGCTTGCGCAGCTCGTTCTGCGGCATTTCCTCGGAATCGATGTCCTTGCCGTCGAGGAGGATGCAACCGTCGTCGTAGTCGACGAGACGGTTGATACACCGCAGCAAGGTCGACTTGCCGGAGCCGGAGGCACCGATCAGGCAGACCACCTCGTGGATGCCGACGCCGAGATTGACGCGGTCCAGGACCAGGTTGTCGCCGTAGTACTTGGTGAGGTTCTCGACCTCCACACGTCGGGTCGTCACAGCGTCCTCTGCAGTCGGCGCTCTTGGTCACGACGGGCATACCAGTCTGTGAAGCGCGCCAGGGGCACGCTGGCGATGAGGAAGAGCACGGCGGCGGCGATCAGGCTCGAATAGTTGAAGGTGCGGGCGGTGTAGATCTGCGCCTCGCGCACCGCGTCGCGAACGCCGATCACGCTGAGGAGGGCCACGTCCTTCTGGAGCGACACGGCTCCGTTGAGAAGCGCGGGGAGGACATTGCGGATGGCTTGGGGAATGATGGCGTAGCGGAGCGTCTGCCATTGCGACAGCCCCAGAGCGCGCGCCGCCGCCCGCTGGCTGTCGTGGACCGCTTCCATGCCCGCCCGGTACACCTCGGCGGTGTAGGCGGCGTACCCGGCGATCATCGCCACGGACCCCCAGAACAGGGCGCCGCGGGGCAGGCCCGGGAGTTGCAGGGCCGGGACCCCGAACCCGAACAACAGGATGAGGAGCAGAGCCGGCACGCCGCGCATGAAGTCGATGTAGGCGACGGCGGCGATGCGGAACGGGGCGGCGATCGGCCCGTGGAGAGATCGCATCACCGCCAGCACCAGGGCGACGAACAAGATGACGATCTGGGCGATGACCCACACCCGCAGGTTCAGCCAGAAGCCCCGCAGCACGGCGGGGAAGGACTCCCGGATCGCTTCGCCGGAGAAGAACTGGTTCTGCACTGCGGGCCAGTACTCCGACGAGCCGATCCACCATGCCGCCAGCCCGAACACGACGCCGGTGCTGGCCACGCTCGCCAGCACCGGAATCCAGCGATCACGAGCGCTGACGCGGCGCCGGCTCGGGGGAGCCGGCGCCGAGCGCTCTTGCGTCACTCAGTGATCTCCGCGATGTCCCCACCGGCCTGCATCCACTCCTGGTCGATGGCGGCCAGCGTGCCGTCGTCGATCAGCGTCTGCAGGGCCGCGTCGACGCAGTCCACCGCCGGGTTCCCGTCGGTGAAGAGCATGCCCATGCCGTCGCCCTCATCGCCCTGGCGAGGCAGGACGCCGGCGATCGTCGCCTGCGGCATCTCCACCGCGGTGATGTAGAGAGCCGTGGGGAGGCCGATGACCGTGGCGTCGATCTGACCGGCGTCGAGAGCAGCGAACGTGGCGGCCTGGTCGTTGTAGACGGCCACGTCTCCGTCCGGGATACCGATGACATCGACGATGTAGTCGAGATCGGTCGTCCCGATCGTGGCGCCGAAGGCCACGTCCTGGAGGTCGGCGAAGGTCGCCGCCTCCGCGGCCGGGCTATCGGCCAGCGCCACCAGCGTCTTCTGGGAGGTGTAGTACGGGATCGAGAAGTCGACGACCTCGTCGCGCTCCTCGGTGATGGAGTACTGCTGGATGTTGAAGTCGTAGGGCTTCTCACCGGGCGCAATCGCCTCCTCGAAGGTGGTCCGCACCCACGTCACGTCCTCGTGGGCGAAGCCAAGTTGCTCGGCCACGGCGTAGACCACGGCGCTCTCGTAACCCTCGCCGCTGGTGGGGTCGTCGTCGATCACATAGGGAGGAAAGGCGGGCTCGCCGGTGGCGACCGTCAAGGTTCCCGTCTCGAACCAGACCTCGCTCTCGGGGCCGCAGGCGTCGCCGGCGGTCGTCGTGGCGGGGGCGCTGGTCTCTGTCGGAGTGGTGGTCTCGGCGGAAGTGGTCTCGGGAGCCGTCGTCTCCACGGGGGCGGTGGTGTCCGCCGGCGCCGTCGTGTCAGAAGTGTCTCCGGTCCCACACGCAACCAGGACCACAGCCAGGGCGACAGCCAGGTAGATGCGTTTCACGGGTGGCCTCCTAGTGCTCTGCGTCTGGGAATCCGCCGCCCGAGCCCTCGGTACGACGAACCCGCCACGCGGCGGGACCGATAGTCTACGCCGCCGCCGCTGACCCCAGGACCGAGAAGCCGCGCTCGGGTCCAGGTGTCGGTTCTGGCCGCGGCCGGGCCGAGACGGTCGTAAGGTCTGCCGGCCCCCGACAGGAAAGAGGATCGAGCATGGGATCACTGCTGGTTCACGTGACACACGGGCCCGACGCCCCGACCCGGGCTGCACTCGCTTGCCTCGTGGCGAAGGCGGCGGTGGAAAGCAGCCACGAGGTGAAGATGTTCTTCGCCGGAGACGCTGCCCTGCTCATGAAGGACGAGATCATCGGCTCTCTGCACGGCATCGGCACGGGTGCGCTGGCAGACTCGATCCCGGCTCTGGTCGAGGCCGGAGTGCCGATCTTCGTCTCGGGCATGTCGGCCAAGAGCCGCGGTGTCGGCGAGGCGGATCTGGATGGCAAGGGAGCCACGTTCGCCATGCCGGACAAGCTCGTCGAGCTCGTGTTCGCCGCCGACCGCGTCCTCTCCTACTGACTCCGTCGCGTCGAAGGCCGGAGAGACGCCGTCATCATTTGGGCGAGCTAGTCGGGCAGAGGCAGTCGCAGGGTGAACGTCGATCCCGATCCCAGCTGCGACTCCACCGAGACGCTGCCCCCATGGGCTTCGGCGACGTGGCGGACGATCGAGAGGCCGAGGCCGGTGCCGCCCGTCGCCCGCGACCGGGCGACATCGACGCGATAGAAGCGCTCGAAGATCCGGTCGAGGTCGCGCTGGGGGATCCCGGTCCCCGTGTCGGTCACCGTCAGTACGGCCACCCCGGCCCTCTCCTCGAGCCGCACCAGGACCTCGCCACCGCGGTCGGTGTACCGAACCGCGTTGTCGACGAGATTCCGCACGACCTGGCTGAGATCTGACGCCGAGCCCTGGACCGACACCGGCTGGACCTCGGAGCGCAGCCGGACGCCTCTCTGCTCGGCCAACCCGGCGAGTACGTCCAGTATCTCGCTGACCACCGTGGACAGATCGACCATCTTGAACTCCGGCACGCCCCCCTCCACCCGCGACAGGTCGAGCAGATCCGAGATCATGCGTGACAGCGTGCGGGCCGCCTGCTCGATCTGGTTGGCGAACTGGGGAACCCGTTCCGGTGCCTTCTCCAGGGCGATCTGGATCGTCTCGGCCGAGGCAAGGATCGATGCCACCGGTGTCTTCAGTTCGTGCGACGCGTTCGTCACGAAGTCGCGTCGCACATCGTCGAGTCGACGTCTGTCCGTGATGTCACCAACCACGGCGAGGACGCGATCGTCCTCGAACGGCGACACGATCACCCTCAACACCCGGACGGGGCGTCCGTGGTCGAGGTCGACGTCGACCACCTCGCCGAGCTCGCGGGCTCGACGCACCATCTCCTGGATCCTGAACGGGACGACCATGTCCAGCCGGTCCGGGATCGGACCGAGCAACGCCCCCAACGAACGGTTGGCGTAGAGGACCCGATCGTCGGCTCCCACCAGCAGTGTCCCCTGGGGCAGGGCATCCAGTACCACACCGAGCGTTCTTCGCTCGCCTTCGACCTCTTCCAGTCGGTGGCCCAGTTCGTTCGCCATTTCGCCGATCGACGTCCCCAGCCGATCCAGTTCCTCGACCGATGAGCGTGGAACTTCGACTTCCAGGTCGCCGGCGGCGACGGCACTCGCCATCTCGGCCAAACGGGTTAGCGGCCGGGCCAGGCGCCGGGCCACGAGAGCCACGACGACGACACCGGCGGCCGCGGCCAGGCCCACGACGGTGATGAGATTCCTGCGCAAGGCCGTGAGCCTCAGTTCCACGGCGTTCTCCGGAAGTGACAACCGGAGGACCATCCCGGTTCCAGTGGGAACCGCCACGTAGAACTGCCGGAACCCGGTGGACTCGCTGAGGCGGGTATCGGTCCCCACCGAGCCGGCCAGGGCGGCGCGGACTTCGGGGCGGTCGCTGTGATCCGCCAGCGACTCAGGGTCGCGCAGCGAGTCGCCCACCACGGTCCCGGTGCCATCGATGAGCGTGACCCGGGCGTCGATGTTGGCGGCGACGGCATCGACGAACGCCTGGACATCGGAGTCGGGTACCAGGCCGGCCACGGCCATCGCCTGCTGGGTCACGCCGTTCTCGACCTCGCCGAGCAGGGCCTGGCGGGCGGACCGCTCCACGAGGAAGCCGAGGACCCCGAGGACGAGCACCACCGTCACCGCATAGATGAGGAGCAGGCGACCCGATAGCGATCTCGGACCTGGGCTAGCCAATGGCGTGCGCTTCGCTCACCCTCATATCCAGAACCGTAGACAAGGGAGTGCCGTCATCGGTGGGGTCAAAAGAAGGGGTTGCGCCCGCAGAACCCGGCGGTCGGCTCGCTTTCCTGCCGGACATCTATCCGTGACCTTCCCAGTGGTGTGTCGCTCAATTAGGGAGCGCGTGTCTCCGAGCCAGCGGCGTCGAAGGCCGGAGAGACGCCGTCATCATTTGGGCGACGCACCACTAGTTCCCGTCGACGAACTTGTAGCCCAGCCCACGGACGGTGAGAATCTGGGCCGGTTTCGAGGGGTCGGCTTCGAGCTTCGTGCGCAGGCGCTTGACGTGCACATCCAGGGTTTTGGTGTCGCCGAAGTACGACGGCCCCCACACGTCGTCGATGAGAACGTCGCGCGTGGCGAGCCTGTTCTTGCGTCGCATCAGCGCCTCCAGGAGCTCGAACTCTTTGGGCCGCAAGGCGACGGCGGTGCCGTCGACACGGGCCTCGTGGGCGTCGATGTCCAGCTCTATCCGTCCGCCGCGCAGCACCTCGTTGGCCGTGGCGAAAGTGCCGGTGCGTCCCGCCCGACGGAGATGGGCGCGGACTCGAGCCAACAGCTCGCGGGTGGAGAAGGGCTTGGTGATGTAGTCGTCGGCACCGAGTTCCAGCCCGAGGACCTTGTCGGCCTCCCCGTCCTTCGCGGTGACCATGACGATGGGGACGTCGGACTCCTGCCTGATCTGACGACAGACGTCGAGGCCCGAGATTCCCGGGAGCATCAAGTCGAGGAGCACTAGCGAGGGGTTCTTGTCGCGAGCCTGACGGAGTCCGTCGACGCCGTCCGCGGCAGTCAGCACCTCGTACCCTTCGGACTCGAGGGTGAAGCGGATCGACTCGACGAGGGCGGTTTCGTCCTCGACGACCAGCACCCGCTCGGCGACCTCAGCCCGGTTGAACATCGCTGCGCCCCAGCCCCGACTCGTCGAATTCAGCCATTTCGCCCGTCAGGAGGAAGGCCAGCTGCTCCCCGATGTCGACGACCTGGTCGCCCACCCGCTCCAGCGCCCGTGACACCATCATCGCCTTGATCGCCCATTCCAGCCTGCCGGGATCGGAGCCGGCCTTGACGACCTCCTGATACATGTCGCGGTTGAGGCGGTCTACCGGCTCGTCCATGGCCGGGAGCAGCCGGGCCTCGTCGGCGTCGCGCCGCACGAGCGCCTCGATCCCTGTCCGGACCATCGCCCTCACCAGGTCACCCATCTCCCTCAACTCCTCGGCGATCTTGTCGACCCGCGGCAGACCGGTGGTGGCATGGGCCATCTTGGCGATGTTGACGGTCTGGTCGCCCATCCGTTCGAGGGTGGTGTTCATGTGGAGGAGCATCGACATGCGCCGCAGGTCGGAACCCATCGGCTGCTGCCGTGCCATCAGGTGGAGCCAGGCGTTGTGGACATCCAGATAGGTCTGATCGATGACGGAGTCGAGCTCTATGACCCGATCGGCGGCCTCCAGGTCGCCCTCGGTGTAGGCGTCAACCGCCATCTCGACCATCTGCTCGGCCTGGTCGGCCACGGACAGAAGCTTCTGCTCGAGAGTCTCGAGCTCGTCGTGGAAACGGAAACGCGTGTCCGCCATCAGCCGAACCTACCCGTTATGTAATCCTCGGTCTCCTTCTCGCCCGGAGCGGTGAAGATCCTGTCGGTGTCGTCGAACTCCACCAATTTCCCGGTCCGCTGGCCGCGGTCGTCCACGTCCACCGAGAAGAAGGCGGTGCGATCGGAGACGCGGCCGGCCTGTTGCATGTTGTGGGTGACGATGATGATCGTGAACTCCTTCTTGAGGGTCATCATCAGCTCTTCGATCCTCAGGGTGGCGATAGGGTCGAGGGCCGAGCAGGGCTCGTCCATCAGCAGGACTTCGGGGCTGGGAGCTACCGCCCGGGCGATGCAGAGCCGCTGCTGCTGGCCCCCAGACAGCGAGTAGCCCGACTCGGTCAGCTTGTCCTTCACCTCCTCCCACAACGCCGCCTGGGTGAGGGCGTGCTCGACGAGGTCGTCCAGCTCTCCTCGCTTGCCTTTGAAACCGTTGATCCTCGCTCCCCACGCCACGTTCTCGTAGATGGATTTGGGGAACGGATTCGGCTTCTGGAACACCATTCCGACCCGCCGCCTGACCTCCACCGGGTCGACGTGGCGTTGATAGATGTTCTCGTCGTGGAACATCACCTTGCCCTCGACGCGCGCCGTTGGGATCAGGTCGTTCATCCGGTTGAGGGAGCGGAGCACCGTTGACTTGCCGCAACCCGAGGGACCGATGAGAGCCGTGATCTCGTTCTTGGCGAACGGGATGGACACCTCCTTGACGGCTCGAAAGTCTCCGTAGAAGACGTCCATGTCCTCGATTCGCATCACCGCCTCGGCGGGGGGCGGGGGCGATGTGGACTCCGCGGGGCTTCGGATGGCGTACTCCTCGGGGTCTCTCGTCATCGCCTTCTCGGTCTGGTCGGTGTCAAATGGCACGTCACGCCTTCCTGGCATATCGGTTGCGAAGTATCACGGCGCCCGCATTGAGGATCAACAGCAGGAGGAGGAGCGCAAGGCTTGCCGCGGCGGCGATCTTGCGAAACTCCTCCTGCGGGAAAGAGGTCCATTGAAAGATCTGGATCGGGACCGCCGTGAACTTGGAGAACGGGCCCGAAGGATCGACGGTTATGAAGCTGGCTGCCCCCACGAGGATGAGTGGTGCGGTCTCGCCGATCGCCCGGGCTACGGCCAAGATCGCCCCGGTCAAGATCCCGGGAAGGGCGACCGGGAGGACCTGGCTGCGCACCGTCTGCCATTTGGTGGCTCCGAGGCCCATCGAGGCCTGGCGCAGTGAGCTGGGGACGGCCTTGAGAGCCTCCTGGGCACTGATGATCACGACGGGAAGGGTCAGCAGTCCCAGGGTGATCCCGGCCGAGAGGACGGTCCGGCCGTTGTCAGAGGGCGGGGTCCCCGGAGTGAAGACCGCCCCCGACGTGAACGGTTCGAGCACCCTCACCAGAATCGCCAACCCCAGCATTCCGTAGATGATCGAGGGCACGCCGGCCAGGTTGTAGATGTTGGTCTGGATGAAGTCGTTGAGCCGCGATGGCCGGGCGTACTCGACGAGGTAGATGGCGGCTCCCACCCCGACGGGCACCGCGAACAGGATCGTGATGGCGACCAGCCAGGCCGAGCCGAGGATGGCGGTCCGGATCCCGGCGATCTCGGGGGTGGCACTCGAAGGCGAGGTGAGAAAGGTCCAGTTGAACCAGGCCCGCCACTCGATGCCGACCTGATCCGGGCGGTAGTCGCCGAAGCGATTGGCCTCGAAACCGGCCGCAACGTCCGCCTCGAACCCTTCCGGGTTGAGAAGAGACGGCACCAGGGGGTAGGTGGCGATGACATCGGGTTGCACGACCCGTTCCAGGACGAGGGCCAGGACGTTGGCGTGGCCGCGAGGTCCGGCCGTGCAGCCGGGGACCGGCTCGGCCGAGGCGCACAGCTCGTCCCATGAGTCCTGGGGCTCGAACACGAGGCGATCGGCATAGAAACGCTGCTCTCGTTCGAGCCGTCGACCTACCCCCGACGAGATGCCGGCCTGGAGGACTCCCAACAGTTGGTCGTACTCGAGGTCGTCCAGGGTGACCTGAGTGGGGTCGAGTCCGAGATCGGCGACAACAGCCTCCGGCTCGGTCTGGTTGACGACCGCCACCAGGCCAAAGGAGTCGTTGATGATCGTATAGATCAGAGCCACCAGGGCGACGACGGCGACCGTGAGGGCGAGAAGGCAGGCTGCCTGGAAGAGACGAGCCCGCCGGGTCCGCTTGCTGAGTAGTCCCTGGTACTCCTCTGGCGTGGGGAACAGGTCGACCTCGGGACGTTCGGGAGCTGCGAGACTCACTCGTACTCCTGACGGAACCGCTTGACGAAGCGCCGGCTGAGGGAATTGAGCCCCAGGGTCATGAAGAACAGGGACAGACCCACTGCGAAGATCGAGTTGTAGTCGACGGTGTTGTAGCTGAGGTCGCCGCTGGCGGTGATGGCGACGTAGCCGGTCATCGCCTGGGCCGACTGGAACGGGTTGAGGACGTAGCCGAAGAGAGAGTCCTGTCCGAGGTCGAAGTTGCGGGGCGAGGCTCCTGCCGCCAGGGTGACGACCATCGTCTCACCGACTGCCCGCGACATCGCCACCACGAACCCGGCGGCGATGCCGGACAGGGCGGCAGGCACGACGACCTTGAGCGCCACGTCCAGCCTGGAAGCGCCGAGAGCGTAGGCGCCTTGTCGGAGCGAGTCGGGGACGGCGGCGAGGGCGTCCTCGGAGAGGGAACTGATGAGGGGGACCACGAGAATCCCGACAACGATTCCCGCCGAGGCGACATTGAAGAACCCCACGACGCTCGAGCCGAAGACACCGCGCAGGAGGGGTGTCATGAAGGTCAGGGCAAAGAAGCCGTAGACGACGGTGGGGATGCCGACCAGCACTTCGAGCAACGGCTTGAGAATGCTGCGCACCCGGTTGCTGGCGTACTCGGACAGGTATATCGCCGCCAGCAGGCCCAGGGGGGCCGCCACCAACATGGCGATGATGCTGATGAGCATCGTTCCCAGGATCAGCGCCCAGATTCCGAAACTCCCGGCCTGCGGCTGCCAGACCGTGCTCGTCAGGAATCCCCAGAACGTGACCCGGTCGTCCTGGAAGAACAGCAGCGACTCCTTGCCGAGCTCGTAGAGGATGCCGACCGTGGTGGCAATGGAGACGGCCCCACAGATGTAGAGCAGCCCCCGGATGACCATTTCCCCCGGGCGTGGTCGCTTGGCGAAGGGCGGCTTTGCGCTTTCCGTCTCGACAGTGCCTTCGGTGGTCATCCGCGTGCTTTCTGATTCGAGCGTGGCCGGGCCCGCCAGACTATTGGTAGGCCCTGGCCTGCCTTGTTTAGTCGGTCACCAACCCGCCGCTGCGGCCACATTGTCGGCCGCTTCCTGGAGGGCGTCGTCGGGAGCCGGGAAGTAACCCACCTCGCCGATGATGTCGTTGACGTTGTTGAGGTAATAGGCGATGAACTCGGCCACCTGGGGCTTCTCTGCGATGACCGACGCCGCGGTGTACATGAAGAGGGGCCGGGAGATGGGATATGAGTTGTCGTTCACCGACCCGGCGCTGGGCTGGACTCCGTCGACAGCCACCGTCTGGAGGACATCGGCGTTCTCCTGGTAGTAGGCGTAGCCGAAGTAGCCGATGGCGCAGGTCGAGCTGGTGTCGCCTTCTGTGCAGCCGTCCTCGGCGACGCCATTGACGGTCAGGTTGTCGTCCTCGCCGACGATCTCGGCGATCGAGGAGAGGATCGGCGGAGAGTCCTCGGCTTCGTAGAGGTCGGGCCACACCACCTCGAAGAAGTAGTCGAAGGTTCCCGAGTCGGCGCCCGGCGAGAAGAGTTGGATCGGATGGGCGGGAAACTCCGGATTCACATCCGCCCAGGTCGCTCCGGCGTCTGTCAGGGAAAAGGCGGTGGCGATCTCTTCCAGTGTCAGCTCCTGGGCGAAGTAGTTCCCGGGGCCGATCACAACGGAGAGGGCGTCGCTACCGACCCGGACCTCGATCGGCACCCGGTCGATGTCCCCACATGCCGCCACCTCCTCCTCCTCGATAGCGCGGGAGGCGTTGGCGATGTCGGAGGCACCCTCCACGCAGAAGCGCTCCAGGCCACCGCCGGAACCAATCGAGTCGATGGTGTACTCGGGGCCACCCTCGTCAATCCACGTCGACAGAACGGCCGTGGAGAGCGGAAACACGGTGGACGATCCTGCGATGGACACGTCGACCCCGGGGTCCACCTCGATGGCCTCGATGACGGGAAGGCCCCATTGCGAGGTCTCGCCGTCGGCGGGGGTCGTGGTGGGATCGGCGACCGCCCCGGTCGTGGTCGTGGTCGCGTCTCCACCACCACCACAGGCCGCGAGGAGGAGCGTCGCGGCGGCAAGCGTGCCCGCCAGGCGCTTCGATCGGAGGTTCATCCTTGTGTCTCCTTGTATTGGATTACGCGGGGACAACGCTACGAAGCCAGCCTTACCGCCACCCAGGCGGAAGATGAACGCGAGATGAACGTCTCGATCTCGACTTTTTGTCCCCCAGGGCTGCTCAGGCGGTCTCTTGCAGGGGGACGCAGACCTGGCCGCCGAGTCTCACACCCTCGGTCCCGGAGACCTCTGCCTCCTTACGGAGACCGAAGGCGCTCACGGCGGCACCGATCACCAGGATCCCGGCGGAGAGCCCCATCGCCCGGGTGAATGCGACACCTGAGGCCGACCGGATTGCGCCCTCGAGATCGGCGTCGACGTCATCGGGCGGGGCGTTGAGGGGAGCCACCGTGGCCCGCAGATCATTCGAAGAGGTGTCGACCGTCGGTGACTCCGCGGCCAGGTGGCCGTAGAAGGCGGCTGTGACGAGGACGACCGCCGCTGCTCCCAGGAGTTGGGGCCCGACTCTCGACACGGCGTTGTTGAAGGCGGAGCCGACGCCTGCCCGCTCCGGGGAGATCGAAGCCATCAGAGTCGCGGTGAGGGGCGTGACCATTGCCAGCATCCCCAGTCCAAAGACAACCACGCCGCCGAAAACATGGGCGAAGTAGTCGCCGGGGGGAATCCACGATGCCGGTTGGGAACCGATCTCCCAGGCTGTCGAATCGATCGGGAGGAGGGCGAGCCACACGGCGCCGGCCGCCATCAAGAGCGGGCCGCCGACGAGCCAGGGACGGGGACCGGTGTGTGCCGACCAGGTTCCTACTTTCCCCGAGAGCAGGGTGAGGGGGATCATGGCGGGCACGGTGGCGAGACCGGCGGCGGTGGCGTTGTAGCCCAGGGTGCCCTGGAGATGAATCGATGTCATCGTTAGCAATACGTAGAGGGCGCCGTAGATGAAGAACGTGGCCACGTTGATGACGTTGAACGATGAGCTGGTGAACAGCGAGACCGGCACGAGGGCGTGAGGGTGGCTGCGAATCCTCGCCACGAGAACGGCCGTCGCCGCCAGCCCCAGGCCGATGAGGATCCAGACCGACATGTCCTGCCACTGAGTCTCCTGGCCACGGATAGGACCGAAGGTCAACCCGGCGACGGCGACGCCCGCCAGGCCGGCCCCAAACCAGTCGACCTTCTCGCCTGTCACGGTCTCGGCCGCCTCCTCGACGCGGGAGTGGGTGACCCACCAGGCGACGGCGAGAACCGGGAGGTTGACGAGGAAGGCCGCCCGCCAGGAGAGCACGTCGACGAGGACGCCACCGATCAATGGACCGACGATGGTGACGGCCGCCGACGCTCCCGTCCAGATCCCGAAAGCCCTGGAACGGTCCTCACCCTCGTAAGCGGCGTTGATGAGGGCCAGGGAGCCGGGGATGAGCACGGCGCCGGCGACCCCCTGCAGCACCCGCCCCGCGATGAGCAACTCCATGTTGGGCGCCAGGCCGCACAGGACGGAGGCGGCCGCGAAGCCGACCAGACCCCAGGCGTACATGCGCTTCCGGCCCCACGAGTCGCTGAGGGCACCGCCGACGATGAGAAGGGCAGAGAGGCTGAGCATGTAGCCGCTGAAGATGTACGACTGCGCCTCCAGCACCCCGATGTCGGTCGCCCGGGGGAGCTGGGCACCGATGGCCGGCAGCGCCACGGTGACCACAGTGCCGTCGAGAAAGACGATGCCGGACCCCAATATGGCGGCCAACAGGGACCAACTCCGACGCTCCATGCCCACCACTATCGCAGCAGCCGGCCGAAAGGGCTGGGCCCTCGCGGGTTGCAGTCACGAGAGTGTCAGCGGGGCCAGGCCCGGCTTCCCACATTCTTTGGACGCAGGGTTTCGGGTCCACCGTTCTTCCTGCCGTGGGTGTCGCTAATCGATGCGCACGGTCCAAAGATCGCTGGGGCCGTCACCCACGCTCCAAAGAACGGCGCCCCTCGGACCTTCGCCGACCTCGCCGTTCCGCACCTTCCCTTAGGTGACGCGGGACCGGGCGATGGCGAGGTCCTGGAGCGTGTCATGGGCGCTGATGCCATGGACCTCGGTGATGCGGTGCCAGACGCCGTCACCGTCGAGGTCCCAGGCGAGGGTGTCGTCGGCGAGGAGGACGTCGAGCATCTCGTCGATGCGGAACTGGTTGGTGGGGTCGTCGACCGGGGCCAGCGCCTCCACCCGACGGTCCAGGTTGCGGGGCATGAGGTCGGCGGAACCGATGTAATAGGTACGGTCTCGCCCTCGGGCGCCGAACCGGTAGATGCGGGAGTGCTCCAGGTAGCGTCCCACGATGGATCGCACTGTGATGTTCTCGGACAGCCCCGGGATCCCTGGACGAAGACAGCAGATGCCTCGCACGATCAACTCGATCCTGGTGCCGGCCTGGGAGGCCTCGTAGAGGGCGTCGATCATCGGGGCATCGACCAGGGCGTTCATCTTGAGCGTGATGTGGCCGTCGCTCTGGGCGGACTCGGCCCGGATCAGTTCGTACATCCGTTTACGAAGGCCGTCGGGGGAGACGCTCAGCGCCCGATAGCGGGTCTGGCGGCTGTACCCGGTGAGGAAGTTGAAGAGATCGGAGAGATCGGCCCCGATGTCGTCGTCGACGGTCAGCAGGCCGACGTCCTCGTAGATGCGGGCGGTGGTGTCGTTGTAGTTGCCGGTCCCGACATGGGCGTAACGGCGGATGACGCCGGCCTCGTCGCGCACGACCAGGGCGAGCTTGGTGTGGGTCTTCAGCCCGACCACCCCGTACATGACGTGGACGCCGGCGTCCTCCAGCCTCTGCGCCCATTCGATATTCCGCTCCTCGTCAAAGCGAGCCTTGAGCTCGACGAGGGCCACCACCTGCTTGCCCGACTCGGCCGACTGGATCAGCGACTTCATGATCGGGCTGTCCTGAGACGTCCGATACAGGGTCATCTTTATCGCCAGGACCTGAGGGTCGCGGGCGGCCTGCTCCAGGAATGCCTCGACCGAGGAGGTGAAGGAGTCGTAGGGGTGGTGGACGAGCAGGTCTCCCTGCTTGATCACCTCGAAGATGTCCGGCGGCTCGCCCTGGGTGGGTTGGAGGCGGGTGGGGGTCAGCCACTGCCACGACTCGTAGTCGAGATCGGGGCGGTCGAGGTTGGCGATGCCAGACAGACCCGCCAGGTCGATCGGTCCCTCGACCTGGTAGACGTCCGCCTCGTCGGCCCCCATCTCGCGCATCAGGACGTCCAGCACCGCGCCCGGCATCTCCGGAGCGACCTCGAGGCGCACCACATGACCGAAGCGCCGCCGGGTCAGCTCGGTCTCGATGCTGAGAAGAAGGTCGCCGCCTTCCTCCTCCTCGACGTCGATGTCGGCGTTGCGGGTGACTCGGAAGGCGTGATGACCCAGCACTTCCATCCCCGGGAACAGACTCTCCAGGTGGAAGGCGATGACCTGCTCGAGTGGGACGAAGCGCTCTCCGTCCGGCAGCACCACGAATCGGGGCAGGATCGGAGGGACCTTGAGCCGGGCAAACCGCGATACGCCGGTTTCGGGGTTGCGCACGAATATCGCCAGGTTGAGCGAGAGGTTGGAGATGTATGGGAACGGATGCGCCGGGTCGACGGCGAGCGGTGTGACGACGGGATAGACCCTTTCGCGAAACTGGTCGTCTAGGTACGCCCGGTCCTCGTCGTCGAGGGTGGCGTAGTCGCTGAAGACGACGCCGGCGGCCGCCAGGGCCGGGGCGATATCGGTCAGGAAGCACTTGGACACCTCGGCGTATTGAGACTCCACCCTTTCCCGGATCGCGGCCAGTTGCTGGCCCGGAGTGAGCCCGTCGGGTGGGGTGGCGGTCACGCGCTGCGCCACCTGCTCCTTGAGCCCCGCCACCCGAACCTGGAAGAACTCGTCGAGATTGGAGGCCCAGATGGCGAGGAATTTGACCCTCGCCAGGAGCGGCACGGACGGCCTTTGGGCGAGCGCCAGAACCCGGGCGTTGAAGTCCAACCAGGAGGTTTCTCGGTTGAGGTAGTGGTCGGGGTTCATTCCGGGACGATTATCGGTCGGCGCTGGGTCCCAATCGATACCCTATTCAGATAGACGGGGAATGACCGTGACGTGCTCCGCTCAGGGGGACAAGCTGCGCAGGCCTCCTAGGAGGAAGAGGCGCATCGCGGCCACGATCTCTGGCAGGCGGGTTTCGGGATGGGAGGCGGCGATCACGGCCCTCGCCGCCGACATCACGGTGTCCTGGATGAAGCGACCGGCCAGGTCCACGGGGATCGGCCGCAGGGAGCCGTCGGCCACACCCCGGGCATAGATCGAGGCGACCTCGGCGACCAGGTCGGCATGGGCCACCCTGATCCGCTGCTGCGCCGACGGGCCGAGACGCCCGACCTCGCGGTGGAGGATGAGGCCCAACACGGGATCGGTGGCCACGAAGCGAACGGTTCGCTCGGCAACTTCTGCCAGGTGCTCGGGGGCGGGGAGCCCGTTTGGCACCCCGGAGATGATGGCCTCGACTACCCCCGGCAGCTCCTCCTCGACCAGGGAGGCGATGATGTCGTCGCGGTCGGCAAAGTACTCGTAGAGGGTGGTGCGCCCAATGCCGATCGCGGTGGCCACCTCACCGAGGGAGATGTCAGCCGAGCCGACTTCCTCGATCAGCTCCTGGGCCGCCTCCAAGATCTGGCGGCGGGTCATCTGCTTGTGCTCGACGATGGATTCGGCCCGAATGCGCGGCATCTGGGAGGAAGGCTAATCCCCCAGGGGATTTCAACCGGCCCGGTACCAGTCCAGGTGAAGGGGGGCGAGCGGCTCCGCCTCGAGGATGAGGTCGGCCCCCTTCTCGGCCAGCATCATGACCGGGGCGTAGATGTTGCCGTTGGTGACGTAAGGCATGGCGGAGGCATCGACGACCCGCACGCCTTCGATGCCGTGCACCTTCATCGTCAGCGGATCGACCACCGACATGTCGTCTACACCCATGCGGGCCGTGCAGGACGGGTGCAGGGCGGTCTCGCCGTCGCGGGCGACCCAGTCGAGTATCTCGTCGGGAGAGGACACCGCCGGTCCCGGTGAGATCTCGCCCTGGTCATACGGGAGGAAAGCGGGTTGGCCGAGGATCCGGCGGGTCACCCCGATCGCCTCCACCCACTCGCGACGATCCTGTTCCGTCGACAGGTAGTTGAACCGGATGGCGGGATGGGTGCGAGGGTCGGCGTTGCGAATCAGGACCGAGCCGCGGGAGTCGCTGTACATCGGCCCGACATGCACCTGGTAACCGTGGCCGTCGGCAGACCCGGAACCGTCGTAGCGGATGGCGATGGGAAGGAAGTGGAACATGAGGTTGGGATAGGGGACGTCGTCGTTGCTGCGCCCGAAGCCACCGCCCTCGAAGTGATTGGTCGTCCCGGGACCGCGCCGGAACAGCCACTTGAGGCCGACGAGGGGACGGCGATGCCAGGCCATGTAGGGCGCCACCGAGACGGGTTGGCTGCAGCCGTGCTGCACATACACCTCGAGGTGGTCCTGGAGATGCTGGCCCACCCCCGGCAGGTGATGGATCGGCTCCACACCCACCGAGCGGAGATGGTCGGCGTCACCGATTCCCGACAACTGCAGGAGTTGGGGGGTGTTGAAGGCCCCGCCGCACAGAATCACGTCGCCGGCCGAGACCGTGACCGGCTTTCCCCGAACCAGGTAGTCGACCCCCGTCGCCCGCTTCCCGCTGAAGTTGATCCGGGTGACCATGGCCCGGGTGACGACGTCGAGATTGGGCCGGTCCATGACGGGATGGAGGTAGGCCCGGGCGGCGCTGAGGCGCCGACCCCGGAAGACATTGCGGTCGAAGGCGGCGAAGCCCTCCTGGCGCCGTCCGTTGACGTCGTCGGTCAGTTGGTAACCGGCCTGTTGAACTGCCTCGAAGAAGGCGGCGAACAGGGGACTGTCGGCGGGGCCCCTCTCGAGGATCAGGGGCCCGTCTCCCCCCCGGTAGTCGTCGGCGCCGGCCAGGCACGTCTCCATCCGCTTGAAGTAAGGCAGGCAGTGGGCGTAGTCCCAGGTCTCCATTCCCGGATCGGCTGCCCATCGCTCGTAGTCCAAGGGGTTGCCCCGCTGGAAGATCATGCCGTTGATCGACGACGACCCGCCCAGGGCCTTGCCCCGGGCGTGGTAGATCCGGCGGTCGTGCATGTGTGGCTCGGGCTCGGACTCGTAGCGCCAGTCGTAGAACCGGCTGCCGATGGGGAAGGCGAGGGCGGCGGGCATGTGGATGAAGACATCCCATCGCCAGTCCTTCCGCCCGGCCTCGAGGACCAGGACCTTGGCCGACGGGTCGGCCGAGAGCCGGTTGGCGAGGGCGGACCCGGCCGATCCTCCCCCAACGATCACGTAGTCGTACATCAATAGGGAGCGTCGACGTCGCCGGTCTCGACGTACACCGCCTTGCGCTGGGTGTAGTGGTCGATCGCCGCCAGCGAGTTCTCCCGGCCGATGCCGGACTGCTTGTAACCGCCGAAGGGCATCTCGATGGGTGTGATGTTGTAGGTGTTGACCCAGATCGTCCCCGCTTCCAGGCGGGCGGCGACCCGGTGGGCGCGGGAGACGTCACGGGTGAAGATGCCGGCGGCGAGCCCGTAGGGCGTGGCATTGGCGCGGGCGACAACCTCATCCTCGGTGTCGAAGGCGAGCATCGCCATCACCGGGCCAAAGATCTCTTCGTTGACGATCGTCATGTCATCGGTGCAGTCGGCGAAGACGGTCGGCTCGACGAAGTAGCCGCCCAGGTCGTCGCGGGCGCCGCCGCCACACGCCAGGCGGGCACCGGCGCGGCGTCCGGCCTCGATGTAACCCAGCACCTTGTCGCGATGGTCGGCCGAGATCAGGGCGCCTACATCGGTGGCCGGGTCGAGGGGGTCACCGATCGTCATCTTCCCGACCCGGGCAGTGAGACGGGCGAGGAAGTCGTCATAGACCGTGCGATGGACGTAGACCCGGGTGCCGTTGGAGCAGATCTCCCCCTGCGTGTAGAAGTTGCCGAGAAGCGCGCCCGACACGGCGTTGTCGAGGTCGGCATCGTCGAACACGATCATTGGTGACTTGCCGCCGAGCTCGAGCGTGACAGCCTTCAGGGTGGTGGCGGCGGCGGCCATCACCGCCTTGCCGGTGCCCACCTCGCCGGTGAGCGACACCTTGCTGATCCCGGGATGCGCCACCAGTGCCTGGCCCGTGCGGGCGTCACCGTGGACAACGTTGAAGACGCCCGCCGGCACTCCGGCTTCGACGTAGATCTTGGCCAGCTCGACCGCGGTCAGCGGGGTCAGCTCTGCCGGCTTGAAGATCATCGAGTTGCCACAAGCCAGCGCCGGGGCCGACTTCCAGCAGGCGATCTGGATCGGGTAGTTCCAGGCTCCGATCCCGGCGCACACACCCAGCGGCTCCCGCCGGGTGTAGGCGAAGTTGGACCCCAGGTCGTAGTGCTCGCCATGGATGGTGGCGGCCGCCCCGGCGAAGTACTCGATGCAGTCGGCCCCGCTGGCGACGTCGACTGCCAGAGCCTCGGCGATGGGCTTGCCCGTGTCGAGCACCTCCAGCCGGGCGAGGTCGTCGTTGCGGTCTCGGAGGAGGGAGGCCGCCCGGTTGAGGATCCGACCGCGTTCTGCTCCCGTCAGCCCGGACCACTGGAGAAAGCCCTCTCGAGCAGACTCCACCGCTCGCTCGACGTCCTCGGTGCCCGCATGGTCGACGGTGGTCAGCACCTCCCCGGTGGCGGGGTTGAGAGTCTCGAAGGTCTCGCCGGAGGTCGCCTCCACCGCCTCGCCGTGGATGAAAAGCCGCACGTGCTCCATGAAGCGGGACGGTACTCACCAGGAAAGCCCCAGCGAAAGGTTCGCGACGGGTCGCCCTGCCCTTCGGGCACCCCCCTACCCCACTTCGTGGGGGGCAAAGGTTTGTCCCCCACGAGGGCAGCGAGAGGGGGAAGGGGTCCCCGCGCCGGAGCGGAGCGGAGGCGTGGGGTAGGGGGCAGCGCACGTTCCCACCAAGCGGCGGGCTAGAAGGCGGAGGTGCCCGCGCCGGCCAGTCCCTGGATGAGCAGGACCCCGCCGAAGGCGAAGAAGAGCACGGCAGCAGCGATGCTGACGGTGCGTCTGGAGAGCCGCTCCCCCAGCTGGCGGCCCACGACCAGGGCGATGAGGTTGGCTGTGACCATGCCCACCGTGGCCCCGAGCCAGGTACCGAGCCAGGCCTGGGTCGCGGCCAGGGTCACCGTCGTCAGCATCGTCTTGTCGCCGAACTCGGCGAGGAAGAACGCCAGGAGCATCGTCACGATAGGAAGGCGTCCCGCTTCCCGCCGCTCCCCCTCATCGTCTTCGTCGTGGTCCTCGCGCAACGTCCAAACGGCGAACCCGATGAAGGCCAGGCCGGCGATGATCTGCACCAAATCGGTGGGGAGGGCGCGGGAGACGGCATTGCCCACAAGGACGGACAAGCCCTGGAGTACACCGGCGGCCACAGTCACCGCCAGAAGCACGTGAGATGCCCGGTAGCGAGAGGCGAAGGTCAGCGTCAGCAGCTGGCTCTTGTCTCCAAGCTCGGCCAGGAACACCGCGCCGAAGGTGAGCCAGAAGGCAGACACCGCTCAGTGGGCGCTCGGCGGCTGCAGCCTCTCAGCCCAGGCTTGGGTCACCCGGTCGAGGATGATGGCCATGGTCACGATGGCCAGGGCGACCTCGAACCCGAGCCCGGTCTCGGAGCGGGTGACGGCCCGAATGGTCTCGAAGCCGAGGGCACCGGCACCGACGAGGCCGGCGATGATGATCATGGCCAGGACCATCATGATGACCTGATTCACCCCCGCCATGATCGTGGGGGCCGCCAGCGGGAGACGCACGCCGAACAGCGTCTGACGGCGGGTGGCACCGAAGGCACGCGAGGCCTCCACGCTCTCCCCCGGCACCTGCTTGACGCCGAGCGCCGTGATGCGGATGCCGGGGACCACGGCGTAGAGGACGGAGGCGATGATCCCCGGAACCGCACCGATCGTGAAGAGCATCACGACGGGGATGAGGTAGACGAACGAGGGAATCGTCTGGAGGAAGTCGAGGACGGGCGCCAGGAAGGCCTCGACCCGGCGGCTGCGTCCCCCCCAGACCCCGACCGGGATGGCGATCATCACCGAGAACACCACCGCCGTCACCACGTGGGTGAGTGTCTCGATCGAGAGTTCCCACATCCCGACCAGTCCCACGGCCATGAGGAGGGCGGCGGAGACCAACGCCAGCTTCCAACCCTTGACGCGCCAGCAGATGAAAGCGGTGACCACGATGAGGATCGGCCAGGCGAGGACGTCGGTGAGGAAGTCCCGCATCGGGATGAGCACGTCCGCCACCATGAAATCGTTGAAGGGCCGGGTGAACCAGGAGAGATTGTCGCGAGCCCACGTGACGAGCCTGTCGATCGGGTCGAAGGCAGACACCTCCCACAGCGCCGGAAAATTCACCCAGCCGGTGACCCGGCCCAGGATCGTGGCCGCCAAGACGCCGGCCACGCCCAGGAGGGCGACTCGGGCCGAGACATGGCGTGTCCGATCGGTCTCCGCCAGGCTCTGACCGATGCGATCGAGCACCATCGCCACCGCCACGATCGCCAAGCCCGCAGCCAGGGTGCGGCCGGTCCTCCGCTGGCTGAGTCCGTCCATGACCTCCTGGCCGAGGCCGCCGGCGCCGAGGAGCGTCGCCAGCACGACGATGCCCAGCGCCATCATGATCGTTTGGTTGATCCCGGTCATGATCGTCGGCATCGCCAGTGGCAATTGCACCTTGAACAAGGTCTGGCGTCGGGTCGACCCGAATACCGTCGAGGCCTCCACCGCCTGACCGTCCACCCGGCGCACCCCGAGGGTCGTCAACCTCACGACCGGAGGCAGGGCGTACACGACGGTGGCGATGGTCGCCGGGACCTTGCCTATCCCGAAGAAGAGGATCATGGGGATGAAATAAACTGGGGCGGGAATCGTCTGCATGGCATCGAGGATGGGGCGGATGGCGCGATCGAAGCCGGGACGCAAGGCGCCGAGGATCCCCGCCGGGATCCCGATGATGAGGGCCACCGCCACCGCGATCGTCATGAGGGCGAGGGTCTCCATCGTCACGTCCCACAGCCCCACGACCCCCGGATAGAGGGCGGCGATGGCCGCCACCGCCGCCATCCCGTAGCGTCGTGTCCGGGCGACGACGAGGAATACCGAGGCCGGCAGTACGAACCAGGGCAGCCACAACAGAAGGTCGGCCACCAGGGTCAACCCGGAAGCCACCAGGCCGCTGAGGGGGGTGAAGAAGCCGGTGAAGAGGGGATGGGAGAGGCGATTGGCGCGGACCCAGCTTTCGAGCTGGTCGATGGGACCGGAGACGAGGGTCTCCCAGGAGCGCGGGAAGGGAACGGCGCCTACAGCCAACTGGATCGAGACGACCGCGATCGCCAGGCCGAACCAGGGAAGTACCCGGCGCAGGCGCTCGCTCTCCACCCCGAGGGCGAGGGGAGCAGTCGAGGCGGTCATGTCGTGGACAGAAGCCGGGTGACGGCCTCGCGGTCGACGCAGCCGACGACACGCCCGCCCTCGCCTACCACGGCGACCGGCGACGGGTCATCGAGGAGGGCGGGCAAGATCATCTCGATGGTGTCGTTGGCGTCGACCTCGCGTCCGTTGCCGTCGGGAACCGGTCCGGTGGCGATCGCCCCGGCGGTGAGGACCTTCGATTTGGGGATGTCCTTCGTGAACTCGCGGACATAGTCGGTGGCCGGGCTCGTGATGAGTTCGGCCGCCGTGCCCACCTGGTCGAAACGGCCGTCCTTCATGATGGCGATGCGATCTCCGAGCTTGATCGCCTCGGCGAAGTCGTGGGTGATGAAGACGATGGTCCGGTGCATACGCTCCTGGAGATTGCACAGTTCGTCCTGCATATCGCGGCGGATGAGCGGATCGAGGGCCGAGAACGGCTCGTCGAAGAAAAGGACTTCAGGGTCCACCGCCAGGGCTCGGGCCAGGCCGACGCGTTGCTGCATCCCACCAGAAAGCTGCTGGGGGAAGTGCTCGGCCCAACCCGTCAGCCCGACGACGTCGATGATCTCATTCGCCCTGTCCCGCCGCTCGGTCCTGGGGACGCCCTGGACTTCGAGACCGTAGGCGACGTTGTCTATGACGCGCCGATGGGGGAAGAGGCCGAAGTGCTGGAAGACCATCGAGAGCTTCCGTCGCCGGACGTCGCGCAGCGCAGCCTCGTCCATGGCCGTGAGGTCCTCACCGTCGAGGAGGACCCGTCCTCTGGTGGGATCCGTGAGACGGGAGACACATCGGACGAGCGTGGACTTGCCACTGCCGGAGAGGCCCATCACGACGAACGTCTCTCCCCGCGTCACACTGAAACCGACGCCCCGCACGGCGAGTGTCGCCCCGGTCTCGTCCAGGATCTCAGCCCGGCTCTTGCCGGAGTCGGCCATCGCCAGGGCGCGGTCCGTGTGGCGCGCTCCGAAAACCTTCCAGCAGTCCTCGACCTGGATGCAGACGTCGCTCATGCTGGATCGTCCCCCCCGCCGAAAGCTTCTCGCTGGGCCCAGGGCCGTGATGACATGGGCGGTAATGTAGCGGCACTCGGATTCCGCGACCGTCGGAGCCGGGGAAGGAATAACGCATGACCGAGAAATCGAATGAGTTGAGATGGAGGGCCCATCGGTGGCTGATCCTCTTTGCCGCGCTCCCTCTGGTGCTGGCGGCGTGTGGAGGTGGCACCACCGACACGACCACCGGCACCGGCGACACGACTGGAGAGACCACGGGCGAAACGACCGGCGAGACAACCGGGGAGACCACCCCCACCGAGACGTCGGCGCCGCCGGGTGACCTGGCGACCATCAGTCTCGCTGTCAACCCCTGGACCGCTTCGGCGCTCAACGTCGAGGTGGCGAAACAGATCATCGAGGCCGAACTGGGCAACCCCGTCGAGATCGTGACGATCGACGAGAACACCATGTTCACCGGGATGGCCGACGGGACCCTCGATGCGGCCCTGGAGATCTGGCCCTCGGGCGTGACGGAGGACGAGCAGGCGTTCTTCGACGACGGCACGGTGGTCGACATCGGCGACCTCGGCGCTGTGGGCAAGATCGGATGGTTCGTGCCGTCCTACGTCATCGACGAGTTCCCCGAGCTGGCGACCTGGGAAGGGTTCCAGGACCCGGCGGTTGCCGCCGAGTTCGCCACGGCCGAGACCGGCGAGAAGGGGCGCTTCCTCGGGACAGACCCCTCCTACTCCCAGTACGACGAGGCGATCATCGCAAACCTGGAACTGCCTCTGCAGGTGGTCTTCTCGGGCAGTGAGGCCGCCACAGTGGCGGAACTCGACACCCGGGTCGCCGCCGAAGAGCCCATCGTCATGTACTGGTGGACCCCGACGGCGGCGGTGGCGAAGTACGACCTGGTGAACGTCCTGCTGCCCGAGTACTCCGAGGGCTGCTACGAAGACCCGGCCGCTATCGACTGTGACTACCCCGAGGACGTCCTGATGAAGGCGGCCTCGGCCCAGTTGGCCGAGAAGGCGCCGGACGTCCAGGCCTTCCTCGAGGCCTTCACCATCACCACCGACGACCAGTTGGAGATGCTGCCCTCGGTCGAGATCGACGGCGAGGACCCCGCCGACGTGGCCGCCGAGTGGATCGCCGCCAATGAGGACGTGTGGTCTGCCTGGCTGCCGTGAGCCGGCCTCAACGCTGAGAAGAGAGGGGTGGCCACGGGGCCACCCCTCTTCTATTGGCAGAAGGTCGCCGCTGGCCTAATTAGCGCTAATCATATTCAGATATGTATGCCGGGATCCTGGTCCCGCCCGGCCTCGACGGCGGCGACGAGGTCGTCGAGGCAGGCGCGACGCTCGGCCCCGAGGGTGCGGGCGTAGGCGTCGTCGGGGATGGCACCACCTCCGAGTATCACCGGCGCCTCACGCGGCAGGTGCCGACGGGCGGCCTTGACCATCTGGCGGGCCCCTTCGACGGCCTCGGAATGGGCCACTCCGATGCATGCCGCCGTCGGCCGGTCTGCCTGGCGAAGGGCGCCTTCGATCGCCTCGGGCGGGGTGTCGGGCCCGAGGTCCATCACCGTGTAGCCGGCGCCGCGCAGGATGTCGCTCGCCATGGCCAGCCCCAACCCGTGGCGGTCACCGGAGGGGGCGGCGACGACCACGCTGCCCTTGCGCCTGCCGCGGGGGCTGAAACGAGGGCCTAGACGGCCGATCATCCGCCCCGCCATCACCGAGGCCTGGTGCTCGACTTCGATGCCGATCTCGCCCGACTCCCACTGCTCCCCGATGCTGCGCAGGGCGGGCACCAGCATCTCCACATACACCCGCTCGGGACTCATCCCGCTGGCCAGGGCCGCCTCCACGACCTTCCAGGCTCCGCTTTGGTCACCGGCCTGGAGACGATTGTGCAAACGTTCGTGCCAGGGAACATTTCTTCTAGACAGCGATGGGGAAGGGTCGCTAGCGTTCCCTTGTTGAAACCTATCGAGATCTGGGGAAGCGACGAGCCACGTCCGGCCCTCTTTCCGGGCCGTGAGCTGGCCGAGGCGCACGTAGCGGTACACCGTCATGTAGTGCACGCCCAGCCGTTCGGCCGCTTCTTGGAGCGTAATTCGTTCTTCCACTTATCGATTGAATTTAACGCTAAATGCCAATAGAGTGAAGGCCACCATGGAATCCCGACTGCTCGAACTCGAGATCAGCACCGACTGGCGCGAGCGCGCCGCCTGCGCCGATTACCCCACGGATCTCTTCTTCCCCGCCGGTGAAACCGGCCCGGCGGAGGCGCAGATCAAGAAGGCGAAGGAGGTCTGCGGGCGTTGTGAGGTCCGGGACGACTGCCTCCTCTATGCCCTCGAGGCCAACCAGCGGGATGGGATCTGGGGCGGGTTGACGGCCGACGAGCGCAAGCGGCTCCGGCGTCGCTGGCTGGCCGAGCGCCGCCGCCGCACCGGCTGAACACCCATCCACGGCGCCCCCTGGCGGGGGTCGCCATCCTCTTCTTCGTCAACGGCCTCGCCCTTGGAAGCTGGCTGCCGCGCCTGCCGGAGATTCGCGACGGGCTGGGGGTCGGTCCGAGCGGGCTGGGACTGGCGCTCGCAGTCGGCGGACTCGGGGGGCTGGCAGGCTCGGCGATCAGCGGACTGGTGGTAGCCAGGTTCGGGGCCCGGGCGAGTGCCCTGCGACCGGCGGTGGCGCTGGCCGCGCTGATGCCGCTTCTCGCCCTGGCCCCCAGCGCGGTTTGGTTTGCCCTGGTCCTGGCGACGCTCGCCGTCGTCGACTCGATCGCCGATGTGGGGATGAACGCCCTCGCCGTCCGCATCGAAGAGGCGAGGGGCCGGTCCATCTTCTCCCGCCTGCACGGGATCTGGAGCCTGGGCTCGTTGACCGGTGCCGGCGTCAGCACGTTGGCGGTAGCCGCCGGCGCCGGTCTCGTCCCCCAGCTGGGCGTCACGTCACTCGTCGGGGTGGTGGGGGTGGCCTGGGCGAGGCGTTTTGTCACCGACACCGGAGCCCGCCCCCGTCCCCAGCCTTCCAAGGGAAGGGGAGGCATTGCCATGTGGCTGGCCCTGGCGGGAGCCGGTGCAGCCTTCATCGAGGCGACGGCGTCGGATTGGAGTGCTATCTACCTCACAGACGCCCTCGGGGCGGGGCCGGGAATTGCGGGCGCCGGGTTCGTCTGTCTCAGCGCCGGCATGCTGGCGGGAAGGTTCGGCGGTGATCACGTTGTCGACCGGCTAGGACCAGGCAGGACCCTGCTGGTCGCGCTGGCCGTGGTTGCTGCCGGCGTCGGCTTCACGGTGGCCGCTTCCTCCGTCGCCACCACCTTGGCTGCCTTCGGGTTGTGGGGCGTGGGCGTGTCCGTGGTGTTCCCCCTCATGTACAGCGTCGCCGGCTCCCACCCGGCATTCTCCGAGGGCGCAGCCTTGGCGGCCCTCACCACCGGTAGCCGCTTCGGCTTCCTCGCCGGCCCCTTCGCCGTCGGCTGGCTGGCCGAAGCCAGCGACCTCCCAACGGCTTTCCTCGTGGTCATGAGCGGGGCGCTGCTGGCGTGCCTGGGATCTCTGCTCACGACCCGCCGTTGAACCCGAAGTGTCGGAGATCCGGGCGGGCTCGGTCATAATGCGGTCTGCCGAAGACGAGGATGCGATGCCGAGATGGTGGCGCCGATGACCAAACAGGCCGACTATGTCCTGCGCACCGTCGAGGAGCGCGGCATCCGGTTCATCCGTCTCTGGTTCACCGACGTCCAGGGATTCCTCAAGTCGGTGTCGATCAGCCCGGCCGAGTTGGAAGTGGCCTTCGAGGAGGGCATGACCTTCGACGGGTCGTCGATCGACGGCTACGCCCGCATCCAGGAGGCCGACATGCTGGCCCGCCCTGATCCCTCCACGTTCGCCGTTCTCCCCTGGCGCCAGGAGCAGCAGGTCGCCCGCATGTTCTGCGACATCCATACCCCCGACAGCGAGCCCTTCGGTGGCGACCCCCGCCAGGTTCTCAAGCGCAACCTCGACAAGGCCGCCGACCTGGGTTACACGTTCTACGTCGCCCCTGAGCTCGAGTTCTTCTATTTCGAAGATGCCGGTCCCGATCCGGTCGCCCTCGACCGGGGCGGCTATTTCGACCTGACCCCCCTCGACGTCGCCCAGGAGTACCGAAGACTCACGATCAACGCCCTGGAACTCATGGGGATCCCGGTCGAGCACAGCCACCACGAGGTGGCGCCGTCTCAACACGAGATCATCGTTCGCTACACCGACGCCTTGACGATGGCCGACAACATCATGACGTTTCGACTCACCGTCAAGGAGGTCGCGCTCCAGCACGGGATCTACGCCACATTCATGCCCAAACCCATGGAGGAACACGACGGATCGGGCATGCATCTGCATCTCTCGCTGTTCGAAGGTGACCGCAACGCCTTTCACGACCCGTCCAGCGAGAGCGGGCTCTCGGCCACGGCCCAGGCATTCATCGCTGGCCTTCTTCGCCACGCCCGCGAGATCACGGCGGTGACGAACCAGTGGGTCAACTCGTACAAGCGGCTGGTGGGCGGCTTCGACGCCCCGATCTACGTGTCGTGGGCGCGCAACAACCAGTCGGCCCTCGTCCGGGTGCCGACGCCGAAGGTGGGCAAGTCCTCCAGCGTCAGGGTCGAGTACCGGGCCGCCGACGCCGTCGCCAACCCCTACCTGGCCCTGTCGGTGCTGCTGGCCGCCGGTCTCAAGGGCATCGAGGAGGGCTACGAGCTCCCGGCCGAGGTGGCCGACAACGTGTTTCGGATGACACCGTCGGAGAGGGCGGCGGCCGGTATCGCCCGTCTTCCCGAGTCGCTGGCGGAGGCCCTCGACGCCATGGAGAGGTCGGAGCTGGTGGCCGAAGCGCTGGGCGAGCACGTCTTCGACTGGTTCCTGCGCAACAAGCGCAAGGAGTGGGAGCGCTACCAGCGCCACGTCTCCCGCTTCGAACTCGAGCACTTCCTCCCGATTCTGTGAGGCGTGATGAGCGTCGCCGCCTTCCCCACCGATTGCAGCGAAGGCTTGGCCGCGGCTCTCACGCTCTCCGGGGCGCCCACTACCTACGTATCTGACCTCGAGGAGCCTGCCATCAACGAGGCGGCCCTCCTCGTCATCGAGCTGTCAGACGAGCCGATGCGCCGGCTGCGCCATCTCGAGCGAATCGCCGAGGAGATCGGCCTGCCCGTGATCGTCGTCGCCGAGGCGGCGGCGTTGCCGCTCATCGAACGGGCCAAGGGCGTGACAGACTTCGTTCTCGAGCCGCTCGACCCGGCCGAGTTCGGCGTCCGCCTCCGCCGACATCTCCAGTCGGTCCAGTCGGATGACCGGCTGCTGTTCAAGGACCTCGAGCTCAACCCCCTCACTTATCAGGCGGCCCTCGACGGCCGCCCCCTCGATCTCACCTACATGGAGTACGAGCTGCTGCGTTTCCTGGTCGAGAATCAGGGTCGCGTGTGGAGCCGCCAGCAACTGCTCTCGAAGGTGTGGGGGTACGACTACTACGGCGGCGCCCGCACCGTGGATGTCCATGTCCGCCGCGTGCGCGCCAAGCTGGGGGAAGAACGGGCGTCGTGGATCACCACTGTCCGCTCGGTGGGTTACCGCTTCGGCTGACCCCGGAGCGCGTTCAGCGGGCGTACACCAACAATGGTCGTCGTCGCACGCACACTCAACGACGGCGGCGACCCCCCTCCCCGTTCAGCGTGCAAGCCCCAACAAGAGTTGTCGTCGCACGCACTCTCAACCAACCCCCTTCCCCCGACCCCGGGGCCTTGGCATGGTGGGCGCATGGACCACCCTCAGATCGAAGCGTCGGTGGCGGAGTGTCTCGCCCACCAATACGGGGTGATCACCGTCGGTCAAGCCCGGCAGGCAGGCATGTCGATGCGCATGGTCCAGTATCGGCTGGACTCTGGCCGTTGGAGACGGTTGGCGAACGGCGTTTACGCGGTTGCCTCCTCGCCGCCGACTTGGCACCAACGCCTTGCCGCCGCCCTGCTGTTTCACCCGACGGCGATCGTTACCGGTAGGTCGGCGGCTCGACTGCACGGGTTTCCAGGGATCCGCTCAGGCCGTCCGGAAGTCATGGTCCCGCGTACGGCGAACGCCCGCTCACCACTCGGCACCGTTACGCGTTCGGCATTCTTCCATCAGGTCTTCACTGTGAGGGTCGACGGTTTCGTTGTGGCCAGCCCGGCCGAGGCGATCCTCGCCCTCGCCGCCTTCCTACCGCTTGATCGCCTGGCCGCCCTCCTCGACGAGACGCTGGTGAAACAGACGGCGGCCTTAGCCGACTACGAGACCATCCTCGATCGGATCGCGGGCGGACGGGTACGCGGCTCCCGGCCTCTGCGAGAACTCGTCGAGGAACGACGGCCCGGCGCCTTTCAACCACCCACCTCGGAGCTCGAGCGGCTGAGCCGACGGCTCACCGAACATCCCGCCATCCCCTTGTCGAGTCATCAGCATCCGATGCTCGGCTCGGCTGGTCCCATGGTGGTTGACACCTTCATCGCCGACTGGGGGCTCGTCCTCGAAGTCGACGGCCGCAACTACCACACCCGCAAGGCCGACTTCGAGCGGGACCGCCGACGTGACAACGCCGCCGCCGCCATGGGCCTCGTCGTCCTCCGCTTCACCTGGTCGATGCTCGTCGACGACTTCGACTACTGCCGGGAGACGCTGCTGGCGACCGGTCGGCAGCGGTCACGCCCGACCTCAGCCTGACTTGAGAGTGCATGCCCACACAAGGAGTGTTGTCGCACGCACACAGAAGAGACGCGGCGCCGGAGCCGTGGTTGAGAGTGCTGGGGACAACACCCAGTGTTCTCGCATGCACGCTGAAGGTTCGGCGGGGACCACAATGGGGGGATGGGATTTCGTACCGACCAGATTCATGCCGGGGTCACCCCCGACCCCGTGACGGGGGCGATCCTCACCCCGATCCACCAGTCGACGACCTTCGTGCAGGAGTCGGTCGACACCTACATGGAACGGGGGTACAGCTACGCCCGGGGCGGGAACCCGACGGTGTCGGCGTTCGAGCAGAAGATGGCCGCCCTGGAGGGCGGCAGCTACGCCACGGCATACGGGTCGGGGATGGCGGCCACCGTGGCGGTGTTGCTTGGCACCCTCCAGGCCGGTGACCACGTCGTCATCGCCGACGTGGTGTATGGCGGCACCTACCGGTTCGCCGACCAGTTCCTCCGCAAGTTCGGGGTCGAGGTGGACTTCGTCGACGCCTCCGACCTCGACGCCGTCGCCGCCGCCATCCGCCCGAAGACCGTGCTGGTCTTCACCGAGACGCCGGCCAATCCGACCCTCAAGCTGACCGACCTCGCCGCCATCTCGGAGATCACCGCCGAGCACGGCATCCTCCATGTGACCGACAACACGTTCCTCACGCCCTACTACCAGCGGCCCTTCGAACTCGGTTGTGACGTGGTCGTCCACTCCACCACCAAGTACCTCGACGGCCACAACGCCACCCTGGGCGGCGCCGTAGTCGTGAAGGACCAGGCCCTCCAGGAGAAGATCACCTTCGCCCGCATCTCCACCGGGCTCGTCATGTCGCCCATGGTCGCCTGGCTCACCCTGCAGGGGGTGAAGACGCTCTCGGTGCGAATGGATGCCCAGTCGACCAACGCCCTCGCCGTCGCCGAGTGGCTCGAAGACCATCCCAAGGTGGCGAGCGTCGGCTATCCCGGCCTCGTCTCCCACCCCCAGCACGACCTGGCCAAACGTCAGGCCTCCGGTTTCGGGGCGATGGCCTGCTTCGAGGTGGTCGGCGGGGTGGAAGCGGGCAAACGCCTCATGGACGGGGTGCGTCTCTGGGCCCTGGCCGAGAACCTGGGTGCCGTCGAGTCGATCATCACGCATCCCACGACCATGACCCATGCCGCCGTCCCGCCCGAGGACAGGGCGCGGGCCGGGATCACCGATGGCCTGGTTCGCCTTTCGGTAGGCCTAGAGGACCCGGAGGACCTGATCGCTGACCTCGAACAGGCTCTCGACCGCGTCTGATCCTCTCGTCAGGCGGGCCGGCGGGCCAGCACAACAGTGTCGGCGGCCTCCTCACCCGAATCGAGGCTGCGGAAGCCCACCCGCGACCGCTCGATCGAGAACGGGTTGACCAACGCCTCCAGCCGCTCACTGGTCCACAAAAGGTCGGGATCGCTGGGTCCGCTCACACCGGCCGTCGAACGGTCGTGGCCGACCATGAGCAGACGGCCGCCAGGTGCCACCCAGGACACGACGCTCTCCATCAGGCCCTCGAACTCCGCCGGGGGAAGCTGGACATAAGAGATCAGGACCAGGTCGAATACCGAACCCGGATCCCAGTCGGTGACGTCCGCCACGACCAATTCGAGATCGACTCCCCGTTCAGCCGCCATCCGCTCTGCCCGTTCGATGGCCACCGACGAGAAGTCGACACCTGTCACGGCCCAGCCCTGTTCAGCCAACCAGATGGCGTTGCGGCCTTCGCCGCAGGCCACGTCGAGCGCCGACGCCGCCGTCAGCCCCGCCAGTTCCTCCGCCACGAACCGGTTCGGCCCATGGGACCACAGCAGCGGCTTCTCCCGGTACCTCTCGTCCCACTCGACGCGGTCCATGCCGGCTTCAGCCGAACTCGATGCCCTGGGCGAGCGGGAGGTCGTCACCCCAGTTGATGGTGGTGGTTTGGCGGCGCATGTACCCCTTCCACGAGTCCGAGCCGCTCTCGCGCCCACCGCCGGTCTCCTTCTCGCCTCCGAACGCCCCACCGATCTCCGCCCCCGAGGTGCCGATGTTGACGTTGGCGATCCCGCAATCCGACCCCAGAGCGGACAGGAACTTCTCGGCATGCTTGAGCGACTGGGTGAAAATCGCCGACGACAGGCCCTGCACGACACCGTTGTGGATCGCGATCGCCTCGTCGAGGGTGTCGAACTCCACAACCCAGAGGATCGGGGCGAAGGTCTCCTCCTGGGTGATAGCGGCGTCCTTGGGGATGCGGGCGATGGTCGGCTCCACGAAAAAGCCGGGTCGATCCACGGTCCCCCCGCCGGCCACGATCACCGCACCCTGCGAGCGGGCGACGTCGACGGCGGCCAACATGTTGTCCACGGCCTGCTGGTTGACGAGCGGTCCCATGAGCGTGCCCTCTTCCAGCGGATCGCCGATGGGGATGGTCGAGTAGGCCTCCTTGAGCCTGTCGACGAACTTGTCTGCCACGGCCCGGTGGACCAAGAGTCGCCGCAGGCTCGTGCAGCGCTGACCGGCGGTCCCGACGGCGGCGAATAGTGCCGCCCGAACCGCCAGCTCCAGGTCGGCGTCGTCCATCACGATGATGCCGTTGTTGCCACCTAGCTCCAGGATCGACTTCCCCATTCGGTCGGCGACGACAGGACCTACGATCTTGCCCATTCGCGTCGATCCGGTGGCCGAGATGAGAGGCAGCCGGCGGTCGTGGATCATGGCGTCGCCGACCACGCCGCCCGTCCCGGCGACGAGGTTGAACACACCCTCGAAGCCGCTGCCCTCCATCACTTCATTTGCGATGTTCGTGACGGCGATGGCGGTCAATGGGGTGCGCTCAGACGGCTTCCACAGGACCGTGTCGCCACACACGGCGGCCAGGGTCGAGTTCCAGGACCACACCGCAACGGGGAAGTTGAAGGCGCTGATCACGCCGACGGGCCCGAGCGGGTGCCACTGCTCGTACATCCGGTGGTTGGGGCGCTCGGAGGCGATCGTCTTCCCGTAGAGCTGGCGGGAGAGGCCGACGGCGAAGTCGCAGATGTCGATCATCTCCTGAACCTCACCGATGCCCTCAGGCAGGATCTTGCCGACCTCGAGGCTCACCAACGCACCCAGGGCCTCGCGCTTGTCACGCAGGGCGTTGCCCAGGCGCCGCACGTAGTCGCCGCGGGCAGGAGCTGGCAGGGCCCGCCACCGCGAGAAAGTCTCCACCGACGACGCCACCGCCCGCTCATAGTCGTCGGGCCCGGCCAGACTGACCCGGGCCAAGGTCTCCCCCGTCGTCGGGTTGGGGATCTCCACTACGTCCCCCGAACCCTGGGTCCACTCGCCGGCGACACACACGCCCGCGATCGGATCCTGGCCGGTGAAGCCGAATGTCTCGAATACTTCGTCTTTGGTCATCACGACTCCGTTCGGGCGGCTACGACTTCGATCTCGATCAGGTAGCCGCCGGGCAGTGCCGCCACCTGCACCGCGGACCGGGCAGGCGGGGCGTTCTTGAAGTAGCTGCCATAGACCTCGTTGACCGCCGGGTAGTCGGCCATGTCGGTCAGGAAGACGGTCGATTTCACGATGTCGGAATAGCCCAGGCCGAGGTCACCGAGGATGGCGCCGATGTTGTCCAGCACTCGCCTTGTCTGGATCTGGATGTCGTCGGGAGTGCGTTCGCCAGTGGCGGGATCGGCTCCGACCTGGCCGGAGAGGAAGACGAGACCGCCGGCCTCCACAGCCACGCTGTAAGGGCCGATCGGCTCAGGAGCGGAAGGGGTTTCGAGGATCTGCTTGGCCATGAGGCCAGGATAAGTGTCAGCCGAAGCTGTTGCCGCAGCCGCAGGTGCGGGTGACGTTGGGGTTCTCGATGGCGAACCCGGCACCCATCAGACCGTCCTTGAAGTCGAGCGTGGCGCCCCGAATCATCTCGGCCGATTGGGCGTCGACCACGACCCTGACCTGGCCCTCTCCGTACTCCTCGACGATGTCGGAATCGTCAATCTGGCTGTCGAAGAAGAGCTCATAGGAGAAGCCCGAGCAACCTCCCGGACGGACGGCCATACGGAGGGCGAGGCCCTCTTCTCCTTCGGCGGCGATCAACTCTCCGACCTTGACGACGGCGTTGTCGGTGAGCATCACCGTGGGCTGGGGCTTGCTGGACTTGATGCTGAGTGCTTGCGTCATGATCTCTGAATAGGCGCTTTCTAGGGGTTCTCTCGTTCCCGGTCTCTCAGTATAAGGGATAACGTTGGCTGCGCATTCCCACGAAATGAGCACCGTCACGCACCAAGACATATACCGGGCCCTCGAGGCCGTCAACGACCCTGAATTGGGCGGCAACATCGTCGAGTTGGGCATGGTCACCTCCGTCGACGTCGACGCCGACGGAGTGGCCACCGTCGGCATCGCGCTCACCGTGGCCGAGTGCCCGATGCGCAGTCAGATCGAAGGCGACACCGTCCGCAAGGTTCGGGCACTGCCGGGCATCTCCGATGTCGTGGTCGAGACGACCGCCATGACCAAAGCGCAGCGCGCCAACCTCATGGCCACCGCCCGCCTCAGGGCTCGCCAGGCTGCCCAGCCGACCCAGGTCGAGCCGACGACCAGGGTGCTGGCGGTGGCGTCGGGCAAGGGCGGCGTGGGCAAGTCGACGGTCAGCGTGAACCTGGCTCTCGCCCTGGCCGGCCAGGGTTTCAGGGTGGGACTGCTCGACGGTGACATCTGGGGTTTCTCGATCCCCCGCATGCTGGGGATCGAGGGGCCGCTCACAGCCGACGACCAGAGCCGGCTCATCCAACCCGGGTCGGCCCACGGCGTATCCGTGGTGTCCACCGGCCTGATCATCGAGTCCGAGGAGACCGCCCTGATGTGGCGGGGGTTGATGCTGTCCAAGGCATTGGAGCAGTTCCTCACCCAGGTCGAGTGGGGCGAACTCGACTATCTGGTTATAGACCTCCCCCCCGGCACCGGCGACATCCAGATGGCCCTGTCTCGCCTGCTCCCTCAGGCCGAGATGCTGGTCGTAACCACGCCCCAGTTGGCGGCCCAGAAGGTGGCAGTGCGGGTGGCGGACATGGCCCGACGCTCCTTCATGCCGATCATCGGAGTCGTCGAGAACATGGCCGACTTCGTGTGCGAGCACGGCACCTCCTACGAGTTGTTCGGCTCGGGTGGCGGGGACGCCCTCGCCGACCAGATGGACGTCCCCCTCCTGGGTCGAATACCCCTCGATCCGGCGGTGGTTCAGGGAGGCGATGTCGGCCTGCCCGTCGTGGGCTCCGACTCGGGACCGGCCGCTTCTGCGTTCGAGGAACTCACGGCGAATGTGCTGACTGTGCTGCCACCCATCGCCGACGAGACGTGTACCGGACGCATCGCCAAGCTGGTGGCCCAGCTCGACGAGGACCTGGCCGCCGCCCCCTGAGCTGAGGACTCACGGTCTCTACAGCCCGGAGGGTTAGGCTGCGATCCCGATGCCTCGCGACCGTTCGGCCCGCAACGAACGCAGATCCCAACGCAGTGGCGAACTGCGCCAACTCCCGTGGCGTCACGTCACCAATCCATACTCGCCGATCGAAGTCCTCCGCCAGGAGCAGATCGAGGCCATCCACGCCGCCTCGATGCGCATCGTGAGCGAGATAGGCATCGACTTCCTCCATCCCGAGGCGATCGACATCCTACGGGAGGCGGGAGTGGCGGTGGAGGGCCAACGGGCCCGCTTCGACCCCGAACAGATCGCCGAAGTCATCGCCACCGTTCCGTCCGAGTTCGACCTGCATGCCCGCAATCCCGCCCACAATGTCCATATTGGAGGTAACAGCGTCGTCTTCAGCGAAGTCGCCTCTGCCCCCAACTCCTCCGACCTGGCCCGTGGGCGACGGGTTGGCAACCATCAGGACTACCAGGACCTCCTCCGCCTCGGTCAGAGCTTCAACATCATCCACGCCTTCGGCGGCTATCCGGTAGAGCCTGTCGACCTTCCCCCGGCCACCCGCCACCTGGACGCCCTATCCGACTTTGTCACCCTCACCGACAAGGTGTTCCACGCCTACTCGCTCGGTCGCCAGCGCATCCTCGACGGCCTCGAGATCGTTCGCATCGCCCGGGGTGTGACCCGTCAGCAGCTCGCCAGTGAGCCGTCGCTGTTCACGATCGTCAACACCTCCTCTCCTCTTCGGCTCGACGGCCCCATGATCGAAGGGCTCGTGGAGATGGCGCGCATGAACCAGGTGGTGGTCGTCACCCCGTTCACCCTGGCGGGAGCGATGGCCCCCGCCTCTCTCGCCGGCGCCCTCGCCCAACAAAATGCCGAGGCCCTGGCCGTGATCGCCTTCATCCAGATCGTCAACCCCGGCGCCCCGGCCATGTACGGGGGCTTCACCTCGAATGTCGACATGCGCTCCGGCGCCCCCGCCTTCGGAACACCCGAGTACACGAAGGCGGCGCTGGCCGGGGGCCAACTCGCCCGCCGCTACTCCATCCCCTATCGATCCTCCAACGCCACCGCCGGCAACGCGGTTGATGCCCAGGCCGCCTACGAGGCCGAAATGTCCACTTGGGGGGCGGTGATGGGCGGAGCCAACCTCGTGATGCACGGGGCGGGCTGGATGGAGGGCGGCCTCGTCGCCTCCTTCGAGAAGCTGGTCATCGACGTGGAGATCCTGCAGATGATGGCCGAGTTCCTCCAGCCGATCCGGGTGGACGAAGCCGAGCTTGCGGTCGACGCCATCTCCGAGGT
>DATFFO010000105.1:0-3143 GCA_035250025.1 Acidimicrobiia bacterium
TCGGCCACGGTGCCCTTTGCCCTATGGGAGAGCCAGGAGAAGGGCCTTATCCGCCCGGGCGACCTCGTGGTGCTGGCCGCCTTCGGGGCCGGCTTCCATTGGGGCGCCGCCGCCGTCCAGTTCTGATCCGTCAGGCCAGCACCCGGGCCAACTCTTCGAGATACGTGAGGTGGCGGTGGCCGGCGTGGCGATGGCTTATTGCCATCAGATACCAGACGGCTGTCGCCTCCGCTTCCTCGGACGTGAGCAGGCGAGCCAACGGATCCCAGGTGCGAACGTCAGCGAGGAGGTCCGCCACCGGGTAGCCGCCCCTGGTAGCCCGGGCCTGGAACCGGTAGTGGATCATGTCGAAGCCGAGAGGCACACCGGGGCCGGCCCGCTCCCAGTCCCACACCACCACCCCTCCTCCGCTGCGACGGGCGGTGTTCCATGGTGTCCAGTCCCCATGCCAACCACCGAACTGGAGCTCGATCCCGCCCCACCGGGCGAGGGCAACCTCGAGGACCTCGAAGGCCAAGGCCCCGGTGTCTGCCAGTGACCGCGTCAAGGGACTGTTCTCAACCTGGAGGCGTGCCGTCGGCCAGGCCGTGGCGACCTCCGAGAACGCCTCCCAGGACGGATTCGTGCGGCCGGGACGTCCCATCTCGGCCTTGTACACGGCGAGCCTGTGGCCTCGCCATTCGTCGAGCGCGATCAGCTCCGGAACCGTGACATGGGTCAGTCGACGTAGGGCCGGCATCTGAACGGCGGCAGCCTCGGCCTCGACAAGCGCCGTGGTGAGGGTGTCCCAGCCAATCTTGGCTACGCCCACGGTCCGTCCGCGGGCGTCCAGGGCACGCACCACCGGTTTCTGATTGGGGCGGGGCGGCCCGAATGACACCGAGAGCCATAGGGGCGATTGGCCCAGCAGCCGGGCGATCTCGGCATGTAGAGACGGCTGGCCGGAAGTGCCGGCGTCGACCGACACGCGCCTCCGCAGGAGCGGCTTGAGCAGCCCCACGCGGGCGGCTCCTGAGACGAGGCGCCGTGTGATCCGTTCCCCGGCTCCCATGCCGGCGTGATGCCGGATCAGGGCCCCGGCGGTGGCCGCCCTCCGGTCCAACGGCACGAGAACTTGAGAGGCGTCGGGCTTTCCCATCACGCCGAAGCTAGGGCCCGTCTCCTCTTCGGCCCAGAGGCGCCGATAAGGAGGGTTCATGTCCAGTCGGAACCGATGCCGCGGGACTCGAGTAGCCGTCGGTTGGCGGAGGCGAACCTCTCCCGCAATCTGACGACTACGCCCTCGGGCACCTCCCTTGGCCTGGTGGCATTGAGGTGAGGAACCACCGGTGGCGTCCATCGATCCAGGCCCAGGAACTGGTACGTCTGCTCGAGAACTGGCGTCGGGTCTCGCCAGAAGGACTCTGACTCGATGACGGAGATGTTCTCGCCCGGGAGGAGGGCGTCGTACCTGGCGAGCTGGTCGGCGTACATGCCCCGCGCCTGGTACGAGAAGTGCTGGTGGTCGGGACTGAGGTAGGCCGGATCGGCGATCATCTTGTCTTCCTCGCCGGCGAGCCGCTCGTCCTCCCTCTCGAAGGCGGCGGCCATGTCGAGGTGCTCGAAGCCGCGCCTGACCTCGTGCTTGTAATGAGAGATGGCTCGTTCGACCGGATCCCGTACGAGGGCGATCACCTTCACTTTCGGAATCATTTCGGCGATACGCCCAGGAACGAGCGGGTGGAAGAGGTAGTAGGGACTGGCCTCACCGGTGAGCCGCCTTCCACCCCGTCGGTAGGGAAACTGAGATCGATACCACGCCTCACCCCGCCGAAAGTCGGTGTCGAAATAGTGGATTCCCTTGCGCAGAAAAGGGGGCCGGACATCAGGGTGCGAGGAGATGAGGTCCTGGAGCGATGTGGTGCCGCACCGCTGCGCCCCGATGATGAGATAGTCGGGGAGGACGCGCCAGGCGGCGGTCGGCCGTGCCAGCAGGTCGCGGGTGCCCCACACCGTGTTGCGCGCCAGCGTCCGGGCCCGATATTCGAGGACCTCGTTCACGATGCCGCTTTCCGGAGCGCGGACAGGGCAAGGTCTATGGCGAGCGCCACCTTCAGGCGACGCACCAACAGGACGAAGGCCGCCCCCGCCACGACCGCGGCACCGAGGGCTACCCCGAGCTCCGTTCCGATCGCGGTCCTGGCGACCAGACCGACGACCCCGAATGAGGCGAGCGAGACGCCGATGGCGAGTGGCCAGCCGGTTCCGAACGGATGGAGGCCGGCGCTCCGCCATAGCTGGGTGACCGGCAGGAGGTTGCCGACGACCCGGCTGACCGTCCAGGCCACGGCCGCACCGGTGATGCCCATCCTCGGAATGAGCACGAGGTTGAGGGCGAGATTGACCGCTAGCGAGGCGGCCGTGTTCCACAGGCTCCAGGTGGGTTTCCCTTTCATCACAAGGAGGATGTCGGCGGGACCCACGGAGGCTCCGAAGAGGACCGAGACGACGAGGATCAGGACCACGCCTTCACCGGTTGTGAAGCCGGGCCCGAACAGGCCGAGGGCGGCGGGGGCGAAGAGAGTGAGCAGAATGTAGATGGGCCACGTGATGAGGATGAGCCATGCGGTAGCCACCTGATAGAGGCGTCCGGTCCTGGCGGTGTCATCGGCGGCGACCGCCTCGCCAAAGAGCGGCTCGGCCGCCTGTCCGACGGAGAACGCGGCGAGGAGGCCGAGCTGGAGGAGGCGGGTGGCCACGGTGTAGACGGCTGCCGCCCCTGGCGACGACAGCGCTGCCACCAGCACGACATCGAACCACTGGAGGGTCGTCCGCAGGGTTGTGGCCGCCGCTCGGGGGAGCGTGAAGCGCCAGAACGAACTCGCCGCCTGGCGCCGGGGTCGGCCCCAGCCTGCCTGCGGATCGGCGTCCCGGAGCTTGGCCAGCCACCACCACGCCGCGGCCGCCTCCAGCAGGAAGGCCCCCGCCCACAGGGCGGCGACGAGGCCCATCGAAGCCTCGGTGGCCACGGCAACGGCCACCGTCGCAACCTGGAACGCGGGCCGGCCGATCCGGTCCAGAATCACCGTCGGGCGCATGGTGGCGTAGCCGCGGGTGGCGCCGAGGAGGGCAGCGCCGACGGCGGCGCCGGGCAGGAACACGGC
>DATFFO010000106.1:0-2215 GCA_035250025.1 Acidimicrobiia bacterium
CGGATGCCGAGGACCCGGAGCCCGAAGACACTGACGGCGCCCATGAGGGTGGCGAACCAGTCGGATAGAGACGTGTACTCGTGGAGCATGACGTAGACGATCGCCCCGGCCAGGGCGGCGGTGGCGTAGATCTCGCCGGACAGGATGAGAGGGGTGCGGTCGGCGAGGAGGTCGCGAATGACGCCGCCGCCCACGCCCGTGATGATTGCGGCCACGACTGCGACGCGGGCGTCGAAACCGAGTTGGAGGCTGATCTGGGCGCCGACGACGACGAATAGGGCGAGCCCTGCCGCGTCGGCCAGTTGCAGCGTCTCGTCGAATCGTCGCGGCGCGCCCTTCGCCAGGCGCCGGGCGAGGGGGATCGCCACGACCCCGCCCAGGATGGCGGCTATCAGGTAGCCGACATTGGCCACCCAGAAGACGGGGGTGGCGCCGAGGATGACGTCGCGGATGGAGCCGCCTCCGATGGCGGTGACGACACCCACGACGACGGCGCCGAACCAGTCCAGGCGGACGCTGGCCACGGCGATGACCCCGGAGATGGCGAAGATCACGGTGCCGGCCAGCTCGAGTACTTCCATGCGTTCCTAGCTTCTGGTGGTGGGGCGCTTGTCCATGGCCAGTTTTAGCGCCTCACGTCATGCCGGACCGGCTCGGCCGTAGGCGGCCCGGGTCACCCCGTACCTCACCGGTGATAGCGTTCCGGCCCCAGGACGGGCGGAACAACCCACGATCCGAAGGCGAGGGAACCGATGAGCCAACCACCTCTGGAGTGGCTGCTGGACTCCGATCCGGCGATACGTTGGCAGGTCATGCGTGACCTGGCCCGCGAGCCACTGGATGTCCAGATGGCCGAGCGGGCCCGGGTGGGTGTCGAGGGCTGGGGCTCCCAGCTACTGGCGCTCCAGGGCACCGACGGCCGATGGGACGGCGGAACCTATCGCCCCGGTTGGGTTGACGACTCGAAACCCTTCTTCGACGCCTGGACGGCGACCCATTTCTCTCTCCAGCTTCTGCGCGAGTTCGGTCTGGATCCCGATGGGGGTGAGGCACGTCGAGCCCTGGCCCTCGTTCGCGAGAACGTCCGATGGGAGGCGAACGGCGCCCTCTACTTCGAGGGCGAAACGGAGCCCTGCATCAACGGGATCGCGCTGGCGACCGGCGCCTACTTCGGCGAGGCCGCCGACGGAATCGTCGACATCCTGCTGAGCGGGCAGCTCGGCGACGGGGGCTGGAACTGCTGGGCGGACTACGGGGCGACGGTGTCTTCGTTCCACTCGACGATCTGCGTGCTCGAGGGACTGCTGGCTTGGGAGGGCGGGGCGGGATCCCCGGAGGCGGTCAGGGCTGCTCGCGTGCGCGGTGAGGAGTATCTCCTCGCCCGGGGCCTCTTCCGTGCTCGCTCGACCGGCCAGGTCATCGACCCGAGATTCACGATGTTCTCGTTCCCCACCTACTGGTACTACGACGTGCTTCGAGGTCTCGAATACTTCCGTTCGACGGGTGCAGATTTCGACGATCGCTGCCGCGACGCCATCGATCTGGTCGTCGCCAAGCGGTATGACGCCGGCCGGTGGCCGCTGGAGAACACGCACCAGGGTCCGACGCACCTCGAGATGGAAGGGCCCGATGGCTTCCCCAGCCGGTGGAACACGTTGCGGGCCATGCGGGTCCTGGATTGGGCAGAAGGCGCCTGAACCAGGGCCTTTCGCGCATCGATTCCGTCAGATCCGGCGCGCTTGATGCGCGAAAGCGACGGGGCACCGCCACCGCCGACGAGGTGCTGGTGTCCCGGACGGTCCGCGACATGATGATCGGGGGCGGCTTCACCTTCGAGGGGCGAGGGCGGCACGTCCTCAAAGGCGTGCCCGACGAGTGGGAGATCTTCCGGGTCCTGCCCCGTTGACGGCTCGTTCCGGCGATTCGGTATAAGATCGGTACTGAAGTGGTACCATCTCGGATCCGTGGCAACGAATCTTCGCCTTCGTCCCGACGCCGAGGAAGCCGTCCGGCTTGAAGCTCAACGAACCGGCCGCTCTCAGCAAGCCGTTATCCGAGAGGCAATCGACCGGCACCTCGGCTTGGCGCCAAGGTCTCTCGAACTGAAGTTTGAGGAGCTGGTCGCTGATCCCAGGCTTCGACTGCCTCGGAGCCCCTATCGGAAGGCGGCCCGGAGGATTGAACTGCCCGCAGGCATCACCAGCTCAGGGCTGCT
>DATFFO010000107.1:0-5581 GCA_035250025.1 Acidimicrobiia bacterium
GCCGACGGGCACGTCCTCATCGACGATCTTCCGGGCCTGGGCAAGACGTTGCTGGTCCGCTCACTGGCCGCCGCCACCGGACTGGAGCAGGCTCGGATCCAGTTCACCCCCGACCTGATGCCCATGGACATCACAGGCTCGATGGTTCTCGATCCGGCCGACCGGCGCCCCGTCTTCCGACCGGGACCGGTATTCACGAACCTTCTCCTGGCCGACGAGATCAACCGGGCTCCGGCCAAGACGCAGGCGGCCCTGCTCGAGGCGATGCAGGAGCGGCAGGTGACGAGCGATGGAACGACGCGGCGCCTGGAGCCGCCCTTCCTCGTGGTAGCCACCCAGAACCCGATCGAGTACGAGGGCACCTATCCGCTCCCGGAGGCGCAGCTGGATCGCTTCCTGATCCGCGTCGACGTCGGATACCCCGACCGTGACGCCGAATGGGAGATCGTTCGGGCCCGAGCCGATCGACGGCACGACGAAGTCGACCTGGACCAAGTGATCGATCGCCCGGCGGTCGTAGAGATGCAGCAGTTCGCCGAGTCGATCCACGTCTCGGAGCCGGTCGGGCGGTACATGGTCGACCTGGTCGGCGTGATCCGCCGGCACAGGCGGGTGAGGGTCGGGGCCAGTCCGCGGGGAACCCTGGCGCTCATGAAAGTCTCTCGTGTGGTGGCGGCGCTGCAGGGACGCGATTTCGTGCTTCCCGACGACGTGCAATCGGTGGCGGTGCCGGCGCTGGCCCACCGGCTCGTCCTCCGGCCCGAGGCCTGGGCCCAGGGGGTTGACGAGCGAGCCATCGTGGGCGAGTGCCTCACCGAGGTGCCGGTGCCCACGACCGACTTCGGCCCGGTATGACCATCGGCGCCAGAGGACGAACCGTGACGCTCCGGGCCGGGGCTTATCTGGCCGCCGTCGTGGTCGCTCCCTTCGCCGCCCTCGCCCTGGGCGATCCGGCCCCGGTGCTGGTGGCATTGCCTGTGGCGTTGTGTCTGGTGGTCGGTTTGATGGCTCCGCTCGAGATGGAGCCATCGCTTCGGATCGTCCCGGGGAGGGATCGTTCCGTGGAAGGCATGGCCGTGCCCTACCGGGTGGAGGTAGAGGCGACGGCTTCGATGGCTTATGTCACGCTTGATCTACCTGCGGCCGCGGTCATCAGCGAAGCCCGCGGCGCCCGGGTCGTGGGATCCAACGGGTTGGTGATCGTGCTCACCGGCGGAGGTGGCCTCGCCGATCTCGACGTGACCTTCGGCCGGTGGGGCAACCATGCCATCACCGGCCAGGTGGCGGTCCAGGGTCCACTGTGGCTCACGGATCAGACCGCGGTGGGCGGCGACTCTCAGTCGGTCGTCGTCCTCCCCGACACCGCCACTGTCAGGCGCCTGGTGGAACCGTTGATGACCAACATGCACGCCGGCGATCTGGTGTCGGTTGGTCGCGGGGCGGGGATCGAGCCGGCGGAGGTGCGGGTCTGGCAGCCTTCGGATCCGCCCCGTGCCATAAACTGGCGGGCGTCAGCCCGCAGCGAACGACTGTGGACGACCGATCGCCATGCCGACCGCAATGGCGATCTCATCCTCGTCGTCGACTCAATTACCGGGGCGGCTGCCGAGATCGAAGAGACGGTTGGGGAGGTCGTTCGCCTGGTGGCTTCGCTGGTGGAGGCCTACGGCCGGGGACGACATCGCCTTGGGCTGGTTTCGTTGAGCGGCTACACGCGCTGGTTCGGCCTCGACTCGGGAGCCCTCCATGAGCACCGCCTGCTCGAGGCGGTCATGCGGACCCAGGCTGTCGTCGACCCGGTGTGGATGGCGGTCGATCGGGTGTTCGAGCGGACGGTCCACCGACCCACCTTCGTCATCTTTGTCTCGCCGCTGGTCTCCGACGGAATTCGGGAGCGTGCGCTGCGACTGGCCGCGGGCGGGATTGATGTCGGAATGGTGGCCGTCGACCCAAGTCCATGGATCGTGCCACCCGGCGATCGGCTGCGTGCCACCGCTCACCGCATCTGGCGAATTGAGCGACGCCGGTCGCTCGATGTCCTGGCGGCTTCGGGGGTGGCCGTAGGCGAATGGCGTCCCGATCGGTCCCTGGCCGACGTGATGGAGGAGATGGGCGAATGGCGCCGCCGCCGCCGACTTCGTATCTGACCGCGGCAGGGTCGCTGGCTGTTGCTGTCACCGCCGCCACATTCACGGTCGATGGGCCGTGGGAGCCCATTTCAATGATGCTGGGCTGGCTGGTGCCCATGCTGCTGGCCATCGGGTTGGTCTTGGGGCGACCGGGCGGGGTGGCCGCCGCCGCCGCCACCTACGTCGTTCGCATCGGAGTGCATGGCATCGCCGGCGACCGCACGCCGGGACTTGCCGTTTCGGCGCTGCTGCTGGTTGCGATGATCGAACTCGCCGCGGTCTCCTGGGACTCGCGGCGGATGCCCATCCCGCTCGATGGCGCCCTGGCGCGCACGGTCTTGGTGGCCGCCGGCGCCGGCTTGGCGGTGGGTCTGGTGGCGGTGGGCGAACCCAGGGCACTGGGATCCGGGGCCGCCCCGGCAGTGATCGGCCTCATGGGGGCGATGGCCGTGACGGCGATCCTGGTCCGGCTAGGTCGAACGTGGGGCCGGCGGTGAGCCGTGTATAGGGCGGCGGTCCTCCGTCTTCCGCCGCTCTTTATGGCTGGATGGCGTAGGCGAGGAGGCGTTCGTAGAGCGGGGTGGCCTGGGCCAGCAGCGGCTCGAGATGGGTCGGGATCGCCTCCTGCTTGGGGCGATAGGCGCTGAAGCCGGTTGAGCGGTGAACGCTGTCGTACCAGTACGGCGCCCACACCCCGTCTTCGGGCACCGGTCCCGGGTCCCAGGAGAGCATGGCCTCGTCGAATTCCAGCTCCACATCGTCGAGCAGGGCAGTGAGAACGGCTCTGGGGTCGGCGAGGAGCAGCCTGGAATCGAGGACGAGCGGTTGCCGCCCCTCCGCCAGTGTGGCGTCGAGCAACTCGACCTGGACCGGGAGGCCGGTGCCCTCCAGGTCGGGGTCGGGCAGCTGTTGAATCAGCGAGGGAAGCATCTCGGCGGGGTCCCGGGTGAGAATGACGTTGTGGAGTTGGGAAAGGAACGACCAGTCGAGCCCGCGCAAGTGGTGCCCCATGTTCTTCAAGAACAGGACCGGAGTCGGGACCTCACCCAGGATTACGTCGCGCACGACCTGCTCGCCGTTTGAGTCCTGGGCGGCGAGGACCTCCTCGCGGCCGGGATGGATGACGCCGCTCCGGGTCAGATAATGGGCGTAGAGAGGTTCGTCGACCACGGTGCTGTCGGATCGCTGGCGGAACGAATACATCAGGGCGGTCGAGACGTTGCGGGGACCGGACCAGAGCGAGATCCGCGTCACCGTCATCTGGACACCGACCGGGCCACGGCGGCTTCGTAGAGGCCCCGCAGACGGCCGGTCATGGGGCCTTCGGAGCCAGAGCCGATGACGCGTCCGTCGACCGAGCGCACCGGCGTGAGCCCACCGAAGGTCCCGGTGACGAAGCACTCGTCGGCCGCGTACACGTCGGTGAGGCTGAAAGCCGTCTCCCGGGTGGGGATGCCCGCCGCCCGTGCCTCGTCGAGCACCACACCCCGGGTGATGCCGTGGAGGTTGTAGTGACCCGTCGAGGTCCACACCTCCCCCTTGCTGACGAGGAAGAAGTTGGTGGCGTTGCATGTGGCGACCGCCCCTGTCGGGTCGAGCATGAGCGCCTCGTCTGCCCCGGCTTCGGTTGCCTGGATGAGGGCGATCACCTCGTGCAGCTTGGAATGGCTGTTGAGCCGTTGGTCGAGGGTGTCGGGCGGCGGCCGGCGCACAGTCGCCGTGAACAACGTGACGCCCCGGGACGCGACCCCGGGGTCGGCTCGCTTGTGCTCGGCGACGATCACCATGGTCCGGCCCGACACCAGGTTGGAGGGATGCTGGGATGGGGTCGACTTGGTTCCTCGGCTCACCATCAGACGGACATGGACGTCGTCGGTCATCTGGTTGCGTTCGACCGTGGCGTAGAGGGCTGCCGTCACCTCCTCCCGCGTCATCTCCAGGTCGATGCGAGTGGCGGCCGAAGCCTGGAAGAGGCGGTCGAGATGACGGTCGAGGAAGGCGAAGCGGCCCTTGTGGAGCCGGATCCCCTCCCAGATGCCGTCCCCGACCATGAAGGCGCTGTCGAACACCGAGACTTTGGCCTCGGGGCGGGGGAAGAAAGCGCCGTTGATGTAGATCTCGACGGTGTCGTTGCGGTCGTCGTGAACGGCGGCGTGGGTTCCGGCGGGCATCGACGGAGGTTACGCCTCCAGGGACAATGGTCGGACCGTCATCGTCAGTCGAGGACGCCGTCGGAGATCTTGCGCAGCTTGGTCAGGTTGTGGAAGGCGTCCATGTAGCGGACGGATCCGGTCTTGGAGCGCATGATCACCGAGTGGGTGCTGCACCCGCCCCCGTAGAAGTCGACGCCCCGCAGGTACTCGCCCCCGGTCACTCCTGTGGCGGCGAAGAAGACATTCTCGGACGCCACCAGGTCCTGAGTCGTCAGCACCTCGTTCAGGTCAAGGCCCTGCTCGGCAGCCAACTCGACCTCGCTCTGATCTCGGGGCCACAGCTTGCACTGGATCTCGCCCTCCATGCACACGAGAGCGGCGGCCGACAGGACCGCCTCGGGTGATCCGCCTATCCCGAGCAGCATGTCGATGTCGGTGTCCTCCCGAGCGCAGGCAATGGAGGCGGCCACGTCGCCGTCTCGGATCAGGCTGATGCGGGCGCCGGCGGCCCGAGTGGCGTCGATGTAGTCCTGGTTGCGGGGGCGGTCGAGGATGACCACCCGAAGGTCCTCGACGTTCTCTCCCGTGGCCTGGGCGACCCTTGCCAGGTTGTCGGCGACCGGGGCCTCTATGTCGATCATTCCCGCCGCCTTGGGCCCGACCGCGATCTTGTCCATGTAAACGAGGCTGCCGGGGGCGTACATCGTGCCGTGGCCCTCGGCGAGAGCGATTACGGCGAGCGCCCCGGGTATACCCGCCGCCGTCAACGTCGTGCCGTCTACGGGGTCGACGGCGACGTCGACCGCCATCCCCTGGCCGGTGCCTACCCGCTCGCCATTGAAGAGCATCGGGGCGTGGTCCTTCTCGCCTTCGCCGATAACGACGATCCCGTCGATGTCGAGGGTCCGCAGGTGCTTGCGCATCCCGTCGACGGCGGCCTGATCTGCCGCCTCCTTGTCGCCCCGCCCCTGCCATCGGGCGGCCCCCATGGCGGCGGTCTCCGTCACCCGGACGAGATCCAGCCCGAGATTGCGTTCGATCGGCTCCGCCATCAGCCCACCCGCAGAATGAGGGCGTCGCCCTGGCCACCGCCGCCGCAGAGGGCGGCCGCCCCGATTCCGCCTCCCCGGCGCTGGAGCTCGGCGACCAGGGTCGCCACCACACGGGCGCCGGAGGCGCCGATCGGATGACCCAGCGCCACAGCTCCCCCGTTGACGTTCACCTTGTCTGGGGAGATCTCGAGGAGGCGGGCCGACCAGAGGGCGACGGCGGCGAACGCTTCGTTGATCTCGACTGCAG
>DATFFO010000108.1:0-3843 GCA_035250025.1 Acidimicrobiia bacterium
GGCCATTCCCTTGCCCAGACCGGTCACGACCGACCGGCGGATCTCCACCCCGACGCCGCTGATCAGCAACCGGACCGAATTGGTTCCGATGTCGACGGCGGCCACCGGTGCGGAGCTCATGGACGGGCCGACCATTCGGGATTGCGCGCCCCGTCGACCACACACGGGACCACGCAATCGAGGGGCTCGATCCAGGCGGCCACCAGCGCTCCCACCGGGTTGGCGTTTCCGGCGGCGGCATCGGCGTAGTGGGCGTGGAGGCATTTGACGCCCCGCCGCGTCCCGCCGACACCACCGGTTGGGCGGGGCCCCGGCCCATCTGGAACGAGGGCGTCGCGGGCAGCGGCGTACCGGGCATGGGCGTCGGCAAGGGCCGCACCGAAATCGGGATCCACTTCGGCCTTGGCTTCCATACGCTTGACGCCGCCGGACCCTTCGAGGCGCCCGATCCGGGTGGCGGCCAGCGGGCATGCGAGCCAGAAGCGGGTCGGGAACGGAGTGCCGTCGTCGAGGAGGGGCGGGACAGCCACGACCACGGGCAGGCCGAGGTGACAGCGGACCACGACCTCCGGCTCGGCGCGGAGCGGCCGGCCTATCTGAGCTGCGACCACCTCGGAGTCGAAGGGCTGGGCGTTCACCCCGCTAGGTCGGCCCCGGAGATGAAGTCCCAAACGGTGTCGAGCAGGGAACGATCTTCGATCGGGGCCGGCTCCGTGACGGCAGGCGCCGTGAGGGAAGTCGTGGGGACCGTGGGCGGCTCGAGCACCACGTAGGCCACCTCGCCCGGCCGAACGTAGCCGAGCTTCTCGCGGGCAAGGCGCTCGATCTCGACCGGCGTCTCCAGGGCGTCGCGTTGCGCCATGAGCACCTGGTTCTCGTCCTGCAAAGCCTCCAACTCCGCCTCGGCCGCCGCCACCTGCCGGCCCTGGTCGACGATCTGGCGGTAAGGGACCACATTCGTGAAGACGGCCAACCCGACCAGCATCAATGCGAGTGTGAAGAGAACGACAAGTGGCCGGCGAACCTTCACGCTCCCCGCCTCCGGAAGACATCCCAGCCTGCGTAACGAGCCTCCTGGCCGAGGGTCTCCTCGATCCTGAGCAACTGGTTGTACTTGGCGGTGCGCTCGCCCCGGGCCGGCGCCCCGCTCTTGATCTGGCCGGCGTTGGTCGCCACGGCGAGGTGGGCAATGAAGGAGTCCTCCGTCTCCCCCGAGCGATGCGAGACCATGCGTCCGTAGGAGGCGTTGGCAGCCATCTCCATGGTCGCCAGGGTCTCGGACAGGGTTCCGATCTGGTTGACCTTGACGAGCACTGCGTTGGCGGCGCCGCGATCGATGCCCTCGGCCAGTATCTCGGCGTTGGTCACAAACAGGTCGTCACCCACCAGCTGCACCTTGCGATCGAGGAGCTTCGTCAGCTCGACCCATCCGTCCCAGTCGTCCTCCGCCAGACCATCCTCGATAGAAACCAGAGGGAAGTCCTCCACGAGTTGGGCGAGGTAATCGATCATGTCGGCCGAGGTCTTGTCCGCGCCCTCGAAGCGGTATTGGCCCTCGCGATGGAACTCGGAGGCGGCCACGTCGAGGGCGAGGGCGATCTCCCCACCGAGCTCGTAGCCGGCGACGTCGATCGCCTCGACCAGGAGCTCGAGAGCGGCCCGGTTGGTGGGCAGGTTGGGGGCAAACCCCCCTTCGTCGCCGACGTTGGTCGCCAGGCCGCGGCCTCCCAGCACCTTCTTGAGGGCGTGGTACACCTCGACGCCGGCGCGGAGGGCCTCGGCGAAGGAGGGAAGGCCACCGGGCACGATCATGAACTCCTGGATGTCCACCGAGTTGGCGGCGTGGGCGCCGCCGTTGAGCACGTTCAGAAGCGGGACCGGCAACATCCGGGCACCAGGTCCCCCGAGATATCGAAACAGGGGCAGGCCGACCTGACTGGCGGCCGCCCGGGCCGTCGCCAGGGAAACTGCCAGGATGGCGTTGGCGCCGAGGGAAGCCTTGTTGGGAGTGGCGTCGAGGTCGAGCATGACCCGGTCGACGGCTTGTTGATGGGTGGCGTCGAGGCCGACCAGAGCGGAAGCGATGGTCTCGTTGACGGCGGTGACAGCCCCGGAGACCCCCTTCCCACCGAAGCGGTCGCCGCCGTCGCGAAGCTCGATGGCTTCGAGAGCCCCTGTCGAGGCTCCCGAGGGCGACGCCGCCCGGCCGAAACCGCCGCCAGCAAGCAGGACTTCGGCCTCCACGGTGGGGTTGCCCCGGGAGTCGAGAATCTCACGGGCCCGTACCGCCCTGATCTCAGTTGTGATCTCAGTCGGCGCCACTGTCATGGTGAGGGGGCCCTCCTTGTGGGTCGCAACGCTAGCAGTGGCCTTTCCTGTACCCGAGAACCTCGGTCACGGCTCCCGGGCCTTGGCTGACCGCCACCGGGCCTCCATCTCCTCCAGATCGAGACCGTCGAGGGGGCCCACCGCCTCCATCGCCCGGAACCGGCTCTCGAAGCGGGCGGTGGCTCGCCAGAGCACCAGTTCGGGGCTCTCACCCAGGTGGCGGGCAAGGTTGACGGCGCTGAATATCACGTCGCCCAGCTCGGCCGCCGGGTCACCACTGCCTCCCATGGCGTCAGCCAACTCGTCGACCTCTGCCCGGAGCACCGCGAGGATCTGGGCCGGCTCCTCCCAATCGAATGCCACCTCGGCTGCTCGGCGCTGGATCTGGGCCGCCCTCTCCAGGCTCGAGACGCCCGCCGGCACACCGTCCATCCGTGAGGCGGACGCCCGATCCTTCTCGCCGGCCTTGATGTCCTCCCAGTTGGACGCAACTTCGGCGGCTGTGTCGGCAACGACGTCGCCGAAGACGTGGGGATGACGCCGGACCAGTTTCTCCTGGAGGCGAGTGGCGACGTCGTCTATGCCGAAGACACCCCTCTCCGCGGCGATCGCGCTGTGGAACAAGACCTGGAGGAGGACGTCGCCCAACTCCTCCTCCACCCCGTCGTAGGCGACGTAGTCGGGCTCTTGCCCGGCGGGATCCTCTTCGGGGGGCAGGGCAGAGAGGGCCTCGATGAGCTCGTTCACCTCTTCGACCAGGTGCCTCACCAGCGACGTGTGAGTCTGCTCCCGATCCCACGGGCACTCCTGACGCAGCCGGCGGCTCACCTTGACCAGGCCGTAGAGGCCGGCGGGCATCGTGTCGATGAACAAGGACGTACGAAAGCCGGCGAGACCCGCCGGCACCTGGTCGACGGGGACGACGCGCACCTCCTCATCGACGGCTCCGAGGTTGGCGCAGACAACGACTTCGGCGTCCTCGGGCAACACCCGGGACACGGCGGCAGCGACGTCGGCCAGAACGGCCGGGGCATCGAGATGACCGACGATCGTAGGGCAGTCGAGGGCCAGAGGGTCCGGCAGCTCGTGGCCGTTGATGATCCGGAGTCCCCGGGTGAGGGGGTCGTATCCGACCGTTCGGAGGACCGCATCGACGAACGACTCTGCGGGGATCACCTCCGCAGCCGGGTGGCGCTCGAGGAGCTTGCCGACTGCGAACTCGCCGACGAGCGGGCTGCCGGGGACGGCGTAGACCGTCGGCCCGGCGGCAGCTCGCGCCTCGACCCGGTCGGCGATGGCCGAGTAGACCTCGTCGAATCCCTCGATGGCGTCGTAGAGGTCGTCACACGTCTCGACGGAACGCGTCAGGGCCAACTGAGCCGCCGCCGGATGGTGCAGGGTGCGGACCACGACTGTCCGGCCAGGATCGTCGAGGATCTGCCTGATGGGAGCAGGCACCCGGGCGAGATCACCCGGGCCCAATCCCGTGATGATCAGGTCGACGGCGGGACCACG
>DATFFO010000109.1:0-20850 GCA_035250025.1 Acidimicrobiia bacterium
GTGTCCGCCGGGAGATCGAGTTGCCCGAGTGTCTTGGTCCCGTGGTCGCCGAACATCAAGACAGCTCCAGCGTTCGACGTCCCTTCCGCGATCTCGAGCATGATCCGATTCGAACAGGCCACCTGATCAGCGAGCCCAGCCGAGGGATCGTGACCGCACGCCGCGTTGAACGCAATCGGAGTATGCGGAAGCATCAAGTGGACGATCACCAGATCCGGGGTCTCGTCGGCTGCTACCGATGGCAGATCGGCCTCCAGCCACGTCAGAGACCGATCAACGCCGACCGTGAAAGGGTCACCGAATGCGGATGCGACAAGTCCGTTGAAGACCGATCGCCGCGCCACGCTCCACCCGACCTCGTCGTACCACGACCGAACCTCGCATCGATCCACGATCTCCATACACCGCAGACCCGACCAACCAGATTCGACCATCGTCACCCGGTAGCCGGCGTCGTCAAAGGCGCGCACCATCGCATTGCGGCCTCCAAGCGCACCGAGCAGGGCATTCCGGTCCCCTTCGGACAGTGCCTGATTCGCACCCATGGGCAGTTCCATCATGAAGAACGATGGCAGGGCCAACTCGGTGATTGCGTAGTTGACTCGCACATCCCGGAATGTCTCGAAGCCCCGGGCAGAGAGGTTCTGCTCGGCGGCTTCCATGTCGACTCCCAGTGAAGACATCGCGAACGAGCCGCCTGGGAACTCGTCGAACATGACGATGATCACGTCACCGGCGCCTGGATCGAGGGCCACCTGTTGCGATTGGTCGTCGGCGATGTGTGAGCCGCCGTCGCTTATCGCAACAAGGAAATATGGAATGACCATCGACAGCCACAGGAATCCCGTCAGCCACCAGAAGACCGCCGAAACGAATCGCGAATCTTCCAGGCGGACCAACAGTGCTCCGATTGCCAGGATGACAGCACCTGCCACGACGAGCCTGCCGGTGTTTGCCCGCCCGGCGTCCCCACCGGCGAGCAGGATCAGCAACCCGAGCCCGACGACCCGCGTGGAGGTCTCGGGCTTCAACCAGTGATCTGCAATCTGGGTGAGGATAAGGCCGAGGATTGTCAGTAGAGCGGCGAGGAAGAGCAGGCGATACCCGCGAGTTATGTAACCGGGATGGTCGGAAAGCAGGGCAATTGGGACGTAGGACGCCATCCCGGCGATCTGCGGTAGGCGGACCCGCAAGACGCCACGCCGACCGTGCCGCGAGCCTGATCGAGACGACTCGAGGGGCGACGACGGCCTAGCTCCCATTACAGCCACCGCCCATCTCGAGTAATCCAGTCATCGCGACGCGAAAAGCGGGGGCTATGTAGGGCAACATCATTCTCGGCACGATCGAGCAGCGCGTCGTCGCAGGTGCGTGTGGCATCGGCAGGAACCTCTCCGAACTGGACACATACCACGACCGCGAGTGAGGAGAGATACCCTGTTCGAGCAAGTATTCCCAAACTGGTAGAGCATGGATCTCACTCCTACATGGGTCGAGAGCACGCTACGGATCATCGTGGTGACGTGCTGGGTGGCGCTGATCCTGGGGATAGTCGCCAGCGCCGCCTCGACGACTGACACCGGCGTGGTCGTGGCGGCCGCCTTCCTGGGGGGCGGTTTCGTCGTCCCGGCCACCTTCCTTCCCGCCGAACGTGCCGAGAGTCCCGGACTAGTGATCGAGATCCTCGTCACCGCCGGAGCGGTGTTGACGGTGGCCGCAGTCACCCTCACCGGCGGCGCCTCCAGCCCCTTCCTCCTGCTGGCGCTTACGCCGTCGTTTCTTGCCGCCGTCCTTTTCGGACATCGGACCGGCCTTACGACAGCCCTCCTCTCGGCCGGTCTCCTGGGGGCGGTTGTCTGGACGGCTGACGGGGCGCGGGGGTTGGCCTCAGCAGCCGGCACCTTTGCGCTCTTTCCATTGCTGGCTCTCGTCGTCGCTCAGATTCGTACGCTCCTGGTGGATATCACTGCCCGGGCAACGAGCCTGGAGCAGGCCTCAGTCCAGGCAGAGGCCGAGCTGGCCCGCCTCGGGCAAGCCAATGAGCTCCTCCGCCGCCTGGCCGACGTCTACGGGGACGGACGGGCGAGTCCCGTCGATCTGGGCAGGTCGGCTCTGGAAGCCATCATCGAAGCCAACCCCGGCAGTTTCGCCACCGCCACCATGTTCGACTCGAACGGGCCGATGGTGGTGGCCCGGGTCGGCACCGATCAACCCGACCTCGTCAGGACCCAGATCCCTCTCGGGGAGGCCGAGACCTCGTCCGGAGTCGTCTCCGTGGCCACGCCCCAACCGCTCACCGAAGTCGAGCGCCAGGACATCGATCGCCTGCTGCGGCCGGTGGCGGTGTCTTTCGCCAACACTCTTCTGCTCCAGGAGATCGCCTCCACGGCGGTACGCGAAGAGCGGCTTCGTCTGGCCCGGGAGCTCCACGACGAGGTCGGCCCGGCCCTGGCGGCCCTGGGGCTCTCACTCGACGCTACCCAGATGCACACGACGGACCCGGTGATGAAGGACAGCCTGTCCTACGTGCGAGAGGGCTTGGGGACGGTGGTCGACGACCTCCGCGGCATCATCGCAGACCTGAGGGCCGAGACGGCAGGCTCGCTGACAACCGAACTGAAGTACGCCGTGGCCGAGCTGAGTGCTCCGCCTGCGATCGCCATCGATATCCATGAGCGCCGGCCCCCCCGCTCCATCGCCCTGCGACAGATCCTGGCGATAGTCACGGAGTCGGTTCGGAACGCCTACCGACATGCCGGCGCCCAATCTGTGAAAGTGGGCGGCACAGTGGACCGAGACCGGGTTGACATCGAGGTGGTGGATGATGGGAAGGGTTTCGACCCCGCCGTCCTCCCCGAGGGTCACTATGGCGTGCTCGGGATGCGCGAGCGGGCCGACCGCATCGGGGCCACGATCGACATCGATTCGGGCTCTCACGGCACGAGCGTGCGCCTGGCGTGGAAGGAGAAGAAATGATCAGAGTATGGATCGCCGACGATCACACCCTGTTCGCCCAGGGCCTGAGTCGCGCCCTCGACGCCGTGCCCGACATCCGGGTGGTGGGGATCGCCGCCTCGGCGACCGAACTCCTCGAGAACATCGTCAGCCAACCAGCCGAGGTCGCTATCACCGACCTGGAGATGCCGGGAGGAGGAGGAGCGGCGGTGTTGGGCAAGCTCGAGAGCACACCGGTGATCGTCGTGTCGATGCACGCCGACGAAGATCAGCGCCGGGCGGCCGCCAGGGCCGGAGCTGCGGGATTCTTCTCCAAGTCGGCACCGCTTTCCGTCATCTCGGCGGCCATTCGGGCCGTGGCGGCCGGGGAGCGCCTCGATCCGAGCGATGAGGCCGCGACCGAGGCCACCCTGGCAGGGTATTCGGAGCCGTCGCTCGACCCGGGGGCGGCCTCGCTGACCGATCGGGAGAAGGAGATCCTGGGGCATCTCGCCCGCGGCGTGTCGGCTACTGATGAGCTCGCCGAGATCCTCTTCATCTCCCAGAAGACGGTCAAGAACCATCTGGCATCGATCTTCCAGAAGCTCGCCGTCAGCGATCGCACCCAGGCGGCGGTCGAGGCCATCCGGCTCGGCTTGGCAGAGGAGCGTTGAAGGTGATCAGCGGATCGCCGTCCTGAGAGGCCGAAACACCCTTTAAAGACCACCCTGGGTGAATAGGCCGTGAGGCCCACGGCACGGGTTCAAGTTCTCCAGCATCATTCCGATGGTTAGCCCGTACGCAAGCTCTCCAACGGAGAACTCGAAAGGAGGAGAAATGCTTGCTCTCTGGAACAAGGTAACCGCCTTCCTCACCGATGAGGATCGTGGTGCCAGCATGGTTGAGTACGCCCTGTTGGTGGTTCTGATCGCCATCGTGGCCATCGTGGCCATCACCCTGGTGGGCGACGAGGTCTCGAACGCCTTCAACACGGTTGGCAACTCGCTGGCCAGCGCCTGATCGGATCCCCGATTACGGCTTAGAGGGAGCGGGGTCTTGGCCCCGCTCCCTCTGTCGTATCGAGGCTCCCGGGCCAACACCACCCTGATGGGGCCGAGGTCTCATTGCTCTCCGGGGTGCGATGGAATACCTTCCTCGGTGACAAAGGAACCCAATTGATGATCCAACTGATCCAAACCCAATTGACCAGGTGGTTCAGGTCTGAGGACGGCACCACAGGGGCGAGCATGGTCGAGTACGCCCTCATCATCGTCCTCATCGCGATAGCCGCTTTCGTGGCCGTGAACACCGTCGGACCTCCCGTGTCAGAGGCCTTCTCGTCAGCCGGCGACGGCTTTACGCCCTAGCCAACGATCGCTGAAGCCACCCAGAGCCCCGGTCGGCCACCGCCGTCCGGGGCTCTACTTTGCGTCCAGGACCTTCGGAAGGGGTCGGAACCGCACCTCCACGGCTCACCCATTCGTCGCGCCCAGCACGGGCCCGAAGACCCGACCTCCGGTGCCCGGGGCGTCAACTGCCACGGGCCGGGTTGCCAGCCGCCCGCTCGCCCACCGCATGGCGGGCACTTCCAGGGCCCGCCATGAGAGCGCCGCTACTGCCACCGAAAGGCCCACACCGGCCCACATCGGAAGCCCCAGATGGGTGAGGAGGTGGTGCCAGAGATATAGACCGTAGGAAACGGTTCCGAGCCACCTCAGCCAACTGAGCTCGAGAACGCGGACTGGGCGGGTGCCGGCCTCGATCAGTACGGCTGACAGGGCAACGATCACGAATCCTCCCCACAAGAACGTGTCGGTCTCACCCGGGATGAACGCCGCCATGGCCAGCATCGCCAGGAGAACGGGTACTGCCCGACCCCGGCCCATGCGTCGGCCCTCGGCATGGGCGACGGCCAGCAGACACCCGGCAATGAGAGCTACCGCCGCCGTGTCCGTCCCCACTGTCACCCGTTCGAACGTGGCCCCTCCGGCGATCATTGCCCCCCGCCAGACCGCGGCCAGCGCCAATAGGGCGGTCGTGGCGGAGAACCGGAAGCGGGCAGGGATCACCAGGATCACCAGTGGCCAGGCCAGGTAGAAATGCTCCTCGACGGATAGCGACCAGGTGTGTGTCATGAGGCCGAGTTGATCGCCCGCGATCAGTCTCCAGTTCGACACATATCCCAGTGCCGGCCAAGCGTCGGCGACAGCGCCTCCGAAGGCCACCGAGGCGGCGGATACGAAAAGCAGGCACGGCAGCAGTCGCGCCGCCCGCCTGGCATAGAAACGTCCCAGGGCCACCGGCTCTCGGATGAGACCCCGCGTGATGAGATAGCCCGAGAGGACGAAGAAGATCGTGACGCCGTAGGCGCCACCAGGCAGGACGTCGGGCCAGCCGTGATACATCACGACCAGCGCGACAGCAATGCCTCTCAAACCATCCAGCCCTGGATAGCGCCCCATTGCCCCCAGAATACCGCTGAATCCGAGCGGCTCCAGTGGTCAGGGTTCAGCCTGGCTGGGTCTCCGGACCCGAAGGCAAGCCTCTCGTCCGCTTCCGACCGCGGTGTCTCAGCCGGTGACGGAGCCATCGACGAGGACGACGTATTCCTCGTCCTCGAAGGTCTGGTCCCAACCTCGTGCCTGCAGGACGGCGACGACGGCGTCCGTCTTGAGGAGCAGCACCTGGGCGATGTCATACTCGGCGAACATCTCCTCCCATCCCGGCTCGGCATCCCGGGCCGCCAGGGCGTCGGCGTAGACCTCCCCGTACAGCTCGGCCCGGTCGTCGACGAAAACCCCACCGGGATGCCCGGTGTAGATCAGATAGCCGCCCACGCCATCGTCGTGGAACGTCGGTAGCGAGGCGAGGTGGGTAGCTGCTTCCACAGGGAATCGTCCCGCCAGACCCGGATCGTCGACCGGAATCAGAAACGGGAGTGAGACGATGATCACGATCGTGGCCCAGGCCACGGGCCGGGCGAGTGGCGTCGTCCCGATTCGCACAGCCCGCGGAGGGGGGAATATGAACGGCACCAGCACGATGGCGGCGAGTGGCACGGCCCGATTGGCCGTGAAAGCAAAGACGAGAAAGGGCACGATCACCCACAGGTCGCGCGTGGCCAGGCGTCCTCTCATGCCGACGACCAACAGCCCCACGATCCCCAACAGGAACGGGAGCAGCGGCAGCGTCATGAAGTCAGGAGGGCGCCACTCCTGGATGAGGTCGAGATTGGCGGAGCTCCCCCCGAACCGAAGCAGGATCTCCCACAACGCCCAACCATGCGCTGTCAGCGTGACGGCGACGAGTGACGCCAGCAGGGTCGTGATGTGCCGCCGTTCTTTGAGGCGTAGGGCGTGGAGGACGACGTAGCCGATGCCGACGATGAAGCCACCGTGGATGGACGCCCACACCCAGAACAGGAGGGGCACGGTCCAGCGCAGGCGGATGTCGTCGATCACGAGGACCAGGACCGCCAGCATCGCCAGGGAAGGGAAGACGGGGCGGGCGGTGAAATAGCCCAGCGTGATCCACATCACCCACAGCACACCGAGGGGGGCGAGAAGGCCGGATTGGCGCCGGGCCAGCCGCAGTGCCACCGCCGACAAGAGCACGACCGCCGAGACCAGGACCGTGAGATCGGCGGAGATCAGCGCCCGCAGCCCCTCCAGCCACCCGTACGCCAGGTCCATCAGCCAGGACTGGGTCCTCCAGGGATCGCCGGCCACAGTGAAGGAGAACGGGTCCGACGTCAGGACCGACCCCGCCTCGATCTGGCGCTCCCCCGCCCGCAGGTGCCACAGATAGGAGTTGTCGCGGATCGGCAGGCGGAGCGCCAGCCCGATCGCCGTCAACGGCACCAGCCAGGCGAGGCGGGTCAGGGTGAGAGCGAAGCGGGGGGTTGTGGTTTCTGCCAGATCAGCCGAAGGCATCGGAGATCTGGATCGCCGCCGGCCCGAGAAGGATGATGAACAGGGACGGGAAGATGCAGAACACCAGCGGGAACACCAGCTTCACCGGTGCGCCGAAGGCCTTCTCCTGGGCCCGCTGGCGCCTCTTCACCCGCATCTCGTCGGCCTGGACCCGCAGCACCCGGGCGATGGCGACACCGAAGGCCTCGGCCTGCAGCATGGCGAGGAGGAAGGAACGCAGTTCGTCGAGGTCGGTGCGGTCCATGAGGTGGCGCATGGCGTCGCGGCGGCTGACACCGACCCGCGTCTCCTGGAGCATGCGGAAGAACTCCTCCGACAGCGGGCCGGGAACTGTTCCAACGACCCGGGCCAGGGCGGCATCGAAGCCGAGGCCGGCCTCCACGGAGATCACCAGGAGGTCGAGAATGTCGGGGAGCGCCCGCTGCATCGCCAGCCGCCGTTCGTCGACCTTACGCGTCAGCCAGGCATCCGGTCCGGCGAAACCCAGCAGAATGGGGGCGACGAACAAGAAGGTTCTCTGCAGGCCGTCCGACCCCACCCCCTGGGCATAGAAGGAGAGGACGATGCCGGCGATCGTGGTGAACAGCTTGATGACGGTGAACGCCGGGGCGTCGAGATTGCCGGGGTTCCCGGCCAGCATCAGCTTGCGTTGGGTGCGCTCGAGATAGCCGACCGGGGTGAAACGCCGCAGGATGCCACCGAGTCGGAGCAGCACGGGTGCCACGGCCCGCTCTGAGAGCGGCTTGGCCAGGGTCTCCTCACGAAGGGCATCCTTGCCGTAGACCGCCAGGCGGTCACCGGCAGTGCGCTGGGCACGCAGCACGCCGTTTCCAACCCAGAGGACGACGAACGCGACGAAGAGGAAAGTCGCAACCAAACCAACGATCAGTAGTGGATCCATCTCTTCCTCACACGTCGATGTTGATGATCTTGCGCAGCCAGAAGATGCCCCCGGCCATGAGCACCAGGCCCACACCTATGGCGATGAGCCCGAAGGTCTCCGAGAAGAGTGGGGCGATGTACTCGGGGTTCGTGCTCCACAGGAAAAAGCCCATGAAGAACGGCAGGCTGCCGAGCACGAAAGCGGAGATGCGACCCTCGGCAGTGAGAGCCTTGATCTCGCCACGCAGCCGGTTGCGCTGGAGCATGGTGTCGGCCACCGTCTGCAGCACCTCTGCCAGGTTGCCGCCCACTTCGCGCTGGATCTCGATGGCCATGACGGCCCATTCGAAGTCCTTGGACTGCGTCCGGTTGGTGATGCCGTCGAGTGCCTCGGTGACGCTGCGCCCGAGGCGAGACTCTGCGATCGCCCGGCCGAACTCACGCGCCGTCGGGTCCGGGGCCTCGGCCGCTACCGCTTCGACCGCCTGGAGCAGCGAATAGCCGGCTCGCAGGGACGTGGACAGGAGGGTCAGCGTGTCGGGCAACTGGTTCTCGAAGCGGCGCTTCTCCCTGCCACCGGCCCAGCGGATGAGGCCGAAGACGATGAACACGACGACCGCGAAGTAGATGACCGCTCCCACCGGCCCGCTCATGATCCAGCCGAAGATCGCGGCGATGATGGCGATGCCGAAGGAGGCGGTGATCGCCTCGCCAGGCGACAACGGGATGTTGGCCTGCTCGAGGGCGGCGTTGATTCCCGACGACATGCCTCGCTGGGCAAACTGCTCTTCCGCTGCCTGGGAGAACCGGCGAAGCAGGGGAATCCGGTCGAGGACGCCCTTTCTCTCCTGCTCCTGTGGCGTCCGCTGGCGACCGTAGGCCTGGAGACGCTTGGCAAAGGCCGAGCCACCGTCCTCCTCGGTTCGGCCGAACAGGATCCAGATGAACAGGGCGAGGGCCAGGCCGGTGCCGATGGCGCCGATCAGCTTCATCGTCTCCGGCGACGCCGGCAGACCTCCGCCCGCCGCGACCGTCTGGAGAGGGACGAAGCTCGTCGTCGTCGTTGCCGGATTGAACGTCGTGGTGGTGACGAAGCCGGACACCTCGGCGGTGGCGGCGGCGGTGAGCTGGCCATAGTTGACCGTGAACTCCATCGGACCGGGAGTCGTGCGAGGCACCGTGAATCGTGCGACCAGCACATTGTTGATCTCGCGCTGGATCTGCCCGTAGAGCGACTCGAGCTGACTCGGATCGGGGGCGAGGAGGAACAGGCCACCCGAGGCCTCGGCGATGGCCTGGACGGCGTCGGGGTTGAAGCCTTCGGCCTCTAGCGCCACGCCGAAGATACGGACGTCAGACTCGCCGATGGCCGCCATCACGTCGGCTTCTGTGGCCTCGGAGCCGTTGTCGTCGCCGTCGGCGAGAAGGATGAGGTTGGGCTGGAGTTGCTCGGCGCTGGGGTCGTCGAACATGCTGAGCGATCTGATGACGGCGTCGTTGAATGCGGTGGCGCCGGCTGCCACGAGGGCATCGATCCGCGCCAACAGGGTGTCGACGTTGTTCGTGAAGCCCTGCACGACCTGAACCTCATCGGCGAATGCCACGATGGCGACGAAGTCCTCGGCGCGCTTCTGCTCGACGAACGAGCGGGCGGCAGCCTTGGCGGCGGCCATCGGCGCGCCTTCCATGGACCCTGAGGTGTCGATGGCCAGGATCACACCGACAGGAACGCTCGATTGCCCCAGCGGCTCGATCACCAGGTTCTCCACGTCCCCGCCGTCGGCCGTGATCTGCAACTCGTCGGGATTCAGGTTGTCGGGGAGGTTGCGGAAGCCGACCACCATGGTGACCGCTCCGCCCTCGTCGTAACGGGAGGTGTTCACCTCCACGATCTGGGCTTCGCTCGCCTCACCGTCGGTTTGGGCGAACGCCATCGACGGGAGCACCAGGAGGAGTCCCAGGATGAGCGTGAGGAGAGAGCGGGACCTGGTCACCGGGCTAGAGACATCTCTCCGCCGCGGCGGGCGAAGGGCTCGGGGTCGAAGAGGTCGCCGGGAAGGCGGATGCCCTGGGCCAGCAGATCGTCGGAGAAGGTGGGCCGGATGCCGGTCGCCTTGAGCCGACCGCGGAACTTGCCGGTCTCCTCGTCGACGCCCTCGGCGAAGTCGAAGAGGAAGAGGTCCTGGAGAGTGATGACCTCGCCTTCCATGCCTTCGACCTCGGTCACGTGGGTGATGCGCCGGGTGCCGTCACGGAGACGGGCGACGTGGACGATCAGATCGACGGCCGACGACACCTGCTCACGGATGGCCCGCACCGGGAGGTCGAAGCCGGCCATCAGAACCATGGTCTCGATACGGGCCAGGGTGTCGCGGGGACCGTTGGAGTGGATCGTGGTGAGGGAGCCGTCGTGGCCCGTGTTCATGGCCTGGAGCATGTCCAGCGCCTCGGCACCGCGACACTCACCGACGACGATGCGATCAGGACGCATGCGCAGGGTGTTCTTGACGAGATCACGGATGGTGACGGCACCCTTGCCCTCGATGTTCGGGGGGCGGGACTCGAGCGTCAGCACATGCTCCTGGTGCAGCTGGAGCTCGGCGGCGTCCTCAACCGTGACGATGCGCTCGTCGTTGGGGATGTAGCTCGACATGACGTTGAGGGTCGTCGTCTTACCCGAACCTGTACCACCAGAGATGATGAGGTTGAGGCGGCCCCGAACACACGCCCGGAGGAAATCGGCGGTGCGCTGGGACAGCGTGCCGAACTTGATGAGGTCGGCTTCCTGGAACGGGTCGACGGCGAACTTACGAATCGTCAGGAAGGGTCCGCCGATAGCAAGAGGCGAGATGACGGCGTTGACGCGGGAACCGTCGGGGAGGCGGGCATCGACCATGGGAGTGGCCTCGTCGACGCGGCGGCCGATCTGACCGACGATCTTGTCGATGATGCGGCGCAGATGGATGTCGTCGACGAAGTGGACGTCCGACTTCAGGATCTTGCCGGCCTTCTCGTAGTAGATGTCGTAGGGGCCGTTGGCCATCACCTCGGTGACGTCGGGGTCGTTGAGGAGCGGGTCGATCGGGCCGTAGCCGAGGACGTCCGATGCGATCTCATTGAGGAGCTGGCGGCGGTCGGCCGAGGTGAGGGGCATCCCCTGCTCCTGGTCGACGGCCCACTCCAGCATCTCCATGACGCGGAGCCGCAGCTCGGCATCGGACATCTGCCGGTCGTACAGGGTGGGACCGAGCTCTTCGATGACGCGGAAGTGGAGGCGGCCGCGCAGCTCGTTGAGTTGTGAGGAACGGTTGTTGGCGAACCCGGTCGCCTCGGCCGAGGCTCGGGCCTGGGCAACTCGTTCAGAGAGGGAAGCCATCAGTGTGTCCTTTCAAGTACCCGCTGTCGGATCACTTTCGACCGAACAGACCCTTACCTGAAGTGGGTTCGGGAACGCGGCCGCCGATTAGTTCTGCCACCGATTCGAAGCCTTTGGCGATACGAGATTTGGGAGCCGACTCCACCACCGGCGAGCCGGCGTTGACGGAGGCGGCGACGGCTCCGTCGGAGGGAACGGAGGCCGAGATCTTCATCTTCAGCGCCGACTCGATCTCCTTCTCGTCCAGCTTCGCCTTGGCGTTGGCGCGGTTCATGACGAGCTGGACCTTGTCGGTGGGGAACTTGAGCAGGCGGAGCGTCTCGAGTGCCAGCTTGGCGTTCTTGACCGACGGCAGATCCATGTCGACGACCATGAGGACGTGGTCGCCGGCCTCCACCAGGGAGAGGAGCAGCTCGTCGAGCATCGAGGCGGTGTCCACGACCACGTAGTCGAAGGACTCGCGCAGGAGCTCAATCATCTTCATGAGCCCAGCGGTGGTGATGTCGTCGGCAAAGGCGGGCTCGAGCGGGGCCGCCAGCACCTTGAGGCCGCTGGAATGCTCCGTGAGCAGCGAGGCGAGCATCGCCGCGTCGAGATGATGCATCTCATGGGCGGCATTCACCATGGTGAACCGCGGCTCCAGCTGGAGCACGAGGCAGCAGTCGCCGAATTGGAGATCGGCGTCGACCAGGGCCACCCGCTTGCCCTCGTACCTGGTGAGGAGCAAGGCGAGATTGGTGGCGGTGACGGTCTTGCCGCTGCCACCCTTGGCGCTCATCACGGTGATGACGCGACCCTTGCCCGTCTCAGGCTCGACGACCTCCTGGGGCGTCGCCCCCCGGGTCTCACGCTCGAGGACATCGCCGGCGAACTGCTCGATGGCTGCCTCGATCTTTTGCTCGTTGAGCGGTGCCTCGAGGACGTCGGACAGGCCGACGCGCATCCCCGACCTCAGCAGGTCCGAGGTCACCTCCTCGGCGACCAGGATCAGGACCAGGCCGGGATCGATGTTGTGGATGCTTCGGATATCGCCCATCGACGATTCCGTGGCGAACGACGGGCCCAACAAGACCATCCGCAACTGGCCACCTTCGATGGCCGACATGGCATTCTCGAGCGAGCGGGCCACGGGCAGCCGCCCGTCGAAGAGACGCTTCGCCTCGTCGATGAAGTCGTCGTCATCATCGACGACCAACAGATTGTGCTCGCTCAGTGACATATCAGCTTCCGAAGATATCCTCGACAAGGTCTCCCTGGAACAGGCTATCGATCGTGATGCCGTTGGTGTCGACCTCGACGAAGTCTTCGGGCACCAACGTCAGCCACACCGACCCGTTCTCAAAAGCGTAGACGAACCGTTCTGCTTGTTCCGGGTCGACTTCGAGCGTGAACACCGTCCCGGGCACTTCGGGCTCGCCTTCGACGGGCTCGCCTTCGACGACCGTCGGCGCCTCGACGTTCTGCCGCTCGCCTTCCTGGGGGCGAACGTCACGGTCGACGGCCAGCACGGGAATGCCTTGCAGGACGTAACGGGTGAGCGTGACGACTTCGGAGTCTTCCTCTGTCGCCTCCTCGCCTTCGGCTGGCTCTTCGTCGGAGGGGATGCCGAAGCCGGGGGCATTCTCGGGGAGAAGAGTGAACTCGATGTCGAGTGTGACGACTGCGTTGATGCGGTCGCCCGGCTGGATGAAGCCGTTGACGCCCCGCACTTGATCTGTGGAGATCGTCAGGGCCTGCTTGCCCGACGGGATCTGCTCGGCGAGAGGCGTGATGTCGACCGAGAGCTCGACCCACTGATCGGTGGTCAGGATCTCGTTGTTGGAAATCGGTCCCACCGCGACCTTGCCGCTGATGGCCGCCTCCAGTTCTGCCTCGGACGCTATGGCGCCGTCGGGGACATCGTTCTTCTCATCGGTGGACACGATCCACATCGGAGTCTGGAGGAAGAGCTCTCCCTCCTGGCCCTCGGGCACGGCTTGCGTGGCCCTGAAGATGGTGACCTGCTCTTGCTCTTCCTCCAAGCTGTCCTGGAAGTTGTTCACGAAGGTATAGACGGCGAATGCCGCGACGCCGGCCAGAAGCAGCGCGACGAGCAAAACCAATGCTCTCCTACCCATGGAGTTTCCTCACCTTTGACTCGATTTGATCAGTTGTCAGACGTTGGCTTGCCGGGGCGTCTGACCGAAGCGGGCAATGGTACCCAGCGGAGGACAACGGTTCCGGCTTTGCGTACGGGTACCTTGATCGGTCGCCCAACCCCTGGCCTGAACCAATTTTGTCCGCCCCGCGCACAGCATCCCAGCCCACCGCAGGAGGGTCAATGCAACAAGGTCGAGAGACCCAGGCAGACGACGTTCTGGACCGTGAGCTCGGCGGAAACCAGCCGGATCCGGGGGTCAGCGCCGCCCGATACCCCGCTCTTTGAGCTCCTGGAGGATGGCCTCGAGTGAGGCGTCGACGGGCATCGGGGGCGGCTCGTCCTCCTTGGGGCCGAACTCGCGCTCGAACTCGCGCCGGGGTGGGCGGCTCTGGGTGGTGGGGGCGCTGGAACGGGCCCGCTCCTGGCGCTCCTCCCAGTCCGGCATGGCCTGCTTGATCGACAGGGAGATCCGGCGCCGCTCATCTTCCTTCTCGGTGATCTTGGTGCGCACCGACTGGCCGATCGAGAGCTCCAACTCGGGCGACTCGACCCGATGCACGGCGATCTCGGAGACATGGACGAGACCCTCGACGCCGTCGGTGACGGACACGAAGGCGCCGAACGGCACGGTCTTGGTGACGGTGCCCTCGACGATGTCGCCGACCTCATGGGAGCGGGAGAACACGTCCCACGGATCCTCGAGGGTCTCGCGGATCGACAGCGAGATGCGCTCGCGGTCGCGGTCGACCTCGAGAACCTTGACCTGGACCTCGTCGCCCACGCTGACCACCTCGGACGGATGGTTCACGTGCTGCCAGGAGAGCTCGGAGACGTGGACGAGGCCGTCCATGCCGCCGAGGTCGACGAAGGCGCCGAAGGCGACTACCGACGAGACGGTGCCCGGGCGGATCTCGCCTTCCTTGAGGTCGTCGAGGAACGCCTGGCGCTGCTCCGCCTGCTCTTCTTCGAGGTAGGCGCGGCGGCTGAGGACCACGTTGTTGCGATTGCGGTCGAGTTCGATGACCTTGGCCTCGATGTCCTGGCCGATGAACGGATCGAGATCACGCACCCGGCGCAGATCGACCAGAGAGGCGGGAAGGAAGCCACGCAGGCCGATGTCGACGATGAGGCCGCCCTTGACCACCTCGATCACGGTTCCCGACACGGTGGTCTGGCTTTCGGCGATCTGCTGGATGCGGCCCCAGGCTCGCTCGTACTGGGCACGCTTCTTGGAGAGAATGAGGCGGCCCTCGTCGTCCTCTTTGTTGAGAACGAGCGCTTCGACCCGCTCGCCGACAGTGACGATCTGGGAAGGGTCGACCTGGTTGCGGATCGAGAGTTCCTCGGTGGGGATGAGACCCTCGGACTTGTAGCCGATGTCCACCATGGCCCCATCAGAGTCGACCGACACGACCGTGCCGATGACGATGTCGCCTTCGTTGAACTCGAGAACGGTGTGGGCGATGGCCGCTTCGAAGTCGACTATCTCATCGGGGAGCTCGTCGAGGCTGCGGGCCTCGATGGGGGCCGGGCCGGTGTACTGGGTGATTCCTTCTGGGATGGCGGTCGGAGCGGGAGCGGACGCTTCCTCCTCAGCCGGTGCTTCGGCTGTCTCTTCGGTTGCCGGCTCCTCGGTGTTCTCCACCTCGGGGGCGGATTCCTCCGCCGGGGTCTCGGGCGCTTGCTCGGCGGCCGTCTCGGCCGTCTCCTCAAGCGCGATCTCTTGCTCTGTGGACATGAGTGGTTGGTTTACCTCCAGAAGGAAATGCCGGCGCGCCCTGGCGCAGGCGTGCCGAAGGGTAACAGCCCCCCATCCTGATGAGCAAAGAAGTTGACCGAGTTGTAGGTTCTAGGTGCTAGGTAGCACCTACGACTCAGGACGTAGAACCTAGAACTCAATCCTTCACGTCGGCCAGGGTGGGGCCGGTGCCCAGGTCGACGCGGAGGGGGACGTCGAGATCGGCGACCCCCTCCATCACCTCTGTAGTGACGGCCTTGAGATCTTCCAGCTCCCCGGGGGGCGCTTCGAGGACGAGCTCGTCATGGATCTGGAGGAGGAGGGTCGAGTCCATGCCCCGCCGGCGCAGGTCGGCGTCTAGGGCGATCATGGCCGCCTTGATGATGTCGGCAGCGGTGCCCTGGACCGGGGCGTTGAGCGCCATGCGCTCGCCCATCTGGCGGATGCGGAAGTTGTCGCTCTTCAACTCGGGCAGGTAGCGGCGGCGACCGAACAGCGTGCTGGTGTATCCCTGGTTGCGAGCCTGGGTGACCACGCCCTGCATGAAGGCCTTGACCTGGGGGAACTGCTCGAAGTATGTCTCGATGTGGTGGCCGGCCTCCTCGCGGGAGATTCCGAGGCGGGAGGCGAGCCCGAAGGCCTCCATGCCGTAGAGAAGACCGAAGTTGATCATCTTTGCCCGGCGCCGCATCTCAGGCTGCACCTCTTCCACCGGCACATCCCAAACTCTGGCGGCGGTGGCCGTGTGGATATCGAGGTCGGTCGTGTTGAAGGCCTCGAGCAGCCCGGCGTCGCCACTCATGTGGGCCAGGACCCTCAACTCGATCTGGGAGTAGTCGGCGACGAGGAAGGTCCAGCCGGGAGCGGCGATGAAAGCCTTACGAATGGTGCGACCGGTCTCGGACCGAACCGGGATGTTCTGAAGGTTGGGGCGATCGGACGACAAGCGCCCCGTGGTGGCCGCCATCTGATTGAAGCGGGTGTGGATCCGCCCGTCGGGACCGACCAGCGGCAAGTAGCCGTCGACGTAGGTGGAGCGCAGCTTCTCGAGCTCGCGGTAGCGGAGGAGAGCCTCGATGATGGGGTGGTCCAGCTTCTCGAGGACCGAGGCGTCGGTGGACGGCTTGCCGGTCGACGTCTTCTTCTGGACGGGCAGCTCCAGCTTCTCGTAGAGAATGTGCCGCAGTTGGTCGGTGGAGTTCACGTTGAAGGGCTCACCGGCGATCTCGTGGATCGACTTCTCCAGCTGGGTCAACTCGAACCGAAGCTCCTCACCCATTTCTTCGAGGTACCGACGGTCGATCCCGATGCCGGCCAGCTCCATCCGGGCGAGGACCGGCACCAGGGGCAGCTCGAACTGCTCGAAGAGGTCGCGCTCGGCTCGCTCCTCCAGTTCGCTCCACATCCGCTCGGCGAGCCGCGAGATCGCCCCGACCCGGCGTCCGGCCGTGTCGAGGTCGGGGCCGGTGTCGAAGGGCAACGTCCCGGTCTCTCCCGGCTCCGTGTCGGCGGAGGCAACCTCGAGGCCGAGGTAGCGGTCGGCGATGTCCTCGAGGTCGTAGGTGCGCGACGACGGATTGAGGACGTAGGCGGCCAGGCTCGTGTCCATCTTGAGGCCGTCGACGTCGAATCCCGCTTCGAGGAGGAGGCGGACGGCCTCCTTCGTGTCGTGCCCCACCACGGCGACGTCCGCGTCGGCGAGGGCGGGTCGCAGCGGCTCGAGCGAGTCGAGGGGCACCACGGCCACTCCGTCCTCGCCCTCGGCGATGGCGAGGCCGAAGGGCTCACCATCCGTCACCACGGGATCGAGCGTCAGTTGGCCCTTGGCGGCCAGCGCCTCGACCGCGATCGGATCGGTGACGAGGCGGGTCTCTATGTCCATCACCTCGCCGGTCGGCGTGCCTCCCAGCGGCTGGACCGCGATCAGGTCCTCCCACAATGAGTAGAACTCGAGACTTTCGAACAGGTTCTTGACCAAGGTGGCATCCCACTCGCCTCGCTCCAGCCGGCCCAGGTCGAGATCGAACTCCACGTCGTCGCGCAGCTTCATCAGCTCGCGGTTCAGGAAGACCTGCTCACGGCTGGTGGCCAGGTTCTCACGCAGACGCGGGGTCTGTTCGTCAAGGGCGGCGTAGATGCCCTCGAGCGACCCGTGGTTGATGAGAAGCTTCGATGCCGTCTTCTCCCCCACCCCGACCACGCCGGGAAGGTTGTCGGAGGTGTCGCCGCGGAGAGCTGCGTACTGGACGTAGAGCTCGGGGCCGATCCCGTAGCGGTCCTCGACCCAGGCCGTGTCTGCGATGACCGTGTCTGTGATGCCCCGCCGGGTGTAGAGCACCGAGACGTGATCGTCGATCAACTGGAAGGCGTCTCGGTCGCCGGTGACTATGAGGACGTCCCAGCCCTGGGCGACGGCCCGGGACGCCAGGGTGGCGATCAGGTCGTCGGCCTCGAACCCCTCGAGCCGGATCTGCGGGATGTCGAGGGCATTGAGAACCTCGTCGATGAGAGGCAACTGGGTCCGGAACTGGTCCGGGGCCTTCTCCCGCTGAGCCTTGTACTCGGGGTAGGCCTCGGTCCGGAACGAGTGGCGGGAGACATCCCATGCCACGGCCAGGCCCTCCGGGTGGTGGTCGCCGAGCAGCTTTATGAGCATGCGCGTAAAGCCATAGACGGCATTCGTAACCTGGCCGGAGGTTGTGGCCAGGTCCTCGGGAAGGGCGAAGAAGGCCCGATACGCGATCGAGTTCCCATCCAGCAGAGCCAGTGTGGGCATTACCTGGAAACCCGGAATGTCACTATCTCTCCAGTCGTTCGAGAAGACGCAAGCGCGTGGAGTCGAGCTTGGCACGCTTGTCCCTCACCGACCGCAGAGACCGCTCGAAGCGGGCGACATCGGCCGCGGTGAGACCAGCCTCTTCGCGGTCGATGTAGTTGCCGGTTGCCGCATCACGCTGGGCATCGCCGTCGATGCTCCGGTGCATATCCAATTCCTGGAGCAGGCCTGCCTCCTCCTCAGCCAGTTCGTGGAGGCGGTCGGTGATGCGGAAGAGCTTCTTGTGTAGTCGCCTCATCCGGAACCCATGATATGGCAACCGGGCGCGGCTCCTACACTTGGGACATCGCCGGAGTGTTGGAATTGGTAGACAAGATGGACTCAAAATCCATTGTCCTCACGGGCGTGCGGGTTCGAGTCCCGCCTCCGGCACAAATTCCACTTGCCACTGGACAGGTGTCCTATGCTCCATCCCGCAACGGTCACCTCCCGTCCATCCTTTGCCGCATCCCCCCACTCCCCCACTCCCTGGCTCAGGATGACGGATCACACGGGGTGACCGTTGCATCTATTTCCGACTAACCGAGGCCCGACGGGGCGCTGAACATCGCCCATTGCTGATACAGGACGAGGTACATGGCCACGATCTGCCAGACCTCGGCCAGCCCCCCGGGCTTGGTCCCATCCAGCCACGTGATGAGGTTCGACACGGCCGCGATCGCAGCCGCCATCCCCGCAAACGTGTTGCGCCACCTGTTGCCGTCGATCAGGGACTCGGTGCTCCTGGCTGGCCCGGAAGAGAACCCCGGAAACCTGTCCCAAAACATCGGTGGGAGGAACACCAGCCAGACCACCATGCAGACGTAGGGAAAGAGGCCGATGCCCATCGTTGCGGCTATCCCCACATGGAATGCAATGAACACCGGGACCACGATCAGTCGGCGGCGGTGAACCGACTCCCCGGGCAGGATGACCAGGAGCGAGCCGACGACCTCGATCAAGACTGTCGCTATCGAGGCGACGGCCAATAATGACGGAAACCCGACCAGCCAAAGGCCGAAGCTGGTTTCGAAAGCGGGGTTGGCGAGCACCGTCTCCATCGCGCTGGCATCAATGACCCATTCCTGCATGCTCTTTGTCACCCCTGCCGAGAAGTAGATGATGAAGAGCTGAAATAGAAGAGCGCCACCGGCCACCGACAGGAATTGCGCCGGCGGCTTACTGTCGCGAAGGGAGTCGAGCGAAAGATGGCGACCCATCGGAAGGAACATCGACCAGAAGACGGCGAGCGTCAGGACGTAATCGCCGACGTCGACACCAGCCTCAGGCCCCAGGAGGCCGGCCCTGATCCTGAAGGAGTAGAAGAGCCACGTCAGGATCACCGCGCCGCGGGTCTTCCACCCGACCAGCATCGCCAGTGCGAACGGGATCACGATGACGTCCCCGTACTGAACCAGGAACTGCATCGGGCCCGCCGGATCCCGAGATCGGAGCAACTCGAGAGCCAATGACTCGACGAGAATCAGGCCGGCGAGGAGAATCCTCACGATTGCCAAAGCCCGGGTATCTATAGCGAACGCTGACCTCAGATGGTCAAGGCCGGCGTCAGTCCACCGCGGCTTCCAACGGGCGACCTGCGGCGGGGCGGGAGATCTCAACGACACGGTATCCAGCCTACGAATGTCGGCCCCGACTGACCGACACCTTAGGGGGTTGGCGGACAGGATGTTTGCCCGGCCCCCTAGAGGGCAGCGCGCAGCGCCCCAACGGCCTCGCCCAGCGACCTCGCCGCCTCTTCCACGGACCCTGCCTCCAGCACCCGGCGGACGAGGGCCGTCCCAACGATGACTCCGTCGGCCACCAGCCCGGCGGCGGCGGCCTGAGCCGGAGTGGAGATCCCGACGCCGAGGACCAGGGGGATGTCGGTCACGGCCCGGACACGCTCGGCCAGCTCTGTAGCCCGCCCGCTCGACTCGGACCGCTCCCCCGTCACGCCCATCTCGGCTACTCCATATATGAAGACAGGATCGAGGTCGGCCACAGCCCTGATCCGGGCGTCGCTGGATGTCGGCGCCACGAAGAGGACCATGCCCAGCCCGTGGGCGGCGGCCGCCTGGCGGACGGGGCCGGCCTCCTCGACCGGCATGTCGGGCACGATGAGGCCGGCGGCGCCCGAGTCCGCCAACCGACCGCAGAACTCGTCGACACCGGTGCGGAACACCACGTTGGCGTAGGTCATGGCGAGTGACGGACGGGCGGTCCGCTCGGCCACCGCCCTCACGACCTCGAGGGCCTTCTCGAGAGTGGTGCCTGCGGCCAGGGCGGCCGTGGAGGCCCGCTGGATGACCGGTCCGTCCATGAGCGGATCCGAGTACGGAATCCCGATCTCGAAAGCGTCCGCCCCCGCCTCCGCCATGGCGGCGAATAGAACCGGGGAGTCGGCCGCACTCGGCAGCCCGGCTGTGAGGTAGGGGAGCAGGGCAGTCCGGCCAGCCTGGAAGATGGATCGGATCACTGCCCCAGACCCCGGGTGATCTGATCCATGTCTTTGTCGCCGCGGCCGGAGAGGTTGATGAGCACCCGCCGACCGGCCAGTTCCTGGCGGGCCTTGGCCACCCAGGCGACAGCGTGGGCTGACTCGAGAGCCGGGATGATTCCCTCCAACCGGGCCAGCAACTGAACGCCTTCCAGCGCCTCGGCATCGGTGATCGACTCGTACCTTGCCAGGCCGGCGTCGAGAAAATAGGCGTGCTCGGGGCCGACGCCGGGATAGTCAAGGCCGGCCGAGATCGAATGAGCCTCCTCGACCTGGCCGTCGGCATCCTGGAGGAGGTAGGTACGACTCCCGTGGAGGATTCCGGGGCTCCCGGCGCCCAACGAGGCTCCGTGGCGCCCGGTCTCGACGCCATCCCCTGCCGCCTCGATGCCGACGAGTTCGGCCGCGGTGTCGGCGAAGGGATAGAAGACCCCCATGGCGTTGGAGCCGCCGCCCACGCAGGCCACGACCACCTCGGGCTCCTGACCCGCCATCTGCAGCAGGCATTCGTCGCCGATGACCCGCTGCAACTGGCG
>DATFFO010000110.1:0-13850 GCA_035250025.1 Acidimicrobiia bacterium
AGCTCGAACCTCGACGAGGGGAGGTCGTCGTCGGGTTCGGCCACGTCTTCACCGGGGAGGCAGTAGTCCACGAAGATGCGGTCGTGCCCGTAGGTCTCGAGAAGCGGCTCACCGGCGACCGGGATGATCCCTCGGCCGTCCTTGCCGAGGCTCTCGGCAACCAATTGCTCGAGCCAGAGGGGAAACGCCGCCAGGCCGGGAGAAGTGCGAAACGTCAGCTTGTCGTGACCGTTGGCGGCCTGGGCTCCCCAGGCCAACCCGAGGGCGATGGCCGGATCGGCGGCCGCCCGATGACCCCGGGCTGCTTCCGCCAGGTCCTCGGCGGCGTCGAGGAGACCGGAGACGTCGACTCCCATGATGGCGGCAGGAAGGAGGCCGAATGGAGTCAGAGCCGAATAGCGCCCGCCCACGTCGGGTGGGGCGAGAACGACAGCGCGGAAACCTCGATCCTCGCCCAACGCCGCCAGCGGAGTCTCGGGGTCCGTCACGGCCACGAAGCGGGAACCGTCGCCCCCGGTGCGCTCCCAGAAGTAGCGGTAGAAAGACAGGGTCTCGAGGGTCGTCCCGGACTTCGATGAGATGATGAACGCCGAGTGATCGGGGTCGATGGCAGCCGCCGTCGCTTCCACGGCGGCGGGATGGGTGGAATCGAGCACGGTCAATCGGGGAAACGAGGCTGTCGGTCCGAATACCTGGGCGAACACATCCGGGGCGAGGCTGGAGCCGCCCATTCCGCAGACCACGACGTCGAGGACCCCGTCGGCCACCAGGTCGTCGGCGAGTCCGGTCAGCTCCGGAAGGCGGTGTCTCATCGTCGTGGGCAGGTCGAGCCACCCCAACCGGTCGGCGAGCTCACCCACCAGTTCGTCCGACCAGACCGTCGGGTCGCCGTCCCAGAGGCGCTGGGGGTACGCCTCGGCATCCCAGCGGATGGCGGCCGTGTCGAACCCGGCGACGGCGGAGAGCGACTCGTACATCCCGCCGAGTATGCCACCACTGCCGTGTCCAACCGACACCAGGCAGTTCCCCTGGGCAGGGAAGGATGCCAAGATTGGCCGATGTTCCGTCGACTGGCGAAGTTCGTGTTCACCGTTACCTTGGTCATGGGGACGGCAGGGCTGGTGGCGAGGTTGCTTCTGACCGGACGCGGCGGCCCCGATTCCGACGAGGTCGATCTCGTCACGGTGTTCGAGGGTCTGCATCTCCGCTCTCACTCCTCGTCGTTCATGGGGGGCTCGACGCTGGCCCTATTCGGCGGCATCGTCCTCGACCTGCGGCGGGCACAACTCGGTCCGACCGGAGCCGACCTGACTGTCCTGACCTTGTTCGGAGGGACCGGCATCGTGGTTCCGCCCGACTGGCGGGTCGAGGTGGATGCCCGGACGTGGCTCGGGGGCCTCGATCTCTCCAACGACCCTCCCGAGGATGAAGGCGGGCCCATCCTGCGGATTCGGGCCCGGACCCTGTTTGGCGGCCTCCAGGTCGAGTCGCGTCCCCGCCTCGAAGCCGTTTCCTGACGATGGCGACGGTACGAATCCAGGCCGACCAACTCGTCCCGGGTGAGGGCGAACCGATCCCCAACGCCGTCGTGGTCCTCGACGGGCCGACCATCACCTTCGCCGGTCCCGCCGCCGACGCTCCCGACACCCCACAGGCCGACGTCACGACGGTGTCGACCGTCATGCCCGGGCTGTGGGACTGTCACGCCCATCTCATGGGGTTGGCGGCGGGGGTGGTGAACCTCGAAGCACTCATCACCCAGACGCCGCAAATCGGCGCCGTGCGCTCGGCCCGGGACCTGGGGGCGGCACTCGACGCCGGCGTGACCTCCGTCCGCGAAGTCGGGGGGTATGCCGCTCTTCTCGCCCCCGCCGTCGATGAGGGGACCGTGCGCTCGCCCCACCTCTACGGTGCCGGCTCCGTCCTCTCCCAGACGGGAGGCCATGGCGACATGCACGGCCTCTCCCCCGCCGATTCCGATCGCATGTGGGAACGTCTCTTCGGCGCCCCGTCACTGGCCGATGGCCCCGACGACTGCCGCCGCATCGTGCGACGCCAATTGCGGCTCGGGGCGAGGGTCATCAAGGTGTGCGCCTCGGGCGGTGTCATGAGCCAGATCGACCATCCGATCCACCAGCAGTTCTCGGCCGAGGAACTGGCTGCCATCGTGGACGAGGCCGCCCGAGCCGACCGAGCGGTGGCGGCCCACTGTCATGGAAAGCCCGGGATCATGGCGGCGGTCGAAGCCGGTGTGCGCACGATCGAGCACGGCTCCTACCTGGACGAGGAGGCGGCGGTGGCGATGCGCGAGAGCGACACGATCCTCGTCCCCACCCGCTGGATCGTCGACCATCTCATGGCCGTCGGCCGCAAGCAGGGAATGCCCGAATACGCCGCTGTGAAGATCGAGGCCATCGCCGACCGCCACCGAGAGGCGGTGGAAACGGCGATCGAACACGGCGTGACCATCGCCGCCGGCACCGACATCTGGGGCGCCGGAATGTGGGGACGGAACGGCGAGGAGGCGGGGCTCCTGGCCGAGATCGGGATGTCGCCCCTCCAGGCTCTCGCCGCCGCCACGGCCAACGCCCCCGCCACCCTCGGCGCCCAGGCGCCACACTCGGGTCGGCTCACCGCCGGATACGACGCCGACGTCATAGCCCTCGACGTCGACCCGTTGGCCGACCTGTCTCTCCTCTCCGGACCGGACCACGTGACTCACGTGTGGAAATCCGGAGTCCCCATGAAACGGTCGGACGTCGAGCTGACGGAAAACGGACGAAGAACCTAGGACCTACAACCGAGAACCTGGAACTTCTGCCCTCAAATCATCCGGCGGTCGGAGGCCCAGCGGGTGAGCTCATAGCGACTGGAGAGCTGGAGCTTGCGCAGCACAGAAGAGACATGGGTCTCGACGGTCTTGACGGAAATGGAGAGGCGGCGCGCCACCTGCTTGTAGGGGTACCCGCGGGCGATGAGCCGGAGGACTTCCTTCTCGCGGGCCGTCAACTGGTCCAGTTCGGGGTCGGCGGCCTCGGGGAGCCCATGGGCGAAGGCGTCGAGCACGAAACCGGCCAGCCGGGGAGAGAAGACGGCGTCGCCCGCCTTGACCCGCTCGATGGCATCGGCCAGGTCCTCGGAGCTGATCGATTTGGTGACGTAGCCGCGGGCGCCGGCGCGGATCATGGCGATCACATCCTCGGCGGCGTCGGACACCGACAGGGCCAGGAACCGGACGTCGGGATGGGTCTCGGAGACGTTCTTCACAATCGCGAGTCCGCCCCCGCCGGGCATGTGCACGTCGACGAGCACCACCTCGGGAGTGGCTTCGCGGATCGAGGTGATGGCCTCGTCGACATCGGAGGCGGTCCCGACGATGTCGAAGCGCTCGGCCATGGCATCGAGTTCGGCCTTGACGCCCGAGAGGAAGAGGGCGTGGTCGTCGACGACGAATAGGCGGATCATCGGCTGCTCCTCTCGGCTCCGGCGGGGATCGGCGCCCAGAGGTGAACCTCGGTGCCGTCGCCTGGCGTGGTGTCGACTGCCGCCCCGCCCCCGACCCTGTTGAGCCGTCCCACGATCGAGTCGCTCAGGCCCCTCCGGTCCCGGGGGACAGTGGTCGGATCGAACCCGACACCCCGATCGGCCACCCACACGTCGGCGCGGCCTTCGGCCACTTCGGCGTACACCGACACCTCCGACGCCTTCGAGTGTTTGGCGGCGTTGACGATGGCCTCGCTGGTAGCCGAGACCAGGGACAGGGCAACGTCGTCGATGGCGGCGTCGCCGACCGTCACCACTTCGACCGGAATGCTGAAGTCACCCTCGATACGGGCGGCTGCCCCCTCGAGCGCGGCGGCGAAGCGGTCCTCGGAGTTGGACGCTCGGTCGCCGTAGAGCCACGACCGCAGCTCACGCTCCTGCTGGCGAGCGAGCGTCACCATACGCTTGGGGTCGTCGGTGCGCTGCATCAGCGCCAGCGTCTGGAGGACGGAGTCGTGGAGATGGGCGGCCACTTCTGCTCGTTCCTCCTGGCGAATTCGCTCGCGCCGCTCGGCCCCCAACGCCCGGCCCAGGCCCACCAGCCAGGGACCGAACACGAGACCGATGCCGAGGACCGTGATGATGACGGCGACCGCCGCCGAGCCGAGGGTCTGGAACTCGGAGATGGCCCGGGCGAAGATCGCCAAGCCCACCAGGAGAAGAACGGTTCCCGCTGCCACCCGCAGCTTCGAGGGCCGGGCGCCGCCGGGATCGAAGATCCGTGACACCCAGTCGAAGTCCCCCAGGACTGCAACGCCGAAGGCGAGGGTGGCGGCTACCGCCACGATACGGTCACCCGGCCACCATCCCAGGCCGCGGAAGGCGAGAACCCCGCCCAGGAAGATCAGGACCAACCCGATCCGGTGATGCGCGGCCCTCTGGGTGGGAACCCGGTCCTCGACCCGCTCGAAGGTGGCCATCCACAGCACGACGTATACGACGGCTCCGAGACCCCAGAGGGCAGTGGCGACCACGAATGCCGCCCGGACGTAGCCGGCGGAGACCCCCAGGCGGTCGGCGAGACCGCCGGCCACGCCGGCGAGGACGCGGTCGGAGGACCGACGGGAGAGGTCGAGGTCGAGACGCCTATCGGCGATCGATGTCATCACCATGGGATGTTGGCACTCTCTTCGCCCGGCAACAATGAGGGAACACCCTGATCGAATCGGGGTGGGTCCGGAGTAGCTCAGGGATTCACCCGATAGACGAAGGAGAGCACCATGACCGACGATGAGGCCATGGAAACATCAACTGCCTCCACCGAGTCCAACGAGACTCGGCAGTCCCCTCCCCGCCCTGAGATGGTGCGTCCGGTCGAGGGCCGCGTCTTTGCCGGCGTCGCCGTCGGTGTCGCCCGGTACCTCGCCATATCCCCCGTCCTGGCGCGGGTCCTCTTCGCTGTCCTGACGGTCTTTGGCGGCCTGGGCGTCGCCCTTTACCTAGCGGGATGGCTCCTGATCCGCGGTGAGCACGAGGCCGAGTCCCTCGCCCAACGGATGTTGGACAACCTCAGAACGGGACCTTCGTGGATCGGAGTCGCCCTCCTGGCGCTGGCTGCGGTCATCGTGCTGGACAACCTCACCTTCCTGTCAGGCTCGCTGCTGTGGGCGACCGTGTTCATCGTGATCGGGGTGCTCCTGTACCGCGGCGACCTCATGCCGCGTGGCACCACGCCACCGGCAGCGAACGGCGAGGAGGGTGCCGCCCTTGCGACCTCCAGCGTGACCGTTCCGGCTGGTGCCGGCGAGGACGCCGGAACCCCTCCCCCCATCCCTCCGCAGCCTTACCTTCCCCCGGCTCCGCCCGTACCCCCTCCCCCGCCCCAGCCGCCGTCGATCCTGGGACGGTTGACGATCGGGGTGGGCCTGCTGGCCCTTGGGGTGATGGCCGTCCTCGACAACCTGACCCCTCTGATCGAGCCCCAGCCCCGGCATTACATGGCCCTGGCGACGGTGGTCCTGGGCCTCGGGCTGATGGTGGGCGGATTCGCCGGTCGGGCTCGCTGGCTGATCCTGGTCGGAATCTTCGTGATCCCACCGCTTCTCGTCTCCCCGGCAGCCGAGGTCGACTGGGAGCAGGGCTTCGACCGGAGATTCGCACCAACGGAGCTCACCGAGATCCAGCCTTTCTATCGGGCTGCCGCCGGCCGCTACGAGTTCGATCTGGCTCGAGTCCCGTGGGACGGGGAGACGATCGAACTCGAAGTCGAACTGGCGGCGGGTGAGATCTTGGTGATCGTCCCCCAGGACGTGGCCGTCACCGGCACCGCCGAGGTCAGCATCGGGGAGATCGACACCCCCGACGGCAACCGCGCCGGCGTTGGTGAGATCAGCCAGGTCTTCGACATCCCCGGGACGGCCGGGACCATCGACCTCGATCTCCAGGTCGGGGCCGGGGCGATCGAGATCAACCAGGCCCGCCCCGTGTCAACCACCCCCTGAAAGGACGCCCCATGCAACGTCACAACTTCGACCTCCTCTCATTCGCGTTCGGGCTGATCTACGCCCTCCTCGGGCTGCTGTTTCTCATTCCGGCCACTGCGTTCGACCTCGTCCCGATGATCAGCCTCTCGGCGCGCTGGGTGCTCCCCCTCGTCGTGCTCGGCCTGGGAGCCGCCATCGTGATCCCGTTGCTTCGGCGGGCAAGGGAAGACGACCCCGAGCAGACTGAATAGAGAGGACACAACGGGTTCCCGTCCGCAAGGCCGGAACCCGTTGCGCCCTCAGCCTCCTTGCATTTCCTCGATCAGGGACTGCTTGAGCTCCCTCGATGCCGGGCTCAGGGACACGTGATAGACGTGCGGGTTGACGACCCGGCGCACCCCGGCGTCCAGTCGCTCGAGATCGGCGGCCCGTCGAGCCCGGGCGTCTTCGATGGCCGCCCTCTCGTCGACCGCCGTCCAGGGATCCACCTTTTCGAGGAGCGATTCTCGGTCTGATATCCGATCCGCCGGTAGGGAGCGATGCACCCCCGGTTCGGTCGGATGGTGCAGCACGACGGGATCTGCCAACTCCTCGCCCTCCTGGGTCAGCACGTCCACGGTGGCCACCCCGCGCCGGTCATATAGACGCAGCACATCCTTCCGGCCCGGATTGATGACCTTGGCGGGCGTATCGGACAGCTTTATCGCCGGCAGCCAGTTCCCTTCCGATTCGATCGAGACGAGCTTGTAGACACCGTCGAGACTGGGGTCGCCCTCGCTGGTGACCATCTTCGTCCCGACGCCGTACACGAGCCGGCGCATGACGGCGCCGGCGTCCGCCCCATACCGCGGAGCCTCGACCGAGATCTGGTTGAGGATCTGCCAGATCGTCAACTCGTCGAGCCCCGACGACAGGACGATCGGCACCTCGTCGAAGCCAGCCTCGTCTAGAAGACGCGCCGAACGAACCGCGAGGTGGGCCAGGTCGCCAGAGTCGAGGCGGATCCCGGCGGGACGATGGCCCCCAGATCGAAGCTCCTCGAACACCGTGATGGCGTTGGGCACTCCTGACTCCAGCGTGTCGACCGTGTCGACGAGCAAGAGACACTCGTCGGGGTACACCTCGGCGTACGCCCGGAAGGCGCCCAGCTCCCCCTCTCCCAGGGCCATGAACACCTGAACCATGGAGTGGGCGTGGGTGCCCTTCGGGGGAAACCCGACTTCGTGGGAGACGCCGACCGCCGAGGAGAAGTCGGCGCCTCCGACGAGAGACGCCCGGGAAGCGGCGGTGGCACCCCGCTCGGGACCCCTCCGCATGCCGAACTCGAGCACGACCCCACCCTGGGCGGCCTCGACCACCCGCGAGGCCTTGGTGGCGATCAGGGTCTGGAAGTTGAGATGGTTGAGGAGGGAAGTCTCGATGATCTGGGCGAGGGCGAGCGGTCCTTCCACCACGGTGAGGGGGACGTTGGCGTGGACCACCCTCCCCTCGGGTATCGCTTCGAAGTGGAGGGCGCTGAAGTCGCCTACCTTCGACAACCAGTCCAGGAAGTCCTCCCCGAAGATCTGGTGGCCGTCCGGCGTGCGGTGGGCTCGAAGGTGGGCCAATGAGCCCTCGTCGAAGCGGACGGTGCGCACCCATTCGCTGAACCAGGCCTGCCCGGCGTTGATGCAATAACCCGCCTGATGGCGGCCGTAGTCGGGGTAGCGGCGGAAAAAGTGCTCGAATCTGGCAGCATTGTCGGCCAGGCCCATCCGGAAGTAGAGCTGGGCCATCGACAGCTGGTATTGGTCCGTAAAGAGGATGCCCTCGGCGATCGATCGGTCCATCGTCTGCAGGGTACGCCCAGCTTGCGGCCCCGCCTACGCTCAGATCCCATGACGGATTTCGATGCGACGACGGCCCTGGTGGTCGTCGACTGTCAGAACGACTTCACCGATCCCGAAGGATCGCTATTCGTGCCCGGGTCTGAGGCAGTGATCGACGAGGTGAACCGCCATGTCGCCGCCGCCGTGGCCGCTGGTTCCCCCGTCATCTACACGCAGGACTGGCACCCGCCCTCGACTCCCCACTTCGAGAAGGACGGTGGTATCTGGCCGGTCCATTGCGTCGCCGGGTCATGGGGGGCTGAATTCCACCCCGGGCTCGTCGTCGGCGGTCCGACCATCCGCAAGGGATCGAACGGCGAGGATGGCTATTCGGGCTTCACCATGCGAGACCCGGAATCCGGCGCCGACACCCCCACGGAGCTCCACTCGATGCTTCAGGCGCACGGGGCGAGCCAGCTCGTGGTGGTCGGCGTCGCCCTCGACTACTGCGTCAAGGGCACCGCCCTCGACGGCCTCGAGCTGGGATATTCGGTGACCATGCCGCTGGAGGCCACCGCCGCCGTCAACCTCCAACCCAGTGACGGCGCCGCCGCCGCGGAAGAGGCAGCCGAAGCGGGAGCGACCGTGGTGTGAGGTGTACGCCAGGGCACGTCGAGAGTCACATCTCGCAATCAGCGTGGTCCGTGGCAAAATGGCGTCTCCGGCCTTTCGACTGCTTGCCTGCAAACTTGCATTCAGGGTCGGCTAACGAGAAGCCCTCGCAGTTGCGGGGGCTTCTCCCTTGTTCTCGGAATCCGTCTGGAGACCTACGGAACGCTCGGCGCGGCCGATCTAGCTTGTTGGCAAATGATCGTGGCTTTCTATATCGAGTGTGCTTGCCCGCCTGACCGCCGAGAGGCCCGGGTGGCGGGAGGCGACTTCGACTCCGTCGATGACTTCCTCAACAACTACCAGCTGACCCACATCGAGTGCCGGGCTTGCGGCTCGTATTACCAGCTCATCGGCTACATCGATGAGAACGGGGAAGAACGGATGGTGGCGCCCCCGGTCCGCACGGGCCTTCCGGCACGCCAGCGCCTCCTCTCGTCGTTCCGTTCCAAGTCGCTCAGCCGATAAGACGGTGTTGAACAACCGCGGAAGCGGTACTTCTCGTCCGGCAAGGGTTCGATCCCGTCCTAGGGCGCTCCGCGAGGCGGATACCGTGACCATGTGTCAGCGACTCCTGACGGCGGCCACCGACCCCACCTAGCCCGCCGGCTCGACCTCTCCGACGCCGTAGCGCTCGGGATGGGCGCCATGATCGGCGCCGGCATCTTCTCTGCCCTGGGTCCGGCCGCCGGCGCCGCCGGATCCGGCCTGCTGATCGGCCTCGCTTTGGCGGCGGTAGTGGCCTATGCCAACGCCACATCCTCGGCACAGCTCGCCGCGGTGTACCCGGAGGCCGGCGGCACCTACGTGTACGGTCGGGAGACCCTGGGTCCCCTGTGGGGTTATCTGGCCGGCTGGTCGTTCGTGGTCGGAAAGACGGCCAGCCTGGCAGCGATGGCACTGACGTTCGGGGCGTACGCCTGGCCCGAGTTCGCACGGCCGGTGGCAATCGCCGCCGTGATCGTCGGGACGGCGGTCAACTACCGGGGCGTCGAGAAGACGGCGAGAGTGACCAAGGTGATCGTCGCCCTCGTCCTCGTCACCCTGGCAGTCGTCGTGTACTCCGCCCTCGCCAACCCTGACAGCACGCCATCCAACGTGTCGGATCTCGCCGGCGTCAGCGTGGGCGGGATACTGCAATCGGCGGGGCTCCTGTTCTTTGCCTTCGCCGGATATGCCCGCATTGCCACTCTGGGCGAGGAGGTGGTTCAGCCGGAGCGCACCATTCCCAGGGCGATCCCGATCGCCCTCGGCGTCACTCTCACCGTGTACGCGGTCGTAGCCGTCTCGGCCCTTGTCTCGGTGGGCCCGACGGCATTGGCGGCGTCGACTGCACCGCTGGCAACGGTGACTGGAGAAGGGAGCTCATGGGCAGGGAATGTCGTACGGGCGGGCGGCACGCTGGCGGCGCTGGGTGTGCTGCTTTCGCTGCTCGCGGGGGTCAGCCGAACTCTCTTCGCCATGGCCCGCAACCGGGACCTGCCCGACTGGCTGTCGACCGTCCACCCAATCCACGAGACGCCGCACCGGGCAGAAATCGCCATCGGCCTGGTCGTCATCGGCGTGGCCGCGGTCGCAGATCTGCGCGGCGCGATCGGGTTCAGTTCGTTCGCAGTGCTCGCCTATTACGCCATCGCCAATGTGGCAGCCTTCACCCAACCCCCTGCAGAAAGGAGGTGGCGGCGAGGCTGGCAGGTCCTGGGGATGGTCGGGTGCCTCGTGCTGGCGGTTTCGCTGCCGATGGCGTCCGTGGTGGGCGGAGCGGTGTTGCTGGCAGTCGGGATGGCGGTCCGGGCGGCGACGGGTCCGAGGGCGTGAGCGCTCTCCGGCTCAGGGGTCCACTGTGGCCGAGAGTGGTTCGAGGATCATCTCGACGACCTTGCCATCGGCGTGCTCGTCGACCTTCCAGCTCGACGAGATCTTATTGACGATCAGGAGGCCCCGCCCCCCTATCGATCGGGGGCCGGAAGGTTTCATCTCGGGGAGCTTGCCGCTCTCATCCGTGACGCGGATCACGATCTTCCCACCCGCCCCCTGCCGGACATCCAGGCCGATGGGTGTGCCGGCGTGGCGCACGGCATTCGTGACTGTCTCGGTCACCAGGATCTCGGCGTCGTAGACGAGCTCGGCCGGCACGTCCCAGTCCTCGAGAAGCTGGCGCGTGAACACCCGGGCCCGTCTTGGGCTTCTGGCATCGGGCGACAAGCGAATGACGGCCATCTCTGAGCCAGGCTAACGCTGTCGAGCCGGTTTTCCCGGTCTCGAGCACCCAGGCTCGACGCACGTCGGGTGGCCGATCACTCGTCGTCGCCGAGTTCGAAGTACTCCTTCAGCCCCGCCAGCTCAATGACCCGTCTCACCCGGGGGTGGGCTCCAGATAGGTGCAGCTGCCCGCCCGCCTCGTCGACCGCTCGCTTTCCTTGCGCGATCACGCCCAAGGCAGTGGAGTCGATGAACACGACCTGTTCGAGGTCGACGAGGATCTTGGGGCTTCCCATCACTTCGTTCAGGACGTTGCGCAGGCTCTCGACGTTGCCGAAGTCGAGCTCGCCGCCGAGGGTGATCTCTACCTCGTCATCCAGACGGGCGACCCGGATCATCATCTCGTTGGGAAGCACCATGTTTCACCACTCCTGTCTCGGTCCGCGTTCGCCGTCAGTCTCGGCCACCCTTTACCCGGAGGGCGAGCAAAACCACATCATCTCGGGGCGGCGTGTCTATACCCGCCATCAGCCCGTGCAAAACGGCGTTCAATTCCTCGCTTTCGGCTCCCTTGAGGACCCGGGCGAGGGCCTCCGTGTCGGGCTCGGCGGTGATGGAAAAACCATCCGTGTAGAGAATTAGCGTGTCTCCGGGGTCGAGACGTCGAGTCTCGATCGTCGGGGAGATCGAGTCGAGTACACCGAAGGGTGGGCATGGAGTCCCGAGCAGCGAGATCTCACCAGCGGCCGTGATGACAATCGGCGGTGGGTGGCCTGCCAGGGCAACGCTGACCACCGGCTGCTCCCCCGGCTCGATGACCAGCCAGGCGAGGGTGCACATCCGTGCTGGGCGTTCGGCGAGGAGGACGTCGTTGACCTGGCGGAACACGGTGTCGACGTTGTGTCCCAGCGCGGCGGTTGTACGGACGGAATGGCGCACGATGCCGACGCTGGCGGCGGCGGGGATCCCCTTGCCTTCGATATCTCCGACGAACACCAGGTACTTGTCCCCAAGGGGAACCACGTCGTAGAAGTCGCCGCTCGCCCCGCTGATATGCGCTTGCGGCTCGAAAAGGACTGCAAGATCGAAGCCGGGGACTGGCGGGAGCTGCCCGGGTCGAAGACCGCGCTGGAGGAGGTCGGCGGTGTGGTGCTGGTGACTGAAGAGCAATGCATTGGCCAGTGCTACACCTGACCGCCGGGCGACCTCGGTCAGCAATCCGCGATCGGCTTCTAGCACTGCGGCGGACGCGACCACGGTCAACGTCCCGACCATCCGCTCTCCTGCCCGGAGTGCCAGACAAGCAACGCGAAAATCCTGGGGACTGGCGTCGTAGGTTCTCATGTCCAGGTCTTCGGGTTCGGCGAAAAGGATGTTCGCCCCTGAGTCGACCAGCCGCGACTGCAGCTTGGGGACCGTGAGGAGATCGAAGTGGGACTCAGCTCCCCTGACAGCCCTGGGGGCGACGCTTCGAAGGATTCCGGCGTCATCCACGACGTGGACGGACGCTGCCGAGCAGATGGCTGGGACCAGTAATCCCACCGTCGCCTCCACCACCTGCTGTGGATCGAGAGAAGAACCAATCGAGCCCTGGAGGGCGGTCATGAGCGTTCTGACTCGTTCCTCTCGCACTTCTCCTGTGATGTCGAGGACGAAGTTGAGCGCCCAGACCACGTTCCCGTCGTCGTCCTTGATCGGACTGGCTCTCACACTCGACCACCGGATCTCCGCTCCGCCGAGGCGCCGGTAACCGACGACCGCCTCCGCCACCGGTTCACCTGCCATCACGCGTCGTCCTGGCAGGTCATCGGGGGACACCGGCCGGCCACCCGAGTCAATCATCTCGTAGCCGGCCAACAGGTCACTGGGGTTGGCGCGGATCATCTCCTCGCCCGAGGCGAGCCCGACCATCGACGCAGCCCTGTCATTGGCGTAGATGAGGCGGCCGGACCGGTCCTGCACAGTCACGCCTTCCACGGCATGACGAAACAGCACGTCGAGGACGTGCCGGTCCTCTGCCATTGCAAGTTCTATGAACCGATCGCCCGGCATGTTCCAGTCCTGCCAGGGGCCCAGCGGACCCGAGAGGGAGCAACGGTACTGCCCCGACCCCGACGTTGACGCAGGTGCTGCGCCAAACGCGTGTTTGCGGTCGTGGGAACCGTGGTAGTCGGGTCCTGGGATTGGGAACGAGAACCGGGCTGCGCCGTGGCGCCGTAGAGGTCGTTGCAGCGATTAGGGAGCCATTCATGTGGAGAGCCTTCAAGCCGTCTGTGCCGGCAGCGATCGCCCTGGCGGTGACCCTTCTTGTTCCCGTGACCAGCGTCGCCGAGGAACTCGATTTCTCTCCGGGCAGCATCGGCGTGATCGGGTGTTCGAATACGGCGCAGCACGTCGACGCATATCTCCCCATTTCGGGCAGGGCCCTCCTCGCCAATGTCGGCAACCTGGGAGGGGGCACCCTCGCTCGTTGGTATGCAAACGAGGGGGATTACTGGGAGAAATACGACAAGCGCGCCCCGGTCGAAGGATATGGGGCAACCTGGATCCAGATCTGCCTCAGAGCCACCGAGAACCCCGAAGGGGTCTTCACCGCCACCCACGTCGGGTGGATCCGCGGAGTTGTGGCGGAGGTAAGACAGCGCTTCGGCAACATCCCGATTTTCGTCTCGCCGCTCAACTTCTACGAGGGTGCTGAGGGATGCCTGGCCACGGGTCCCAGAGGTCAAGCGGTGACGGTCGAGGTCGCCGATTGGGCGGCTGCCAACCTGGGGGTCTTCCGTGGGCCTGACACCGGCCCCATGGATGTCGACCAGCTCGCCAGCGATGGTTGTCATCTCAATGCCAGCGGCCAGACCGAAGCGGGGAGGCAGCTCGTGAGATTCTTCGACGGCGGGACAAGACCAAGAGAGCGCTGAGGCCGGCCCGCGCCCGGCACTACACCTTCCCGAGCGGTGTCACCCAGGGTTTCGAGTGGGCCCGGCAGGACTTGAACCTGCAACCAACGGATTATGAGTCCGTCTTACAACGGGCTTCTACCGGGAGCTACGCGGCTCGAAAGGACCGTTGTTGCACGCCTGTTGCACACTCCCGACAAGAAGGGACTTCTGACCAAACTCCCCGTACTGTGTCACTGCTGAGGTGCCGGCGCGTTACTGCGTTCTCGATTCGACAGCGCGACGCCAGAGCGCCGAACCAATCCCTT
>DATFFO010000111.1:0-2983 GCA_035250025.1 Acidimicrobiia bacterium
CGTTGCCCCCTCTTCAAGTCCGGCACCCTCCCGGCCGAAACCGCCGCCCGCTGCGTCGGCGAGGACCCGGGCGTCATCTCGCTCGGCACTCCCCGGGCGGCCGCCTGCTGGGCGGTCGAGCCCAGCCTCTGACAATCCTCCTTTCGCTCCGCATAGGGACAAACCGTCCGACAACCTTTTACAAACTCAAACCATGTAGGAGCGGGCCGGATTCGGGTGGGTGAGAATGGCCCGGTCGGCCCGGAAGGGCCCGAGGTCGGTATCAGTCGTGCCGTCGAGGGCGAGATCGGACAGCAGTCGGCCCAGGAGCGAGGCGAACTTGAAGGCGTGGCCGGCGCCGACCGCGGTGAAGACCCGTTCGGAGCCGGGCACGCGGTCCAGGATGAAGTCCCGGTCGGGAGTGAGCGTATAGAGGCAGGTCTTTGCCATCCGCACCGGTCCGATGGCACCAGCCAGATGGGAGTCGGCGAAGCCTCTGATGGCGGCGGTCGTGGCGGGATCGGGCTCGAAGCTGCGGCCGTCGGCATCGGTGAGCACCTCGCAGCGGTCCCACGCCACCTTCACGGCCGGCTCGCCGAAGACCGGAAACCCGTAGAAGCAGGGCTCGTCCATCCAGATCCACACCGGAAAGCGTTGGGGGTGGAACGCCAGGAGGTCGGGCGACTGGAAGTAGACGACCTGTTCCTGGGTCACATCGAGAGGGAAGTTGACACCCAGATGCGACAAGGTGCGATTGGTCCACGCCCCCGCCGCCACCACCAGCCTGTCTGCCCGATGAATGGTTCCTCCGGCCACTACCTCAACCTCGCCGCCCTTCTCGCGGATCGCCGTGACGGGGGCGTCGTCCACCAGCCGGGCGCCGTTCTCCCTCGCCAGCCGACGATGGGCGGCGTTGGCCCGTGAGGCCATGGCGATTCCGGACCGGTCCTGGAACAGGGCGGTGACATCATCGTTCAGCCGCCACTGCGGCCAGCGACGCATGATCTCGGCGGCCTCGAGCTCTTCAAAGTCGACTCCGGCCGCTGCCATCGAGGCCCGGTAGTCGTCGAGGCCGATGCTGGCGCCGGCCGGGGCCAGGTCGAGCCCGCCCGTGCGCAGCACAACCGGTTCCCCCGAGTCGACTTCGACCTGGTCCCAGGCGTCATAGGCAGCCTTGGCGAGCTCCACGTATCCCGGCGTGTGATAGGACAGGCGGATGATGCGGCTGTGGTCCTCGGAGCCGCCTCGCCCGTGGCCGAACTCGAACTGCTCGATGCCGAGCACTTCGTCCCCCAATCGGCGGGACAGCCAGTAGGCGGCGGCGCTGCCGATTCCACCCAGCCCGACGACGATCACCCGGGCGTCGGTCACACCGGGACCAGGGGTCGGGCCGGGCCGACCGGGGCCTCCACGCCGATGGCGTCGCCTACCGCCACCTCGCCCCCGGCCACAACGATCCCCATGATCCCTGCCTTGCGCACCAACTCACCGGCCTCGTCCCGGTCGAGCACGGCCGCCATGAGGCCGTCCTGGATGCCGTCGAGTTGATAGCACGGGTTGCGCAAGCCCGTGACCTCCACCACAGCCTCGGCGCCGAGGTGTAGGCGGCTGCCGCTTGCCAGGCCGAGCAGGTCGATTCCCCTGGTGGTGACGTTCTCGCCCATGACTCCGGCGGCCACGTCGAATCCTGCAGCCCTCAACTCGTCGTGGAGCTCGCCGTGGATCAGGTGGACCTGGCGCAGGTTGGGCTGGGTGGGGTCGCGCCGGACCCGGGAGCGGTGCTTGACCAGCTCGCCCATGTGGGCGTCGCCCTCCACCCCGAGGCCGGTCAGCAGCCGAATCGCGGGCTGGCTGGGCTTGGCCATGGTGTGGCCGGAACTGAGACTCACGGCCTCGACCCGCCCGGTCACAGCAACCCGTCGAGATAGCGGCGGATGTCCAGCGAGTAGTCCTCCATCGGGGCGTAGAACCCTGTCGTGAAGCGACGCGAGCCCATGCCCCGCTGGACGAGCTCGCAGATACGCCAGTCCTGGCGATTGACCACATCCCAGAACTCGACAGCGTCACTGGCGTCGAACTCGGGTCGGGCGACCTCGTCGGGATGGAACAGGAAGTCGCACACCACGGTGGTCCGGTCGGGCGCCTCCGGCCACAGCGTGAAGGCGGCGACGTGGTCGGCGGACAGGCTGAGCATCAGGTTGGGATAGATGAGCTGGCCCTTGTGCCGCTCCTGTTCCTGGGGAGTGAGCCCAGGAAACGGGCGCCGGTTGCTGGTGCCGGTGGCGGTGAAGGTCCAGGCTCCTTCCCGGTGGGGCACGCCCTCGTCCCAGGTGATCTCGGACCCGCCCCGGGTCCGGAAGGCCGGCACCAGCTCCACCAGCTCAGGGTGGACAGGGCCGCAGTGGTAGCACTCGTTGTAGTTCTCGACGATTGCCTTCCAGTTAGCAGCTACCTCGTAGACGATCCGGTCCGTGGGGACCAGGTCTGCCAGCGGGTAGTTGGCCAGGTAGCCCTCGGTCCCCTGGAACTGGTCGGCGAGGGAGCCGGCCCTCTCAGGGGAGAGGTGGACCCACACGAACCCGCCCCAGGTCTCGGTGGCAACGTGGTGCAGTGGCAGGTCCTCCTTGCGCAGGCCGTCGGACTCGTCGAGGTGGGGGGCGGCGCGGAGCCGGCAGTCGAACGAGTATGTCCAGGCGTGGTACGGGCACTGGATCGAGCCCTTGAACGTGCCGGTGGGGCCGATCCGCGTCTGGGCCGGCTTGCCCTCGGCGTCGGTGAGGACCGACCCCCGATGACGGCACAGGTTCACATACGCCGACAGGCCGCCGTCGCGGCCACGGGTGACGATGATCGACTCGCCCGCCACATTGCACACGAGGTGGTCGCCGTGAGCGGGAACCTCCTCGGCCCGGCCGACACAGAACCACTGGTCCCACATCACCTTTTCCTGCTCGCGGGCGAACCACTCCGGGTCGAGATAGGCGGAACGGGAAAGGGTCGGCTC
>DATFFO010000112.1:0-3790 GCA_035250025.1 Acidimicrobiia bacterium
CTGGTGGACGACGACACCCTCCAACTCCGGGCGGAGCGGTTCGCGAACGCCGGACGCACCTACACCATCGACGCGGTGGTTTCCGGTGGCGGCCAGGTCGTCTACGAGACCGCGGTGGTGACGGTCCCTCTGCGCATTCGCTGACATTCTGTGGGTCGTTTCGCGTGGAAACCACGCGAAAACGACCCACAGAACAGTCAAGTAAGACCGGAACGGGCCGATTGTTTGCCATGGCTCAGTTCACTGGCACGTTGCGCATCGAGGGGGACCGGGGCGCACCCCTGCCGGTGAGGGCCGAGATCGCCGACGACAAGCTCGTGCTGACGACCGAAGGGCGCGACCTGGGTTCGTGGCCGCTGGGCGAGCTCCAGCCTCGAGCCAGGGGGGCCGGCGTCGGATTGCTGCTCGACGGTGACCCAGTGGTGATCGACGTCGGCAACGCCGACCGGTTCTACGACGCCGTGGCGCAGACCAAGCAGGCGACGAAGAAACGCGGTCGGGGCAAGAAGGCGAGCGTTGCCCCCTCGTCCTATGCCGCCGAAACCGCCACCGTGGCCGCCGCCCCAAAGCGAATCGTGCGCCTCCCTTCGGCGAGGGTCGCCACGGCGGTCGTGCTCCTGCTGGCTGTGGTGGTGGCGGCCATCCTCGATGCGACGGTTGTGGGTGCGGTAGCCCTGTTCCTGGGTCTCGTCCTGGTGATCATCGCCTCCGGGGCGGTCGTGGACACACGGGTAGCGCTCCGTCTCCCGTTCGGGCTAGACGCCCTGCATGTGATGATCGGTGGTGTCGGCGTCCTCCTCGTCGGAGTGGTTCTTACGTTCCTCGGGTGAACCGCTCCAGAGCCGCCTGCGATGGGTTGGCCCGAACGTGTCGGACCACAGCGGGGTGGTGAGGAGCCAACCGGCCAGCGCCAGGAGAACGAGCGGCGTCGCCCGCGCGATCGGCACGTAGCTGACCTGGTGGGCGAGGAAACCCCCCAGGAGGGCCCCGATGGGCAGCGTGCCCCATGACAACGCCCGCGAGGCCGTGATCACCCGTCCCAGCATCGCCGGCGGGGTGTAGACCTGGCGGATGGTGGCGATCGGGACGTTGACGAGTCCGATCCCCACGAACATGACAAAAGCGAAGATCAGGGCCAGGGTCCCGAACCGGGAAAAGACGAGAAGGACCATTCCGACCCCGATCGTCAGCAGGCCGATCATCATCGTCCGACCCAGCCCGAAGATCCGGATCACCCGGTCGGCGAGCGCCGCCCCCGACGTCATCCCGAGTCCGCAGGCGGCGATGAGCACTCCGATTTGGGTGTCGGTCTCGGTCATCAGGACCACCGAGGCCATGACCACGAACGTTGCCTCGACGAAGCCCAGGACCAGGTTGGCGGCGGCGGCGGTGATGGTGGAGTCGCGGAGCCTCTTCTCGCCTATGAGATAGCGCAGGCCGTTGAGCGTCTCCTCGACGAAGCCGCCCCGCTCCTCCTCGGATTCCCGGGGCGGCACGGGTCCCACCAGGAACACCCCGACGGCAGACACGACGAAGGTGGCGCCGTTGAAGTACAGGCCGGGCCGCGGGCCGGCGATGGTGGCCATGGCTCCGGCGATCAGGGGGCCGGCGGCGAACATGGCTGCCTGGGTGGCGGCGATGCGCCCGTTCGCCTGGGCGAGGCGTTCCTCGGGGACGAGGGCAGGGATGAGGGCGTAGAGGGCGTTCTCGTAGACGGCCGAGAATGAGCCGATCAAGAAGGAAGCGGCGAAGACGGTTGGCAAGTCGAATCCGGGGACGGACCAGGCGAGATAGAAGAAGGCGGCGGCGCGGGCGATGTCGGCGAGAACCATCGCCCAGCGGAGGCTGACCCGGTCGAGGACGACACCGCCGACCAGGCCGAACACGAGGGTCGGCACCGTCTCCAGGGCGTAGGTGATCGAGAAAGGGAGCGCGGTATCGGCCGAGCCGAGAATTTCCACGACGAGGAGGGGAATCGTCAGATAGGCGACGTAGTTGCCGAGCAGGCTGACTGCGGTCCCCAGGTAGAGCGATCGGAATCTCGATCCCAGGCCCGGCTGGTTCGCCAGATGGCGGCCGCGATTGGTGAGGGGCCCGGAGCCCTGGACACTCGTCATCGCTGGAAACCATACCGCCGCGGCCGCAGGCGCTTCCTGCTTGTTAGCCTTCCCGGATGCCCGAGCCGAAAGAGATCCCCGAGCTCGCCACCGAGTTGTACACCATGTCCAAGGAGTATCTGCTCCAGGAGACGGTCGAGCCTGCCAAGAAGCTCGGAGCGTTCGCGGGGCTGGGAGTTGGCGGCGCCATCGCCTTCGCGGTGGCGGCCGTACTGGCGGTCCTGGGCGTCTATGCCCTCTTCCAGTTCCTACTTCCACAGACGCCATGGTTCAACGTGCTGGCCCGGGGCCTCACGGTCGTCGTGGCCGGCATCGCCACCGGCCTGATCGCATGGAGGATGAGCAGCTGATGGTTCAAGCTAGTGATATCGAGGCGAAGGCCCGGGAGATCCAGACTGCGCTCGACGAAACCCGCGAGTCGGTGCAGAACACGGCCGTCATTGCCGGGGTGGTGGTGGCGCTGTTCGTGCTGATTGCTTTCCTCACCGGGCGTAAGCGGGGGAAGCGCAGCCGCGCCCTGGTCGAGGTCTACCGGGTATAAGCGCTGGAGCGAATTAGGTCTCGGCCCTGACGCCACGGGGTGGCTTCTTGATCTCGATCCGAGGGTCCCCCCGCCGCGCATGGCGGACGACGATCGTCGAACCCAGCGGAACGACCTTGCGATAGATGAGCTGCTTCTTCTGTTTGGAGTCGCGGAGATACTGGAAGAAGATGAGCCCGAGCCCGGTCATGATGAGCGTCTGGTTGCCTTCCCGGGCGCCGCGGATCGTGCGTGCCCAGCCTAAGGGCTTCAGGTTCATGGGTTCGTCCCGTTGGTGCGGTGATCTACCGTGGAAACCGTAGTTGGCGGAGAGCTCATGCGTAACAACAAGCGTTTCCAACAAATCGTGATCTGGATCGTGGTGGTCGGAATGCTCCTGACGATGGTCGCGAGCGTCGCCGCGGTCCTCGCTGGATGACCGCTCGATGAACCCTCTTCGCCCGGGGGAGGCGTGCCTGCTGATCGACGGCAAGGGACGCCAGTTCCTCCTCAAGCTGGACCCCGAGCGCCAGTTCCAGTATCACCGCGGCTCGCTCCCGCACAGCGAGATCATCGGCCTCGAGGACGGGAGCTGGGTCGAGTCGTCGGCCGGGGGGAGGCTCCTCGTCCTCCGACCCCGCCTGGCCGACTACATCCTGCGCATGCGCCGGGGCGCCCAGGTCGTCTATCCCAAGGACATCGGCCCGATCCTCGTCTACGGGGACATCGCCCCGGGTATGACCGTGCTGGAGGCCGGAACGGGCTCGGGTGCGCTCGCCATGGCCCTGGCCCGAGCCGTCGGTCCCACGGGTCGGGTGGTGTCAGTGGAGCGACGCCAGGACCACGCCGACCATGCCCACAAAGCCATCACCCGCTACTTCGGCGAGATCCCGACCCACCTCGACCTGCGGGTCGGCGAGGTGGAGGAGGTGGTGGCCGAAATCAAACCCGAGCGGATCGTCCTCGACATCCCCGAGCCATGGCACTCGGTCCCTGCCGCCGCCGAGCATCAGCCGGGCGGCGGGGTGTTCTGCGGTTATCTCCCGACCGTCCCGCAGGTCCAGACCCTGGTCGACGCCCTGCGGGAGTCGGGCAGCTTCGCCGAGATCGAGGTTGCCGAGTTCCTGGCTCGAGAATGGAACGTCTCCGGCCG
>DATFFO010000113.1:0-9677 GCA_035250025.1 Acidimicrobiia bacterium
GACCACAGCCCCCCGGCATCCCTACACCAAGGCGTTGCTCTCAGCTGTCCCGGTCCCGGATCCGACCCGGCGCGGTCTGGGACGCCGGATCGTGCTCGAAGGTGACGTCCCCAGCCCGGCGTCTACTCCCTCCGGTTGCCGGTTCCGGACCAGGTGCTGGAAGGCCCAGGCGATCTGCGCCGAGGTCGAGCCAGCCCTCGAAGGGGTGTCCTCCCACGTCGCCGCTTGTCACTTTCCCGAGCCCGGTGTCGTCGCCCACCCGGACTCTCGCCACTGATGTGCTTCCTTGATCATGTCTGATGCGAGGTCGGGTCCGGGGGGGTTGGACGGCAGCGGTGCCATCGCCGCAGTCCGGGCGGGTGAGACAACGGCCGCCAAGCTGTACGAGGACGCGGCTCGACGGATCGCGGAGTGGGAACCTGAACTCGGCGCAGTGACGGAGACCATCGCCTACCAGCCTCCCGAGGACGGTCCGTTGTCGGGCATGATGGTTGGGGTCAAGACCCACTTCGACGTGGCGGGTTGCCGAAACTGGTTCGGACTCCAAGCTCGCGGGCTGGATGCCGAGCCGGTTGACCAGGACGCCACGGTGGTTGTCCGGCTGCGAGATGCGGGAGCCACCCTGGTCTGTACGACGGCGGCGCCGTTCATCGGGATGCCCGGCGGTGTCACTCCCCAGACGAGCAACCCTCGCTCGCCCGACCGGGTCTCGGGTGGCTCTTCGGGCGGGTCGGCGGCGGCGGTCGCGGCGGGCCTGGTGCACGCCGCCCTCGGCAGCGACTCCGGTGGGAGTATTCGGATTCCCGCCGCCTGTTGTGGCGTAGTGGGACTTCAGACGACGCGAGGCCTGGTCCCGCTGACTGGGTCCGGAGGTCTGACCTACACCATGGACTGCGTCGGTCCACTGGCGTCGACCGTGGGCGATGCGCGGATCATGCTGGGGGTGATGACGGGGCTGGACGAGGAGGATCCCTACAGCGTCGTCGTCGACTCGCCGCCGCGATGGCAGGAAGGTCCGCTCCGCATCGGGCTGCCGACCGAGCTGGTCGAATGGAACATCGACGCCGAGGTGACCGAGGCATTCGAGGCCGTCGTGAGGATGCTGGGCGACGCCGGGCACCAGGTGGATCGGGTTTCGCTGCCGGACTTGCGCCAGGCCATGGAGCTCGGACCCCGCACGATCGGCCTCGTCGAGTCGGGCTCCATCATCGAGGACAGATTCGCCGACGTGATCACCGAGATCCCCGAGCTCCACGCCGCGGTTGAGCGTTCGAAGTCGTTCACCGGACCCACCTTGGCGAGGGCCAATCACCGGGTTGCCGTCCTGAGATCGGAGGTGCGCAATCTGTTCGGCACCTACGACCTTCTGATGACCCCCACCCTGCCGTGCCGGATTCCCCATGACGCGGCCGCGGATAGCGAAGCCGACATCGAAGTCGGCGGGGTGACGGAAACCCGGACCAGTGCCCTCACCCGGCTGGTCAACCCCTGGAATCTGGCCGCCCTGCCCGCCGGAAGCCTGCCGATCGGGCGGGACTCAGGTGGGGCACCGATCAGCCTCCAGGTGATCGGTCCCCAGTTCTCGGATTGGAAGGTCCTCGACGTGATGCAATGGATCGAGGGGGCGCTCGGGGGCCCTTGGGACACGGCGGCTCCCCGGGCGTAGCCCATCAGTCAGGGCGTTCTCTGGTCCCCCGGGTAATGCGGGAAGGTTCATGCCACCGGAGCGAAGCGGAGGTGGGAGGTAGGGGGAGGCGACCAGTCTCTCAGCTTTCCGTGTGGGGAACTTCCCCCCTACCCCATCGGCTCCGCTTCGCTCCGCCGGCGGGGGCCCCTTCCCCCACTCGCTTCGCTCGTGGGGGACAAACTGGGACTCAAGGTTCGAGCCGGATCGCCGCCATCGGACACAGCCCGGCCGCCTTGCGGGCCGCCTCTAGCCGTTCGGGGGTGTCGGGCTGGGCGATCACGGTCGACAGCCCATCGGCGTCGAGCTCGAACAGATCGGGTGCCACCGCCACGCACTGGCCGGTTCCCGCACAGTCTTCGGTGACGACGAGCCTGGCTGTCACGATCGCTCGCCTTCGATCGGGAGGGTTTTCAGCCCGCGGTGGGTGGTGATGGCGTGCCAGTCGGGTTCGAACCCGTCCGGAATCCGTGCCTTCCCGAAGCGCTCGAACAGGGTGTGGAGGGCAACGGTCGCCTCCAAACGGGCGACCGGCGCCCCCAGGCAGAGATGGATGCCCCGCCCGAAGGCGAAGTGGTGGCTATCGCGGAACTGGCGGGTCACGTCGAAGCGGTCGGGGTCGGGAAAGTGGGCGGGGTCGCGATTGGCCGCTGCCAGCACCGACATCACCAGGTCTCCCTCGGCGATGGTCTGGCCACCGAGATCGAGCGTGTGGGTGGCGATGCGGCGGTCGCTCGGGAGCGGGGCTTCGAAACGAAGCACTTCCTCCACCGCGTTGGGGATGCGATCCGGCTCCTCCACGAGCAGGCTGGCCTGGTCGCCATGGCGCAATATGTGGAACACGGCGTTGCCGATCAGGGCGGTGGTGGTCCCGTTGCCGGCGACCACGAGGTGGAGAAGGGTGGTCACGGCTTCGTCGGGGGTGATCCGGCCGGCGTCCACCATTTCGGCGGCGGCGGTCAGGGCGTCGTCGGCGGGCTCCCGGCGGCGATCGTCCATCCATCCGAGCAGCAGCCCGTGCCACTCCTCGAGGGTCTCGCTGAAGCGGCGAGCATGATCCACGGCCAGAGCGGGCGACCCGAAGAACTCGCGCTGGTCGAGGGTCACCACCGGGATCCGCCCCCGGGCGTCCTCCGGCACCCCGATGATCTCGGAGATCACTTCCACCGGAAGGGGCTCGGCGAAATCGGCGACGATGTCGGGACGATGCGGGTCGGACCGGTCGAGCAGGCGTTCGGCTGCCGCCCGAATCATGCCGGCGAGAGGCGTCACGTTGCGGGGAAGGAACCGCGGCCCGAACGCCCTTCGCAGGCGCGTGTGATCGGGCGGATCGGATGATACGAGCTGCAGGGTGGCGAAATGCTCGGCCACCCGGCCGGCGTGGGCCGCCACTTCCGGGGAGAGTCCCTCGATTCGCCGGGTCTCAAACCCGACGCTGGAGAAATCGGACGGGTTGCCCAGCACCTGATCGACCAGGTCCATGCTGGTGACCAGCCAGTGCTGTCGCGACTCGCTCCAGTAGACCGGGGCGCGACGGCGCAGCTCGTGGTAGGTCGGATGCGGGTCCGCCGGGAAGGACGGATCGGCCAGCCGCTCCTCGATTTCGGTGATCGACGTGCGGTCGGGTGGCACGGTCAGCTCCTCGGGACTTGTGCCCGGAGACGGTCTTTGACGGCGGGGTTCACGATGGTGTCGGCCCAGCCGGTGGTGAGGAACTCGATAGTCGTGCGACACATCTCCTCGCGCAGGTCCGCCCAGGAGTCGCCCGAGTATCCGGCGTAGTGCGGTGTGAGCACGACATTGGGCAGAGACCTGAGAGGGCTGTCGACGGCCAATGGCTCGTTTTCGTAGACATCCAGGCCTGCTCCGGCGATGGCTCCGGTCTCCAAGGCGGCGATGAGGGCGTCCTCGTCGACGACCTTCCCTCGGGCGGTGTTGATCAGATACGAAGTGGACTTCATCCGGTCGAGAAACACCGCATCCACGATGGCGTTGGTCTCTGGCGTGTGTGGCACGTGGAGCGACACGTAGTCCGATCGTTCGGCCAGCGCTTCTAGAGAGACCTGTTCCACGCCGATGGCGGCAAAGTCCTCATCTGACCTGTAGGCGTCGAAGCCGATGACCGTGAGGCCGATCGCCTGGGCCCGGCGGGCCAGAGCAGCTCCGATCCGACCTACGCCCAGAAGTCCCAATGTGCGTCCCTGCACGCGGCGGATCGACCCGGCCTCGGGTGTGCTCCACCCACCCCGGCGCATGTCGGCGTCGAAGAAGACGATGCGACGTTCCAGGGCGAGGAGCAGGGACAGGGCATGCTCGGCGACGTCGTTGGTGCCGTAGGTAGGTGCGTTGGCCACGGCGATGCCCAACTCCGTCGCCGCCTCGAGGTCGATCTGCTCGTACCCGATGCCCCATCGAATCACCAGCCGTAGCTGAGGAAGGCTCTCGAGGATCACTCGGTCGATGTGGGGGTTCCAGGACAGCCACAACACGTCGGCGTCGCTTGCCCGGGCGATGACATCTTCGGGGCTCTCGCAGAACCCCTCTTCCAACTTGATGCCGACCTCACTCAACCGGGCCGTCTCGTAGGTGTAGGGGACGAGGTAGCTGGTGTCGTCGACCTGGAAGACCTTGCCGCTCACGGGGTGCCGTCCTCGACCTCTCCGGCCCGCCAGAACTCTTCGGCGAAGTACTGGCGAATCGAGGCCATGTCCGCACCCGGCCTGGCGTACTGGGGAATGAGGGCGTCCTCGCGCCGGCGAGCGGCTTGCATCTCGTGGAGGAGCTCGACCGGGTCGATCGACGCCGGGATCTTGACCACTCCGTCGGCGTCCCCCGCCAGCAGGTCACCCGGGCTCACAGCCATGTCGGCCACTGTCACGGGGGCGTCGAAGCGGGTCGCGAAGAACAGGCCATGTCCCGACACCTGCCCCCAGCCCCAAATCGGCAGTCCCACCCTGCGCAGGCCACCGATGTCGCGGATGGTCCCGTCGACGATCATTCCCTCCGAACCCAGTAGCTTGTGCTGCTCGGCCATGATGTCGCCGATCGACGATCCCCGCCCGGGACGGGTCCCGACGTCCTTGATCACCGTCATGGTGGGCCCGGGAGCGGCGTCGAGGTAGTCGTAGTAGCTGTCCCAGGACAGTTCCGGGAAGTCCCGGTAGTTGGTGGTGACCTCACAGGTGGTGGCGTAGCCGACCGCCATTCCCAACTCCGGGAGCATGGCCCGCATCGTGTGGTCTGTGTAGTTCACCGGGACTCCGCCCCTATGTTCGAGACCCTCCCCTTCGGGGCCTCCGCCCAACAGGGATCGGATGGCGTTGAACACCGAAGGAGTGTCGAAAGCGGAGATCGCAGACAGCGCTTCTGCGTCGATGAGTTTCAAAATGGGTGGCTCCTCAGGGCGTCACAGGCCGTAAAAGCAAAAGTAGTTGATCTTTAGTCATCAGTCAACGGAGCACTTCTGCGGTCAATAGGAGAACTGGACCGTGTAGGGACGGTCCGATTCGCTCAGACGTTCGTAGGCGGCTTCGGCCTCGCCCAGCTCGAACGTCTCCGCCATCCCGTCGACCGTCACCGACCCGTCTGCCAACAGCCGGAGGAAGTACTGCATGGTTCGGTTCTCCGTCCAGCGCACGTGCTGGATGGGGTAGTCGACGTTGCCTTCCTCGTACCACGGGTCGTATCTGCCGGCCCCGAAGGCGATGGCGTGGACGTAGGTTCGGTCGAAGACCGCCCCGCGGTCGAGTTCCATCCCGAACACGCCGACCCCGACCACCCGGCCGCCGCGCCGGGTCAGGTGGAGCGCCTGGTTGACCGGCTCGCTCGACTTGCTCACGAGAGTGAGGACGGCGGCATCGGCACCGAACCCATCGGTCCGGTCCAGGACGAGCTCGCTCGCCTCGTCCGAACCGGGATCGACCACGTCCTCCAGTCCCAGGCTGTGGGCGGCGCGTCTCCGTTCGGGGGAGGGCTCCAGCCCGATCACGGTCAGCCCCGCCACCCGGGCCACCTGGGCGGCGATCAGACCGAGCAGTCCGAGACCGAAGATCACGACGGACTCGCCGAACCGGCATTCGGTTCGTCGAATGGCCTCCACTGCCACCCCTCCCGGAGCGACGAAGGCCGCCGCCTGTGGGGTCACCCCGGGAGGTACCGGTGTTGTGAGGCTGCGGGTCACGGCCACGAGTTCGGCGTGATGGGAATCCTGGCTGCCGGAGCAGGCGACGACATCGCCCACGTCGATATCCGGCACATCCGAGCCCACCTCGACCACCCTCCCCGCCAGGCTGTATCCGAGCGAGAACCGGCCGGGGACGGGGGCGGTGGGTTCGGGCGATTGGCGCATCCACCGGCGGATGGCGGGTCTGCGGTACGGAGGCTCGCCCGGGTACTCGACATCGGGAGCTCCCGGTTCGGCACTCCGGGCGAGGACGGCCAACTCCGTTCCGGCACTCACCGTCGACACCGTCGTCTCCACCAGTACCCGTCCCGGGGTGCAGACCGGTGCGTCCACTTCGATCAGGGTGGGCCGCCCACCCGCGGCCACGATGCGTCGCATTTCGTCGGTCCTTCCGTGGGCGGCATCAGTGTAATGTCATTGTTCAAGAGAATTAGTCAGAACCGGCGATGGGATGAGGAGCTCGGTGTGAAGCTGGCAAGGTGTGCACACGGCGGGGATGTCTGGTGGGGAGCGGTAGAGGGGGAGGAAGTCCGCCTGCTGGCCCTGGCCACCCAGGCTCCCCTGACGAGCTGGTCGGCTGGCGCCCGCCAGGCGAGGGCGGCCCGACCGATGGCGGTCGTGACACTCGACGAGGTGGTCTTGCTCAATCCGGTGCCGGATCCAAGCAAGGTGATCTGTGTGGGTCTGAACTACCACGACCACGCCGCCGAGTCGGGCACCACGATTCCCGAGACGCCCCTCATCTTCGCCAAGTTCCCCTCGTCGCTCATCGGCCCCGGGGCACCGGTCGTCCTCCCGGAGGACTCCACCCAGGTCGATTGGGAGGTCGAGCTTGCCCTCGTGATCGGGACCCCCGCCCGCCACGTCTCCGAGTCGGCCGCCCTGGACGTGATCGCCGGCTACACCGTGTCGAACGACGTCAGCGCCCGCGACCTGCAGCTGTCTGATGGCCAGTTCGTGCGGGCCAAGTCGTACGACACGTTCTGTCCTGTCGGTCCGTGGATTGTCACGGTCGACGAGCTGGGTGCGGCCGATGACCTGGGGATCGGTCTCCGTCTCAACGGGGAGACGATGCAGGACTCGCGCACATCGCAGCTCGCCTTCGGTATCTCCGAGATCGTGGCTTTCTGCAGCCGCGTGGCCACCCTCAACCCCGGGGACCTGATCCTCACCGGGACCCCGCATGGCACGGGTTACGGCCTCGACCCCCAGCGATTCCTCAGCCCCGGTGACGAGATGACGGCCTGGGTGGAGGGTATCGGCGAGCTCACCAACCCGGTCATCGCGTGACCCCGCTCGGAGTGGCCGTCGTCGGATGCGGGTTCCAGGGTGGGATCCACGCCCGGAACGTGGCCGCGTCCCCGCGCACCGAACTCGTAGTGTGCGCCGACGTCGACCCTGATCGTGCCACCAGCCTGGCCACCCAGACGGGCGCCGGACGCTCCACAGACCTCCTGCCAGAAGTCTGGGACGACCCCGCTGTCGACATGGTCGTGCTCGCCACGACCACCAACACCCACCACGAACTCGCCCTCGAGGCCGCCCGGCACGGCAAGCACTTGTTGCTGGAAAAGCCGATGGCGATGACCGTGGAGGAGTGCCTGGACATCGAACGGGCCTGTGCTGAGTCCGGCGTTGTGGCCGTTCTCGGTTACAAGTTCCGATTCACCGCTGCCGCAGTTGCCGCCCGGGTGGCCATACCTCGGCCCCGGGTACTCGTGGCGCAGACGCTCTACGATCCGGCACCCCCCGGTGCCAACTCATGGGTGAATGATCGGGCCGCCAGCGGCGGACGGCTGGTCAGCTCGCTCGTGCATTCCGTGGATCTCCTCCGCTTCCTGAGCGGCGACGAAGTGGTGCGGGTATTCGCCGAGCCGGCGCTGGTCAGCGAGGAGGCACTGGGGGAGCCCGACACCACGGTGGCAACGCTCGTCTTTGGCGGCGGCGCCATCGGCTCGCTCGTGCACGGCACGGCGGGCGCCAGCGGGCTCGTGTCGACGTGGTCCTTTCAGGCGGCGGACGCGGGCGTCAACGCCACCATCCACGACCACGGCCGTCGGATGGTCCTCCACCAGGCGGGGTCGGACGACACCGTCGTGGTCGATCCTTGCCCTGAGCCGTTCGAAGCCGGAACCGCCCCGCTGCTCGAGGCGCTGGTGGCCGCCATCGCCGGTGAGGAGGTGGATGTGCCGGGGCCGAGGGACGGGACCCTGTCGCTCCTGGTGTCACGGTGTATCGAGGAGGCAATGGAGACGGGTCAGCCGGTGGCCGTGCCCGATCTCTGATCCGGTGTCTTGACGAGCGATCCCCCCTTCCAGACGTGGGTCACCTCGTCGGCGTCGGCCAGGACCTCGATTCGCCGGCGGGGGTCGATCGTGACGGCGATCACGTCGGCCGGCATGCCCTCCTCCAGGATTCCTGAGCCCGGCGCCTGAGGCCCCACCGTCAGGGGACCGGCCGCCGTGGCAGCCACGATCGCTTGATCCGGTGTCATCCCGCACTCGACCAGCAGCGACAGCTCCCTTCCGTTGTGTCCCCACTGGTCGTCACTGGTGAGGATGTCGGTCCCGGCCGCGATCGTCACGCCGGCCTCGAGTGCCGCCTGCACCGCCTCTCGTCCCCGACGATATGTCTCCGCGAGCTTGCGGCGGGCGAATTCGGCCAGTCCCCGTTCGGGTGGCTGGGAGAGCAGTTCGGCGCCGACGAACCGGGTGGCGACCAGGATCGATCCGCTGTCGGCCATCGCCTTCGCCGCCTCGCGGTCGAGGTACGTTCCGTGCTCGATCGTCTTCACCCCTGCCCGCACGGCCGCCATGATGCCCGCTTTCCCGTGGCAGTGAGCGGCAACGAGACGCTCGGCCTTGGTCGCCTCGTCGACGATGGCCACCAGCTCCTCGTGGCTGAACTGCTGGTGCTGGGGGTCGTCGTACTCACTGAGCACTCCTCCCGAGGCGCACACCTTGATGACGCGGGCCCCCTTGCGGAGCTGGCGACGCACTGCCTTGCGGCACTCGTCCGGCCCGTCGCACAGTTCGAGATCGTCGATCCCACCGTGGATCCACTCCTCGGGGACCGAGTGGATGTCCCCGTGCCCTCCAGTGGTCGACAGGATCGCCCCGGCGGCGTAGACGTCGGGCCCTTCGACGTATCCGTCGGCGACGGCCCGCGCCAGGTAGACCCCGAGGCCGCCCACTTCGCGAACGCTGGTGAACCCGGCCAGCAATGCCCGGCGAGCGTCGCGGGTGACTCGCATCGAGCGGACCATCACCGGGTCGGTGACGAGCGCCTCGAGGTTCGGACGTCGGATGCCAAAGAAGTGACAGTGGGCGTCCCACATGCCGGGCATCACCACCGGGACGTTGATCACCGCGGCTCCGGGGGTGGGAGGTGCCGCCGCCGCCGCACCGGCGTAGGTGATGGCACCGGCGTCGATCAAGACGACGGCGGCGTCGACCGCCGTCCCGTCCCCCCGGATGAGGACGTCTGCCTCGATGCGCTGTTCTGTCAAGGTTCTCCTCCTCCGGTCAAATGACGAGCATCCCGGATCTGGCCGCGGTGACGCCGCCTGCCTCGGCCGCCACTTCGCCGTTCACGATCACCAGATCGATGCCGGAGGGATGGCGGGCCATAAGGGTGGGTGTGGATCGGTCATGGACGTGGCCCGGGTCGATCACGACCAGGTCGGCCCGCTGGCCGGCAGCGATGGTCCCGCGGTCGGCGACGCCGAGGGCGGCGGCCGGCAGCGAAGTCAGCCGTCGTATGGCCTCTTCCAGGGACAGGACTCCCCGGGTGCGCGCGTAGTGCTCGAGC
>DATFFO010000114.1:0-10241 GCA_035250025.1 Acidimicrobiia bacterium
GCTGAGAATGCTCACGATGTCGAAGCGACGCTGGCGACGTACACCGACGACATCGTGTGGGACGACGTCACCCATCCCGATTCGCCGTTTGCGGGCAAGGAGGCGGTGGGGGCAGTCTATTCGGGCATCATCGACGCCATCCCCGACATGCACCTCGAGTCGGTCAAACGGATCGACGCCGGACAGCACGTGATAGACGAGTCGATCCTCACCGGGCATGTGCACGGCGCTTGGGCCGGACTGGAGGGTGGTGGTGCCCCTGTGGAGGTGCGCATCCTCCATGTCTTCGAGGTACGCGACGGCCTCATCTCCTACGAGAACGCCTGGTTCAACGCTGCCGATGTCATGCGCCAGGTCGAGGAATGGAACGCCAGCCGCTAATCCTCCGGCACTTCATGAGCCGGCCGTTCGGCGGCGGCTAAGGCGGCGAGAACACCGTTGACGAAGGAACCTGAGCGCTGGGTCGAGTAGGTCTTGGCCAGGCGGACAGCCTCGTTGACGACCACTGCGGCCGGTGTCTCCTGCTCATGACGAAGCTCGTAGAGGCCCAGGCGGAGGATTGCTCGATCCACCACGGGCATCCGGTCGACGCTCCAGTGCTCGCTGGCCGATTCGATCGAAGTATCCAGGTCGGGGGTGTGGGCGATCACGCCCTGGACGAGTCGGCGAGCCTTCGGGGAAAGCGACTCCAGGGACCCCGTGTCGCCTGTCCGGTCCAGTTGGTAGAGCGTCTGGAGGGCGATGTCTCGGGGCTCGGGGGTGGTCACACGCGGGTGAGATACTCGCCGGAGCGGGTATCCACCTTGACCCGATCGCCCTGCTCTACGAAGAGCGGCGCCTGAACGACGAGACCGGTCTCGAGCGTGATCGGCTTGGTCGCCCCGGTGCGGGTATCGCCTTTGGCTCCCGGCTCGGCATAGGTGACCTGGAGTTCGACTGCGGCGGGAAGGTCGATCCCGAGGGGCGTCCCCCGGTGCAGTGCCATCGTGACGGTGGCCCCGTCGGTGAGGTAGTCGGCGGCGTTACCCACGTCATCTGCGCTGAGTGCGAGCTGTCCGAAGTCGTCGAGATTCATGAAGTGGAATCCAAGGTCGTCCCGGAAGAGATACTGGTGATCCTTGCGGTCGATGTACGCCTGGGCCACGTCCTCGTCGGCCCGGAAGGTCTTGTCGAGAACGGCGCCCGATTCGACGTTCTTGAGTTTCATCCGGACGAACGCCTTGCCCTTGCCGGGCTTGACGTGCTGGTACTCGACGATCGTGAACAGGTCGCCATCGAGGTCAAGCGCCATGCCGGGCCGGACGTCATTCGTTGAGATCATGGGCGTAACAATAGGGGTCGACAAGCTCACAGGCCCACGGCTGCCAGTCCGTGGGCGACGTCCTCCGGGCCCACGGCGACCACCTGTGGCGCCCCGACGTCGCCGAGAAGCACCATGCGGATGGAATCGGCCTCCCGCTTCTTGTCGAGGGCGACGAGCTGGAGCACCCGGTCGCGGTCGACGGCCGGTGCCCGGACCGGAAGACCAACTCTCTCCAGCGTCTCGACTACGTACCTGGTCTGGTCAAAACCCAGGAGTCGTTCCGAGACGGCACAGGCAGCCACCAGCCCGATGGCGACCGACTCTCCATGGGAGAGGCCCGAGGCGAACTCGATGCCGTGGCCGATCGTGTGGCCGAGATTGAGCCAGGCGCGGTTGCCCCTCTCGGTGAAGTCGTCGGACACGATCTCCGCCTTGACCCTCACGGCGGGGGGCACGACCTCCTCGAGCGGAGCTGCCAACCCGTGGATGCGGTACTCCTCCACCAGGGCGGGTGCGCCGATGAGGCCGGCTTTGATGGCTTCCGCCGCCCCCTGGCGCATGAGAGCCGCCGGAAGGCCCGAAAGAGTGTCCAGGTCGATGGCGACCCGACGGGGATGCCAGAAGGCGCCGACGAGGTTCTTCCCTCCCAGGTTGACGGCGGTCTTGCCGCCGATGGCGGCGTCGACCGCAGCCAGCAGGGTCGTCGGAACGTGGACCACCTCTATCCCCCGTAGCCACGTGGCCGCCACGAAGCCGCCGGCATCGGTTGTTGCCCCACCGCCGACTGTGACGACGGTGTCTGACCGACCCAACTCGAAGCCGGCCAACCGGTGGTAGACGCCTTCCACGGCCGCCAGCGTCTTGGCCTCCTCGCCGCCGGGAAGGTCGATGACTTCGACTGCCACGCCACCGGCCTCGAGGGAATCAACGACATCGGCCACCGACGGAGACCGCGCCTGGTGCAACACCGCCACCCGCCTTCGGGCAGGGGATGGAGGCAGTAGCGGCCGGGGAAGGCCCCTGCCGATCAGGATCTCGGAGCTTTCGCCGATCAGGAAGCGCGCCATAGAGCAATCACATCAGCAACGACGTCCTCGATCGACCGCCCATCAGTCGCGATCTCGTGGTGAGCGGCGGCGGCGTAGAGGTGGCGTCGCTCGGCGAGCAGGGCGTCGAGTCGGGCACCCGGGGCGGGGTCGACCAGGAGTGGCCGTCCGCCTGCCGTTCCAACCCGCTCCTCCAACGCCTGCGCGGTGGCACTCAGCCAAACGACCAGCCCGGAGCTGCGCATCAATGCGACGCTGTCGGCGTCGAGGACGGCCCCTCCACCGGTCGCGACCACGACGGGACCCGAGTCCGCTGCCGACGCCACCATTTGCCGCTCCAGGGTGCGAAACGACTCCTCGCCGCCTTCCTCCCAGAGGACCGGGATCGAACGGCCAGACACCGAGGTGATGAGGAGGTCGGTGTCGATGAAGCTGAGCTCGAGTTCGGCCGCCGCCTTCTCTCCCACCGTGGTCTTGCCCGACCCCATCATCCCGATGAGCCACAGGATCACGGCCGGCTCAGAACTCGGCCAGGCGGGCTCGGTAGCGGGCGTACGAAGCCTTCAGGTCGGACACGGTGTCACCCCCGAACATCCGCAGCGACTCGTCTGCGAGGACGAAAGCGACCATCTGCTCGCACACGACCCCGGCCCGGGGAACGGCGCACGTGTCGGAGCGTTCGAAGAATGCCTTGGCCGCCTCCTTGGTGTCGACATCGACGGAGTCGAGGGTGCGGAGCACGGTCGCAATCGGCTTCATCGCCGCCCTCACCCGCAGGAGGCCGCCGATCGTGATGCCACCCTCGGTCCCTCCTGCCCGAGTGGTGGACCGGCTGAAGGTCTGGCCGTCGTGGAAGATCTCGTCGTGGGCCTCGGACCCCCGGAGACGGGCCTGGGTGAATCCGTCCCCCACTTCCACGCCCTTGATGGCCTGGACCGACATCAAGGCGTGGGCGAGGCGCCCGTCGATCTTGCGATCCCAGTGGACGTGGCTGCCCAGACCGGGAGGAACGTCGTAGGCCAGGATTTCCACCACGCCCCCCAGAGTGTCCCGGTTCTGGCGCGCCTTTCGGATCTCGCCTTCCATCTGCGCCGCAGAAGGGGCATCGAAGCAACGCACTGAGGAGCCGTCGATGACGGCGGCGTCGGCCGGGGATGGCAAGGGCGCCCCGTCCGGTATGCGCACGTTGCCGATTTCCACCACGTGGCTGATGACCGACACGCCGATCTCAGCCAGCAGCAGCTTGCACAGGTAGCCGACGACCGTGCGCGCCGCCGTCTCCCGGGCGGAGGCCCGCTCGAGGATGTTGCGGGCGTCATGGGTGTCGTACTTGAGCATGCCGGGAAGGTCGGCGTGGCCGGGCCGGGGCGTCGTCATTCGCCGCTTCGGCTGGCCGGCGTCGGGATTCATCTCCTCGGCCCACTTCATCTCGTATTCCGTGTTGTGGATGAGCACCGCGATCGGGGACCCGAGGGTGCGGCCGTGGCGCACCCCTCCGAGGATCTCGACCTTGTCCTGTTCGATGCCCATCCGGGGGCTGCGTCCGTAGCCGAGACGGCGCCGAGCGAGCTCGGCCGCCAGGCCGTCGCGCTCGAACGCCAGTCCCGCCGGCACCCCCTCGACGGTGGCGACGAGACCGGGGCCGTGAGACTCGCCGGCGGTCAGAAAGCGCAACATCGCGGGGGATGGTACCGGGGCCGGCTCAGAGGAACAGTCCGGCGAGTCGTTCGCCGCCGATGACGGTCATCCAGGCCCCGATGATCATGGCGGGGCCGTAGGGGATCTCGGTCTTGGCCCCGGCCCCCGCCGCTACCACGGCGCCGATCGCCATGAGGCCGCCGATGGCGGCGGTCATGAATCCCGCCACCAGCAGGCGATCCCAGCCTTCGAATGCCAGGAAGAGGCCGAGGAGCACGGCCAGCTTGACGTCTCCGAATCCGAAGCCACCCCGGGCGACGAGATAGACGACGAGGAAGAACCCGGCGTAGGCGCCCGCCCCGGCCAGAGCCTGCGGGAAAGCCGAATGGGTGCCGTCGAGCCACGAGCCGGCCAGGAGGAGGGCGGCGGCGGCCGGGGTGCCCGGGTAGGTGATCCGGTTGGGGATGCGCTTGTGGTCGATGTCGGTGAGGAACAGCACCACGGTGAGGAAGGCGAAGGCGAGATAGGCGGCGAGGACGAAGTTTGCTCCGATACGCCACGCCAAGGCGCCGTTGACGATTCCGAGGGCGACCGCCGTCGCCCATGATCGCCACGGCCTGAGGCCGCATGCGGGGCATGTGGCGAGGAGACGGCCCATGCCGGCGCCACAGCGGCGGCAAACGGCGGACGAGAGTGCCCAGGGCTGGTCGCCGCCGGCCTGGACGGCCAGATGATGGGCCAGCGGCCCGGTCAGGACGCCGAGTAGGAAGGCGAGAAGGGCGGTGGGCACGCTCGGAATCTACCCAGACGCGACGGACGCCCCTGGGCGGGGCGTCGATCGCGGTCTGCGCGGAGTGTTCTGGATCAGCTGTCGGCGAGTTCGCGGAAGGCGGCGCCGAGACCCCGGCGACGGAGAAGGCCAAAGCCACCCTCGCCTTCGGGCTCCTCGGTCTCTTCGGCCTCGGTCGCCTCGCTCTCTTCAGCCGCTTCCGTCGACTCCAGCTCGGAGAAGACGCTCTCGAGGAAGCCACCCTCGGCTGCCGGCGCCTGGGTGCTCTCAGCAGCCGGTGCCGGCTCCTGCTCCCACCACGACGGCTCGGGAGTGGCCTCGGGCTGGGAGGCGGCGGGGCTCTCCACGACGGGCTCCGTGGTGGCGGGCGTGTCGGCCTCGTACCAGGACGCGGGCTCGTCGGCCACGACGCTCGGCTCGTAGGCAACGGGCTCGACAAGGCGCTCTTCGCTCACGATCGGCTCGACCAGGCGGGCTCGCGAGAGCTCGGCCATGCGTCGGGCGGCCTGGAAATCGGTGAGTCCCAGTCGACTTGACAGCTCGCGGACAGAGCTGGCCCCCTCCAGGGCGGCCAGGAAACGCCAGGCGGTGTCGCTGAGCTTCACGGACTCCTCGTCGATCGAGGGCACCATGTGCCACGGCGTGCTCAGGTCAGAAACTGCCTCTTCGATGTCCGCCCATTCGACGGCGCGGCGGTCTGCCTCAGACACGATCATCTCGATGTCGTAGCTCTGGCCGGTTGTCCACCGGGGTCGGGCGTCCAGCGTGAAGGCGAATGGCCCAGCCTGGGGGCGACGGATCCGGTAGACGCTCTCCACACACTGTTCCCTGATCACGTCACCGAGAGCCGAGGTCGAGGCGGTCGGCGCCAGAGCCTCGGCGAGGGATCCGTTCGAGAGGTCGATGGCACTGAGCCCGGCTTCTGTGACAACACCGCCGGCGAGCAGGTGAGCCCGCAACGCCTCGTCGGATTCGACGGCGGCGTACGTCATGGAACCGCCCTCGAGATAAATACGACCTGCTCCCTGCCCTTCCACCCGGAGGCACCCGCTCTGATGGGATCGGGCCAACAGGCGCAGCACCTCCTCGAGAGGGAAGATCTCTAGTTTTCCACTGAGCGACATGGGTTCTCCTTTACAGACCTTCGCCGTCATGCATGATTCGGTTGCCCATTCCCGGGGCTTGAGGTATTTCGGACAGCCTCCGCCATGTCCTGCCAGGGCGGTTCCTGCCCGGTCCAGAGCCGAAACGCATCGCCTGCCTGGGCCACGAGGATCTCCAGACCGTCGACGGCCGGGAGACTGTTTTCTCGCGCCCAGGCAACGGCCGGGGTCGTCTCGGCACCATAGGCCAGGTCGACCACTCCTGACGCCAGGGACAGGACGCGTTCGGGCAACGATTCACCATGCATGCCGAGGGCGGTGGCGTTCGCGACCACGGCGTCGGCCACCGCCGCATGCCAGGGCACGACAACCACTTCGCGGTCGATCCGCGCCGCGAGGTCCCTGCCGGCATCGTCACGGCGCGCCGACAGATAGAGGGTGGGGCCGGGTGCCGCCAGGCACGCCGCCGCCGCCGCTCCCCCGGCTCCGAGCACAAGGGCGGGACGGTCGGCGGGAACCTCTCGCTGGCGCCACAGGCGCCTGAGAGCGGTGACATCGGTCGAGTGGCCGTGCAGTCGGCCGCCGGCGCCCCTCACGACGGTGTTGACAGAGCCGGAACGGCGGGCGTCCTCGGAGAGATCGTCGACGCGGGCGGCGACGGACTGCTTGTGAGGCATGGTGACATTGATCCCGTCGAGCTCGCCCGACCGGACCTGTTCGAGGACGTCATCGAGATCGGGTGCTCTGACGCGGAGGGCGACGTACGACCCTTCAAGACCGAGCGCTTGCATTGCCGCCGTGTGGATGGCGGGAGACCTGGAATGACCGATCGGATCGCCGATGACGGCCAGCTTCATGGGAGGCCGTCATCGGGAGTCACGGCAGGATCCCGTCCTCTCGAGCCTGCTGGACGGCGGCGTTGTGGTCCTCGAGGTTGGTGGTGAAGGTGTGACCCCCTTCGGCGTCGCTGAGGACGTAGTAGAGGTAGTCGCTCTCGGCCGGGGCGGCGGCGGCCCGCAGCGAGGCCAACCCGGGGCCCGAGATCGGCGTGGGAGGCAGTCCGGCGACCTGATAGGTGTTGTAGGGGGAGTCCACCTCGTTGTTGAACTCGGCCGGGTCGCGGGTTCCGAGAGCGAACAGCACGGTGGCGTCGATCTGGAGAGGCATTCCTTCTTCGAGCCGGTTGGCGATGACGCTGGAGACCAAGGGCCGTTCATCCGCAACCCGCACCTCAGCCTCGATCAGCGAGGCGATCACAATTCCTTCGTAGGCCTCATAACCGGCTTCTTCGAGATCTCCCCACTCGACCGATGCCACCCGCTCCTCCATCGTCGTGGCCATCCGCTGGAGCATCTCCTGCGCCGTGGCCGTGCGGGTGAACTCGTAGGTGTCGGGGAACAGCAGCCCCTCCCAGTCGGTCAGGGTGGGCGAGTCTCCCATTTCCTTCAGCTCCGTGGTGATGTCGCCGTTCTCCAACGCCTCGGTGAAGTCGCCCTCGGCGATGCCGGTCTCGTCCGCCAACCGGGCGATCACCTCCTCCACCCGGAGCCCTTCACGTATGGTGATACGCATCACCTCGGCCACGGGACCGATGCGGAGGACGTCGAGAACGGCTTCCGGCTCCATTCCCGTGACGAGCTGGTACGCCCCGGCCTTCAGTTCTCCTGCAGCTCCTGCTGAGCGGACGGTGGCCTCGAACTGCGTGGCCGACGCCACCACCCCCTGGGCGGCGAGGATGGCAGCGATGTCCTGGGCGCTGGCCCCGGTCGGGATGACGACGTCGACGTCGAGGCCCGGTTCCACATCCACGCCGTCGCCGGGGCCATTCGAGCCCAGGGCGCCGCCGACCTGACGGCCGAGAAACGAACCACCGGCAACCACTCCGATGCCGGCGAGGACGACGAGAGCGATCACGGCCCCGAGGCGGCCGAAGCGTTCGAATCCCGAAGGAGGTGGGACCGGTTCGAGGCTCATCGACTTCGCCTATCGAGAAAGCTGCGGAGGATCATCGCCGCCGCGACTTTGTCCACGCTCCCCCGCCGTTGTCTCCGCCTGACTCCCCCATCGATCATTGCGGTCTCTGCCAGCCGTGAGGTGTAGCGCTCGTCGACGGCGGTGACCGGAAGGCCCGTGGCGGCGGCGATCTCGTCGCCGAGGAGGCGGGCCGATCGGGCAGGTTCGCCTTCCTCGCCCTTCTCGGTGACGGGAAGACCTACGACCACTTCCTCCACCTCCATCTCACGGCACAGCTCGGCGATGTGTTGGACCGCCCCCTGGGCGGGGATCACGTCGAGAGGCTGGGCCGTGATCCGGAGCGGATCGCTGATGGCGAGGCCGACTCGGACGGTGCCAGGATCGACGGCGAGGACGCGGCCCATCAAGACTCGGGCTTCCCGTCGCTCAGCAGGCGGGAGGCTTCCTGGCGGATCACGTCGAGGGCGGCCGCCAGGTTGGCCCCGTGGGGTCCGCCCGCCTGGGCGAGCTCCGGATCGCGGCTGCCGCCTCCGCCCATCTCGGCAGCACCGGCGCCCGCCAGGTCGCCGGCGGAGACGCCGGCCGCGACGAGATCGGGTGTGGCGATGGCGACGATGGCACCCTTGCCTCCGTGCTGCGATCCCACGGCAACGAGGACGGAGCCGCCGATTCGGCCCCGCACGTCGAGAGCCAGCTGGCGGAGGTCACCCGGAGCGAGTTCGCCGGCGTCGGCAATGACAAGGCGGTGGTCGCCGATGGCCTCGGCGGTCGCCGCCAGTTCGGCCGCCAGGTCGCCGCGGCGCTCGGCTGCAGTCGCCTCCAGGCGGTCTTCGAGGGCGCCGATGCGCTCGAGGAGCGTCTCGACCCGTTCCGGGACTTGATCCGGCGCCACCTTGAGGAGTCGTCCGGTCGATCCGAGAGCGTCGCGGATCCTGGCAATGCGGTGATAGGCCTCCTCGCCGGTCACGGCTTCGACGCGGCGGATGTTCGATCCGATGGAGGACTCGGAGGTCAGCAGGAGCGGACCGACCTGTCCAGCGGTGTGGGTGTGGGTTCCCCCGCAGAACTCGACGGAGAAGTCGCCGATCCGGACCACCCTGACGGTGTCGCCATACTTGTCACCGAAGAAGGCAAGAGCGCCCATCTCCTTGGCCTTGTCCTGGGAAGTCACGGTCGTGGACACCGGGCCGTTGCCGATGAGGCGACGGTTGGCTTGCCACTCCACCTCGGCCACCTCCTGGCCGCTCAGGGCCGCGAAGTTCGAGAAGTCGAAGCGGAGCCTACCGTTCTCGACGAGCGAGCCCGCCTGGGTGGCGTGATCGCCCACGACCGTTCGCAACGCCCAGTGGAGCACGTGGGTTCCTGTGTGGCTTTTGCGGATTCCCTCCCTCCGGGGCGAGTCGATGGCGAGATCGACCTCCTGTCCCACCCGGATCTCTCCCGACTCCACCATCACGCGGTGGGCATGGAGTCCCTGGATGGCGTGCTGGGTGTCCTCCACTGCGGCCACGCCGGTTTCGGTGGAAACGCGGCCCTTGTCGCCCACCTGGCCCCCCGACTCGGCGTAGAAAGGAGTCTGATCGACGAAGACGTCGCCTCTCTCACTCGCGGCGAGGACCTCTACCGATTCCCCGTCGCGGAGAATTGCCAGGACCTTGCCGGAGTCGCGCTCGCGTTCGTAGCCGGTGAACCGGGTCAGTCCCAGGTCATCCGCCAGCGCTCGGTAGAGATCGCCGCCGGCTCCTTCGCCGCCCTTCCAGGCCGCCCGGGCCCGGGAGCGCTGGGCTTGCATCTCGGCCGTGTAACCCTCCTCGTCGACGGCAATGCCCCTCTCGGCGACGATCTCAGAGGTCAGCTCGACCGGGAAGCCATAGGTGTCGTGGAGCTTGAAAGCGACACTTCCTGGCAGTACCTGGTCATCGAGCTGATCCAGTTCCCGCTCCAGCAGGTCGACGCCGGAAGAAATAGTCTGACGGAACCGCTCCTCCTCCCGGGTCACGGCCTCGAGGATCACGTCGCGCTTGGCACTTAGCTCGGGATAGGCCGAAGCCATCTGCTCGATCGTCGCCTCCGCCAGGGACGGGAAGACCAGCTCCGTGGTGTTGGCGGGCCGGAGTTGCCAGGCGTGGCGCACCGCCCGGCGCAGGATCCGTCGGAGAACGTAGCCGCGGCCCTCGTTCGACGGGACGACTCCGTCTCCGATGAGGAACGTCACCGCCCGGCCGTGGTCGGCGAGGAGGCGAAGAGACACGTCCGTCGGGGCGGAATCCCCGTACCGGACCCCCCCGTACCTGGCGGCAGCCGCCAGGACCGGCCAGACGGTGTCCACCTCGAAAACCGTCGGCACGTCCTGGAGGAGGGCGGCCACCCGTTCCAGGCCCATGCCG
>DATFFO010000115.1:0-2615 GCA_035250025.1 Acidimicrobiia bacterium
CGGCTCTACCACCTCGGCGTGCGGGAGGCTCGCAAGAGGGCCGACGATCTCCTGGAGCGTTTCGGGCTCGCGGATGCGGCCGGCAAGCAGGCGAAGAATTATTCAGGGGGTATGCGCCGGCGGTTGGACCTCGCCGCCAGCTTCATCCTCTCTCCGCCGGTGCTGTTCCTCGATGAGCCGACTACCGGCCTCGACCCGCGAGGCCGCAACGAGGTGTGGGAGGCCGTCCGTTCGCTGGTCGCCGGGGGCACCACGGTGCTCCTGACCACACAGTACCTGGACGAGGCCGACCAGCTCGCCGACCGGATCTGCGTCATTGACGCCGGGCGGGCGATAGAGGAGGGAGCGCCGGAAGATCTCAAATCCAGGGTCGGCGGTGACCGCATCGACGTCGTAGTGCGCAGCGCCGGCGAGTTGCCCGTGGCGGCGAGGGTAGTCGGCCGGGTGTGCGGTGCGGAACCGGAGATAGATCGGGAATCCCGCCGGCTCAGCGCCCCGGTGATGGATCGCTTGTCAGCCCTGACCGGGACGGTACAGGCACTTGACGACGCGGGCGTGGATGCCGAGGATATCGGGCTGCGCCGGCCCACATTGGACGACGTGTTCTTACGGCTCACCGGGCACCGCGCCGGTGAGAAAGAAGAAGAGGTGGCAGCATGACGCATCCGATCCCGGCGATACCACGTAGCGTGCCCGATCGCCTTAGGTGGGCCATGGCGGACTCCTGGACCGTCGCCCGCCGAGACCTGATCCACTGGTTCCGCCAGCCCTTCGGTATCATCGTCACGCTGCTGTTTCCCGTGATGCTGGTCCTGATGTTCGGCTACCTCTTCGGCGGCGCGATCTCACTGCCGGGCGGGAACGCCGCGGGCGGCGGTGACTACCGCGAGTTCCTGATGCCCGGCATGTTCGCCATGACCATGGCCTTCGGCCTGGAAGCGACCATGATGTCCGTCTCGACCGACGCGGCCAGGGGCGTCACCGACAGGTTCCGTTCCATGCCCATGGCCCCCTCGGCCGTGGTCCTCGGCCGGAGCATCGCCGACATGATGAGCTCCGCGCTCGGTCTCTCCGTGATGGTCGCGTGCAGCCTCGTGGTCGGCTGGCGGTGGCACGAGAGCATCGGCCAGGCGCTGTTCGCCGTGGGGCTGCTGCTCCTCTTGCGCTTCTCATTGCTGTGGGTTGGGATCTTTCTGGGTCTCATGGTCAAGAGCCCGGAGGCCGTAGCGGCGGTGCAGATACTGATCTGGCCCGTCCTCTTCCTCTCCAACACGTTTGTGGCGCCCGAGACGATGCCCGGCTGGCTCGGCGCGATCTCCGAGTGGAACCCCCTGTCGGCCACCGTTGCCGCCACTCGCGAACTCTTCGGCAACCCCGGGTGGGGTGGCGAGACGTGGATAGCCCAGAACTCACTGCTCATGGCGGTCTTGTGGCCGATGGTGATCTTCGCAGTCTTCTTCCCACTCTCTGTCCGACGCTACCGGCGTCTGAGCCGCTGACGAGAGTCCAGGGTACCGGCCTACTCGTTACGCCACCTTCGCGTCCCATTCGATGTGGTAGTCGTGCATCCACACCAGAGATTCACCTCTGGCAACACGCTTGAGGATCAAGGGCATCATCATGTCGCGCAGCACCCTGCCGATGGGACCGGCGGCCTTGCTGTTGCTCGTCCTCGCCCCGTGGGCGACGATGCGTTCCACCCTGGCCCTTCGTAGTCGCTCATAGACGGCGAAAGCCTGCCCGGTGTCCGGCAGGTCGCGCAGGCACCTGGCAAGCACGACAGCATCCTCGATAGCCATGGAGGCTCCTTGCCCGGAGGAGGGCGCAGTGGCGTGCGCCGCGTCCCCGATGATGATCATGGACCCCCTGTACCAGATCGGTACGGAGGGAAGATCGTAAGTGGCCCAACCGGCGAGTTTTCCGGGGGTGGAACGGAGGATCTCGACAGCTGGTGAGTCATCCCCGGCGAAGAGCTCGATCAGTATCTCCCTCCACTGCTCGGTGCCGATTGCGGCGAGCTCCGCCCTTGTCGGCTCTGCGGCGCGGGGAGGGTTGGCGAACCACCAGATCTCGCCGGAGGGATGAACTGCGTAGCCGAAGAACGCCCGCTTGCCGAAGACCATGCGGAACGTGCCAGGTTCGGCCTGGACAGTCACGCCGCGGGCAAATCCGCCGATGTTGAGCACAGGAACGTAGCGGGCACCTGGCGCCGACGGATCGATGATGCGGCGGGTACGGGAGTGAATGCCGTCGGCCCCGATCAGGAGGTCTCCCTCCGCCTCGGTGCCGTCCTCGAACCGCGCCACGACGCCGCCAGGCGTGGTCTCGGCATCCACGAGCCGCTTGCCGTACTCGATTCGGGCGCCGCGCCTGACCGCCTCGTCGCGTAGCGCCCGGTAGAGGTCGGCCCGCTTGAGGGTCTGGCTGACGGTGCCGTCGGGTAGGGTACCGCCGTTGGGAACGTCGCCGAGGCGCTTGCCGCTCCCGCTCTGGATCGACATGCGCGGCGTGGGGAAGCCCTCTGACAACACAAGGTGGTGGGCGTCGATCGTGCGCAGGGCGTCCAGGCCGTTGCTTGCGAAGGTGAGGAACGAGCCGGCGTCGTCCGCGCCGCC
>DATFFO010000116.1:0-6766 GCA_035250025.1 Acidimicrobiia bacterium
CCGCACTGCGTCGTACGATGCCGCCATCGTCGGCTGGCTCCACCCGGGCCCGCTGCCCCAGCGCCTGGTGGTCTCCTTGGAGCAGGTCGACATGCTCCGCTACGGCGAGAACCCCCATCAGGCCGGAGCCTCCTATCGCCAGGTCGGGCAGCCGGCCTGGTGGGCCGACGCCAGCCTGGTTCAGGGGAAGGCGATGTCGTTCAACAACCACATCGACGCCGAGGCGGCCTGGCGTTTGGCCTGCCGCTTCGAAGAACCGGCGGTTGTCATCGTCAAGCACACCAATCCGTGCGGGGTCGCCCTGGCGGCCACGGCCGAGGCGGCGTATGCCAGGGCATGGGAATGCGATCCCCAGTCCGCCTTCGGAGGGGTGGTCGGCATCAACCGCCCCCTCGACGCCGCCGTCGCCGGTCAGATCGCCGAGCGCTTCGTGGAAGTGGTGGTCGTCCCCTCGGTCGACGACGAGGCGGCCGCCGTCCTTGCCGCCAAGCCCAACCTGCGGGTACTGGCAGCGACGCCCCCGACCGGCACCGACCTCGACCTCCGCCGCATCGAAGGGGGGTTCGTCGCCCAGCCGCGGGACACGATCGGCGAGGAGAAGTGGAACGTCGTGTCCCGGCGATCTCCCACCGATACCGAGACGGCCGACCTCCGCTTCGCCTGGACGGTGGCCGCCGCCACCAAGTCCAACGCCATCGTCGTGGCCAAGGAGTCCGCCGCCGTCGGTGTCGGCGCCGGGGACCAGAGCCGGGTCGGCGCCGCCCTGCGCGCCCTGGCCCGGGCAGGGACACGCGCCCGGGGGGCGGTGGCTGCCTCCGATGCCTTCTTCCCCTTCCCCGATGGGCTCGAGACCCTGGCCGAGGCAGGTGTCACCGCCATCGTCGAACCGGGCGGCTCCGTACGCGACGAAGATGTGATCGCCGCCGCCGACGAGGTGGACATGGCGCTGGTCTTCACCGGCACTAGACACTTCCTGCACTGAGCTTTGTCCCCCTCGAAGAGGGGGAAGGTTCCTGCCACCGGAGCGAAGCGGAGGTGGGAGGTAGGGGGATGCCCGAAGGGCAGGGCGAACCCGTCGCGAACTTTTCCTACAGCACGTCCTGGTGAGAACGATTGCCCCCTACCCCCCGGCTGCGCCGTGGGGTCCCCTTCCCCCTTCGCTCCGCTCAGGGGGACAAATTCCGTCTTCCGTCTTCCGTCTTCCGACTCAAGGGACGAAGCTACCGTCAGCTCCGTGACGGCGACGATCCTGGACGGCAAGGCGGTGGCGGCGGCCGTCAAGGGCGAGGTGGCGGTCGATGTCGCCCGCACGGATCGCTCGCCGGGGCTGGCGACGGTGCTGGTGGGAGACGATCCGGCCTCCCATGCCTACGTCAGGGGCAAGCGCAAGGACGCGGGGGAGGTGGGGATCCGCTCCATCCACCACGAGGTGACCGCCGGCGTCACGCAGGAAGAGCTGTTCGAGCTGATCGCCGAGCTCAACGCCGACGACGAGGTCGATGGCATCCTCGTGCAGCTCCCGCTGCCCGACCACCTCGACGGTGAGGCGACCGTGGAGCGCCTCGACCCGAGAAAGGATGTCGACGGGCTTCACCCCTTCAACCTGGGCCAGCTGGTGCTCGACCGCCCCGGACTGCGTCCCTGCACCCCGAGCGGCGTGATCCGCATCCTCGAGCACTATTCGATCCCGACCCGCGGCACGAGGGCGGTCGTGATCGGGCGCTCGTTCCTCGTCGGCCGGCCATTGGCTCTCATGCTGTCCGCCAAAGGGGCCGACGCCACGGTGTCGGTGGCGCATTCGCGGACAACCGACCTGGCCTCGGTGGCGGCCGCGGCCGACATAGTCGTCGCGGCTGTCGGAGTGCCGCGGCTGGTCACGGCCGACTTCATCAAGCCCGGCGCCACCGTGATTGACGTCGGGATCAACCGGGTCGGCGACCGTCTGGTCGGAGACGTCGCCTTCGACGAGGTGGCGGACGTGGCGGGTGCCATCACCCCGGTCCCGGGAGGTGTCGGCCCCATGACCCGGGCCATGCTGCTCGCCAACACCGTGGAGGCGGCCAGGCAGCGACATTCCGCCCCCGAGCTTCTATAGTTAATCTCAGTATGTGATAGAACGGCGGAAGGAGCCGGCGATGAGCACTGAGAAGTTCGTGGTGGTGGGGGCGAGCCTGACAGGGGCCAAGGCGGTCGAGGCCATGCGGTCGGCCGGGTTCGACGGGGAGGTCACGCTCATCGGCGAGGAAGTGGTGCGCCCCTACGAAAGACCTCCCCTCTCCAAGGGCTACTTGCGCGGCGAGGAGGGCCTCGACAAGGTCTACGTCCACGACGAGGGTTTCTACGCCGAGAACGACATCGACCTGCGCACGGGCACCGTTGCCACCGCCATCCACCCGGATACGTCCACAGTGGAGCTCCAGGACGGGTCCATCGTGCCCTTCGACAAGCTCCTACTCGCCACCGGCGCCGCCCCCCGCCGACTCGACGCCGAGGGATCCGATCTCGACGGGATCCGTTACCTGCGATCCCTTCAGGATTCCGAAGGCCTGCAGGCCGCCATCCAGGCAGCTTCCCGGGTCGTCGTCGTGGGAGCGGGTTGGATCGGGTCGGAGGTCGCCGCCTCGGCCCGCCAGATGGGGCGCGACGTGGCCGTGGTCGAGATGGCCGCCGTCCCTCTCGCGGGAGTGCTGGGCCCGGAGATGGGCGAATACTTCGCCCGCCTCCATCGGGACCACGGAGTCGACCTCCACCTGAACACCGGGGTCGAGGGCTTCGTCGGGGACGGCGCCGTCGAGGGGATCCGGACCGCGGATGGGAGTGTGATCGAGGGCGACCTGGTCGTGGTCGGCGTCGGGGTCGTACCCCGGGTGGGACTGGCCGAGGCCGCCGGGTTGAAGATCGACAACGGAGTCGTGGTGGACGAGCACCTCGAATCGAGCATCCCCGGCATCTACGCCGCCGGCGACGTGGCGAATGCGCTCCACCCGCTCTACGGCCGCCACCTCCGGGTGGAGCACTGGTCGAACGCCCGCAACCAGGGTGCCGCCGCCGGGCAAAGCATGGCGGAAGGCGGTGTCACATACGACCGCATTCCCTACTTCTTCTCCGACCAGTACGAGATGGGAATGGAGTACTCGGGGTTCGCCACCGACTGGGACGAGGTCGTGGTCCGAGGAGGTGGCGACGAGTTCATCGCCTTCTGGCTGAAGGACGGCAAGGTGCTGGCGGGCATGAACGTGAACGTGTGGGACGTGGCCGAGGCGATCCAGGATCTGGCCCGTTCCCGCAAGCCTGTCGACCGGGATCGCCTGGCCGACCCGACCGTGCCGCTGGACGATCTTTAGGGGACCAGCCGGGCGACGTCGAGGCCGATGCCGACCACGAGGAGCACGAACACAACCGCGATGAAGGTGGTGTAGCGCCAGCGCAGGCGATGGTCGGCCAGCCAGAAGCGCCGCAGGCTGTTGTATCCGAAGCCGATGGCGATGATGGACAGGGCGATGCTCACGGGGGCTGCGACCGTGCCCATGAACCCGATGAACGGCGTGACGATGGGGACCAGGAGATAGGTGATGATGCAGCGGATGCCCGAGATGATGATGGAGCTGCGCAGCTTGTTCTGAGCGTCGAAGACGGCGCCGGGAACGGGGTCGCCCTCGATCCGCAGCAACCGCCGCATCACCTGGTCGGCGGCAGAGCGCTCCGACGAGACGGTGGTGGTCACGGCGGGGATGGTAGGGGAGCAGCGGACAAGCGAGAACCGGGGGTCCGGTACCCTCAGCCCCCAAACGTCATCTAGGAGTCACGAATGGCAACCCCAGTAACGATGGGCGACGGCGGCCTCACCGTCCCCAACGATCCCATCATCCCGTTCATCGAGGGCGACGGCATCGGCCCCGACATCTGGGCCGCCGCGGTGCGTGTCCTCGACGCCGCCGTCGAGAAGGCCTATGCCGGAGACCGGGCTATTGCCTGGAAAGAAGTGCTTGCCGGCGAGAAGGCCTACAACGAGGTGGGGTCCTGGCTCCCCGACGAGACCGTCGACGCCTTCCGCACCTACCTGGTCGGCATCAAAGGGCCCCTGACTACCCCCGTCGGCGGTGGCATCCGCTCCCTCAATGTCGCCCTGCGCCAGACGCTTGACCTCTACGCCTGCGTCCGCCCGGTGCGCTGGTTCCAGGGAGTGCCGTCGCCGGTCAAGCGTCCCGAGGATGTCGACATGGTCATCTTCCGCGAGAACACCGAGGACGTGTACGCCGGCAAGGAACTTGAGGCCAACAGCGAAGCGGCCGCCAAGCTCCTCGACTTCCTCGACCAGGAGTACGGCTGGGACATCCGGCCCGACTCGGGTCTGGGGATCAAGCCGATCTCGATCACCGGTTCCAAGCGGCTCATCCGGGCGGCGATCCGCCACGCCCTGGCCAACAACCGGCGCTCGGTGACGCTCGTCCACAAGGGCAACATCATGAAGTTCACCGAGGGCGCCTTCCGCACCTGGGGCTACGACCTGGTGCGTGAGGAGTTCTCCGACGTGGCCGTCTCCTGGGAGGACTCCGGGGGAGAGCCGGGCGACAAGCTGCTGGTACAGGACGTGATCGCCGACGCCATGCTCCAACAGGTCCTGACCCGTCCCGCCAATTACGACGTCATCGCCACCATGAACCTCAACGGGGACTTCATCTCCGACGCCCTCGCCGCCCAGGTGGGGGGCATCGGCATCGCCCCTGGCGGCAACATCAACTACGACACCGGGTTCGCCGTCTTCGAGGCCACCCACGGCACCGCCCCCAAGTACGCCGGCCAGGACAAGGTCAACCCCGGGTCCGTCATCCTCTCGGGCGAGATGATGTTCCGATATCTCGGGTGGGGCGAGGCCGCCGACCTCATCGTCAAGGGTCTCGAGGCTGCCATCGGCGACAAAATCGTCACCTACGACTTCGCCCGCCTCATGGAAGGCGCCAAGGAAGTCAAGACTTCCGAGTTCGGCACCGCGGTCATCGACAGGATGTGATCGCGCCGGGACAGGGTGCGTGGCCGAACCCAGGGTTGGCGCCCGCCGAGTCTCTAGTCGCGGCTCTGGATCTTGGCCAGGAGGCGGAGGATCTCCAGGTAGAGCCACACCAGGGTGACCATCAGGCCCATGGCGGCGAACCAGTTCATCCAGTCGGGGGCGTTGGAGCGCACCCCGTTCTCGATGAGGTCGAAGTCGAGCAGCAGGTTGAAGGCGGCGATCCCGGCCACGACGACCGAGAAGAGGATCCCCCATGGGCCCGAGTCCCACACCAGGGGCATCGACCAGCCGAACATCGATCCGATCAGCGAGATGACGTAGAAGCCGAGGATGCCCAGCGTGGCCCCGACCACGATCGAACGGAGGCGCTGGGTCACCTTGATGACCCGGGAGACATAGAGGAGCAGCATCACGGCGAACACGACCGCCGTGGCCAGGACCGCCTGGAGGACGATGCCCGAGAACCGGTCCTCGTACAGCCGCGAGATGTATCCCAGCACCACGCCTTCCAGTAGCGCATAGGGGATCGCCAGGTACTGGGCCAGGCGCGGCTTCACCATGGCGACGATCACCAGTCCCAGCCCGCCCAGGAGCCCCGCCCACAGCACCCAGACCGGCCACGTGTCAGCGTTCATCCAGGCCACCGCTCCGGCGGCGACAGCCGCCAGCAGCAGGGCGAAGGTGTTGCGAACGGTCTCGCCCACCGTCATCCCCGGCGTCGTGACCACCGGAGGCATGGCCGTGGTCTCGAGGCGCCGGGAGAGCATCGGGTTGGACATGAACTGGATGATATGCCGCGGCTAGTGGTGCGTCGCCCAAATGATGACGGCGTCTCTCCGGCCTTCGACGCCCCTGGCGGCGTCGAAGTGCTCGCCGCATCTCCCCGGATGCGACTGCGCCCCTTCTCCTTGCCAGCGACGCCGCTGACTCGGAGACACGCGCTCCCTAATTGAGCGACACACCACTAACGACCGAGCGACTTGCAGGCCACGCACAGGGTCGACTCGGGACGGGCCTCGAGTCGTTCCGGCGGAATCGGCTTCCCGCAATTCGAGCAGATGCCGTACTCGCCTTCTGCGATCCTCTCTAGGGCCCGGTCGACGTCGGCGAGCTGGCCTTTCAGGGTCTCGACCAGGCCGAGCCGCTCGGTCCGCTCCGCTGTAGTGGCGGCGGCGTCGGCGAACCCCTCACCGGCGTTGAGGTCGGCCTGGAGATCACCAGAGGGCGTGGCGCCGAGCTCGCCGAGTTGGGCGACGAGGCGATCACGGGCACCCTCGAGGTTGTCACGGATGGCGTCGATGTCGAGCGAGGTCATGGGATCCCGTCATGTTAGTGGGCCCCTGGACTTGGGTCCGGGCGGTTGGCGCTCCCAGGGCCTGGGTGATGCGTCGGTAGAGGAGGGCGGGGCCCCCGCAAGCCGACTCCAGACGCAGCCCGTGGCGCCGGTAGCCGGCACCTTCGGCCACCGCAATGGAGGCGCGGTTGGCCTGGTCGATCTCGAGCTCGAGGTACTCGACATCCCAATTCTCCATCGCCCAATCCGAGGCCAACCGCAGGGCATCGACGGCCAATCCCTTCCCTCTCGCCTCCGTCGCCAGCCAGTAGGACAGCACGGCCCGACTCCCCAGCCGGGAGACCGCCAGGTTGCCGACCGCCTCTCCCGACCGGTCGCGGATGGCGAAAGGCGCCAGGTGAGGGTCGACTTGCGCCTGGGAGATGTTGTGCCGGGCCATTTTTTCGTCGAGGTCGGGGCTC
>DATFFO010000117.1:0-3754 GCA_035250025.1 Acidimicrobiia bacterium
CCCCGCAAGCCATCGCCACCGCGCTGCGAAAGTCGGCGGAATTCGAGATCCTGTACGACTCCCCGGACGGCATTCTGTTCCGGCTCCGGGAGGCGGCATGACCGCCTCTCGCGGCCTGTTTGCCTTCCCGTTCGGCGCCAAATGGGTGCTGGCGATCACCATCGGCCACCTGGTGGCCTTCACGCTGGCTCCCGGAGCTCTCGCCCAGTTCCCGCTCGCCCTCGCCTTCTACCTGACGTGTCCGGGGATCATCCTCGTCGACTGGCTGGACGTTGCCGACACGCCGAGCCGAATTGCCCTGTGTGCCTCAACCAGCCTGGCCGTAAACATCCTCACCGTGACCCTGCTGCTCTCGGCCGACGTCTACTCCCCGCTCGCCGGTCTTATGGCCGTCGCAACGGTGTCGGCCGTCTGCGCGGTCATGAGTGCGGCCGCGGGCAGGCCGAGCTGGACGATCGGTGGCCCGGTTCTCGCCTTCGCCGGCTCACAGGTGGCCCTCCGGCTTCCCGTCGCCGGGCGGGTGGGACCCAGATCCGGAGGCGGCGCCGGTCAGGCGGTCGAGCCGTCGGTGCCTTCCGCCGTGGATGGGCGGGATGAAATCGGTGCCGACGCAGGGACGGAGGCTGAGCGCCCCGGCGATCGGGCAGCTGTCGAGGCCAACCGCCGCTGGCAGGTCGCAACCATGGAGTGGCCTCCGATCGACGGGCGCCGCGTCGACATCGTGAGCGTCGTCGACGAGTCGACGAGGGTATGCGTGGCGTCGTTAGCCGCGTCCGCCCGCACCGAGACCGACCATGCCTGGGAGGCGATCATGAGGGGAGTCGCCCGATGGGGTCCGCCCCTCGAGATCCTCAGCGGCCGCCAGCCCACTTTCGAATCCGAATTGCTCATCGGGCTGGAGACCATTGGGGCCACTGTCGACCAGCACCGCGCTCCTGCCGTCGCCCTGCGCTTCCACCAAACCCTCAAACGCGAGCTCGTCGACCGGGGTGAGCCCGCCAGCCTCGCCGAACTCCAGAGTGAGATCGATGCTTGTGTCGACTTCTACAACCACGAGAGGGCTCACAGGGGAATTGGCGGAGAGACGCCAGCCGCCCGATTCGAAGGAGCTCACCCGGTGGGCGGGCGAGACATCGCGGTGAGCACCAGCGTGGTCGATTGGTCGGGACGCGTGGTGATACCCGGTCCCAATACCATCGTCGTCCCCCCCCGCCATGCCGGGTCGCTCGCCACCGCCGTCCGCGAGGGCGACACCGTCATCCTCTTCGTCGACGCCAAATTCCTGGCCGAATTGGAGCTCGAACCCGGCCGCCGCGTCCACCATCTGCATGCCCCCAGGACAATACAGTGAGTCTCGACCTGGTGTTGATCGGATCCTGGGACCGCAGCGGCTCAACCATCGTGGGTGAGGTGCTGGGTGCGGCACCCGATGGGGTCTCGGTCGGGGAGCTCAGCAACCTGTGGGAGCGCGGCATCCGCCGCAATCGAATGTGCGCCTGTGGGCAGGCGTTCTCGGCCTGTCCGTTCTGGACGGCGGTGATGGGGATCGCCTTCCCGGGCGCCGGCGGTCGTCGCCTCCTCGAGCGGGTCATGGCCGCCGCCTCCGTCTTGAGCAATCACCGACTTCTCCTCCATCGCCTCACGGGTCGCTCCGATTCTCACCGCGACGTGTATGCGGAGGGCCTCGGTCACCTGTTCCGGGCGGTGCAGGAGGTATCCGCCAGGTCGGTGGTCGTCGACTCGTCGAAGATTCCCTGGCACGTCGACGCCGCCATGTCCATCGCCGACGCCACCCCGTGGCTCCTGCACATGATCCGCGACCCACGGGGGGTGGTCTACTCGCACCAGAAAGTTCTCCCCTACGACGGCGACGAGACCGATCCAGACATGATGGCCCGCCAGGGAGCCGCGTTCGCGACGCTCGGTTGGGGTTATCGGAATCTGATGATCAGCGGGCTCTGGGCCCACGGACCGAACTACATGCGACTGAACTACGAGGACTTCGTCACCAATCCTGCGGTCGTGGCCGCCGCCATCTCGCGGCCTCTCCGGGTGGAACCCCCCACCTTCGCGTCTTCCCACTCCATCGACCTGCCCCAGGGCCACAGCGTGTCGGGGAACCCGGTGCGGTTCGCGGCGGGCCTGACCGTGATACGCCCCGATGACGAGTGGCGCGACAGCCTCCGGTTGGCACCTCGGGTGGCGGTAGGGGCCGTTACCTGGCCTCTGCGCCGCGCCTACCGAACCTCCGCCTCCCGAGTGCGGTCCAGCCGCGCGGTAGGTCTGGCATGACCGACGTCCGCATCTCGGCCGTGGTTGCTACGCGGGACCGACCTGAGCTCCTGCGCCGGGCGCTGCGCTCGATGGTCGACCAGGATGCCTCCGGGCTCGTGGAGATCATCGTGGTTTTCGACCAGGCGCCACCGGACTCCTCCTTGGTCGGCGAGTTCCCACAGATCCCGGTAAAGGTCATCAGCAACGACAGGACGCCGGGGCTGTGCGGGGCGCGCAACGCCGGCATCGGCCGGGCGTCGGGCGACTGGATCGCCTTCTGCGACGACGACGACGAATGGACACCTGACAAGGTGCGCCGCCAGCTGGAGGTGATGCGTCCCGACAGCGACTTCGTGGTCGGCGGCATCGTCATCGACAACGGCGCCCGCCGTGTGACCCGCACGCCCGGATCCCGCCACCTGCGCATGTCCCGCCTCGTCAAGTCCCGGGTCATGGAGGCCCACTCCTCCACCTACTTGATCCGCAAGTCGGCCCTGGAGGGGAGTCTCGGACTGATCGACGAGCAGATCCCCGGCGGCTACTACGAGGACTACGACATCCTGCTGAGGGCGGTGCGTATCCGCGATGTCGACGTGGCCGACACGCCGGTGGCTGTAGTGCACTGGCATCGCAGCTCGTTCTTCAAGAACCGCTGGGAGATGTCGATCGACGCCATCGACTACCTGATCGCCAAGACCCCCGAACTCCTGAGATCTCGACCCGGCCTGGCGCGCCTGCGGGGCCAGCAGGCGTTCGCCCTGGCCGGGCTGGGTCGCCGGCGGGAGGCGCTGAGGATGGCGGGGCAGACCTTCCGCCTGGATCCTCGTCAACTGCGCACATACATCAGCCTGGCGGTGGCGATGACGCCGGTCCGCGCCGAGTGGCTCGTCCGGACCGTGAACGCCGTCGGCCGCGGCCTGTGACGGCCGTGGCCGGGACGCACGCCAGGGCGCTGCGAGGCCTCGCTCGCTCGAGCACTCTGAACCTCGTCGGTGGAGGCGCCACCGCGGTCCTGACCCTGCTCCTGATGCTCGTTTTCACCCGGGGCCTGGGAGCTGCCGCGGCGGGAATCCTCTTCTCGGCGATGGCGCTCTTCCAGGTGGCGGCGGCGATCGCCGGCCTCGGCGTCGAGACCGGAGTGGTGCGCTTCATCACGGCCCGGCGCACCACGGCGGCAATCGGAGTCGACGACAATTCGCTGTGGAGAATCGCCTTCGTACCCGTGCTCCTCGCAGGAGTGATCCTCGCTGTGCTGCTCTACGGCACAGCCGGGCCCGTCGGCGCCGCCATTGGTGGCAACACCCTCGGTGGCGAGGCCGCCGAAGCCCTCCGGGCCATGGCCGTGTTCCTGCCCGGCGCCGCCGTCGGCGCTGCCCTCCTCGGCGCCACCCGCGGCTACGCCACCATGCGCCCGACGGTGATTCTGGACCGGATCGGCCGGCCCGCGTTCCAGGTTGCGACGGTGGCCGTTGCCGTGGCC
>DATFFO010000118.1:0-6715 GCA_035250025.1 Acidimicrobiia bacterium
CAGGTCGGGCAGCGGTATCTGATCACCGCCACCGACGGCGTCGTCAACGGCTGCGGCTACAGCGGCCCTGCTACGCCCGAGTACGAAGCCACCTTCGAGCGGGCCTTCGGCGCCTGATCGAGGCCGATGGCCCATCTCCCCCCGTCAAGGGGGAGATGGGCCTCGCATTTCGTCCCCTACGAGCGAAGCGAGAGGGGGAAGGGGACCCCGCCGCCGCAGCGGTGGGGTAGGGGGCCATCGTTCCCCCAGGGACAATTGTTGGAGAGGTCCGCGACGCGTTCGCCCTGCCCTTCGGGCAGCCCCCTACCTCCCACCTCCGCTTCGCTCCGGTGGCATGAACCTTCCCCCACTCCGCTCCGTGGGGGACAAACCTAGGGAGCGATCGGTCGACCGTAAGCCACCGCCGCCAGAACCGGCTCAGGAGCCTTCGACCGGTAGGCCCCGTCGGGTTGGGCCCCGAGAGCATCGTTGACTGTCGAGAATGCGATCCGGAGCGCCACGTAAACCGTCATGGCAAAGATCTGCTGGTCGTCGAACCCCGCCTGGCGCAGCGCTTCGACGTCGGCCTCGCTGGTGGAGCCCGGGTCGTCGGTGACCCGGCGAGCCCAGTCCGCCAGGATCCTGTCCTCGGGGGCGAGGAGGGCGTCTTCTGCCCGGAGGACATGGGCGGCGGTGTCGGGGTCGGCCGCGTTCGCCAGGCGGGTACCCCACGCCAGGGAGCAGTACGAGTCGCCCATCGTCGAGGCCAGCGCTGAGATGAGGACGCCCCGTTGCCGTTGGGTGAGGCCGGCGGCGGCATTGGCCATCCCGATCACGTCGAACAGCGACGTCTTCAACCCGGGACCGTGAGCCCACAGCGTGGTGAGGTTCATCACGTATCCCTGCTCCTCGATATCGGCGTCGAAGAGTTGGTGCGCCGCAGTGGTCATCTCGGCCTCGCCGAGAAAGTGCACGCCAGGTTCCTGATCCATGGTTCTCCGATGTGTGTAGGCCGCCTAGGGGCAGGTCCTCTGGCCGGGCGGCGAGGACGACCAACGTTAGGCCGCCACCGGGCGCCTGGCTTCGGTTCCGGGACTACGTTCTCCATGTGACGACGGCCGGAACGCTCACCTTCGTATTCACCGATCTCGTCGGATCGACCGACCTGCTCACGGAGATGGGCGACGACGCCGCCGTGGCGCTGCACCATCAGGTCACGGACCTTCTCCGGCGGACCATGGAACGCCATCGCGGGCGCGAGGTGAAGAGCCTCGGTGATGGCCTCATGCTCGCCTTCGGCAGCGCCGTCGACGCCGTGGAAGCCGCGGTCGAGATGCAGGAGGAGATCGCGGCGAGCGATCTCGGAGTGTCCATCCGTATCGGCATCAACAGCGGCGAGCCGATCGCCCGCGGCGAGGACTACCACGGGACACCGGTGGTCACCGCCCAGCGGCTTTGCGATCTCGCCGTGGGAGGTCAGACGCTGGTCTCGGGGGTGACACGGGCACTGGCGGGAGGCAAGGACCGCTACTCGTTCGTCGCCCTGGGACGTCATGCCCTGAAGGGGCTGGCCGGCACGACCGAGGTGTGGGCGGCGGCCTCCTTCGCAGCCGATAAAGGGGAAAGCGCACTCCAACCGCAGGTGCCGTTTCCCACCGTGGTAAGTGTCCCGGTCGGGGGCAGGTTGGTGGGACGAAATGAGGTGATCGATCGACTCGACGAGGTGTGGGGCGACGTGAGCGCCGGCAGTCGTCGCCTCGTCCTCGTCGCCGGCGAGCCGGGAATCGGCAAGACGGCGGCGGTCGCAACGTGGAGCCAGAGGGCGTTCGAGGCCGGGGCTGTCGTAGTCGCGGGCCGGTCGGCTCCAGAGGAGGTCATCCCTTACCAACCATTCGTCGAGATCATCCATCAGCTGCTTGCCGACCGTGGAGCCGCCCGGGCGATTTCGGCCCTGGGACCGCAGGCGGCGGAGTTGAGCCGGCTGGTGCCCGATCTCGCCGCGGCTTTGCCGAAACGCGCCCCGGTCCAGGCCGAACCCGGGACCGAGCGCTATTTGCTCTACGAGGCGGTGGTCGCCGCCCTCCACCGGGTGGCGGAGGACGCCCCGGTCGTCGCCATCCTCGACGATCTCCACTGGGCCGACGCCCCCACGGTGGGACTCGTCAGTCACCTCGCCCGCCATCCCAGCCAGGGCCGGCTTCTGGTCGTGGGCACCTACCGGGAGACCGACCTCGGCCGGACGCACCCGCTGGCGGCCACGCTGGCAGAGCTGAGACGGGGGCGCTTCTTCGAGCGGATCCGCCTCAGTGGCCTGGACCCGGCGGGCGTGGCGGAGATGATCGAGGTCGAGGTCGGAGAGTCGGCGCCTCAAGGGGTAGCAGAGGCGATCTGGGCCCAGACAGAAGGCAACCCGTTCTTCGTCGAGGAAGTCGTCGCCAACCTCCTCGAGTCCGAGCTCATCGGCCCGGGCGTTCCCTGGCCCGACTCCACTCAACTGCATCGCCTCGAGATCCCCGAAGGGATTCGCGAGGTCATCGGGCGCCGACTGAGCCGCCTCAGCGAGGCCACGAACGTGACGCTCACCACGGCCGCCGTCCTCGGACGCGAGTTCGACGGAGAGCTGCTGGAGGTCCTGAGTCAAGGTGGAGATGGCTCGGCTATCGACCATCTCGACGAAGCGCTGGCGGCCCGCATCCTCGTGGAGATGTCGTCGGTCCAGGGTCGCTATGGCTTCTCACATGCCCTCATCCGACAGACCCTGTACGAAGAGCTGAATCCGACTCGGCGCGCCCGTCTGCACGGCCGGGTGGCAGAGGCGCTGGCAGCCAGGGACGGATCGCCGGCCGCCCTCGCCCGTCACTACACCGCGGCCCACCAGCCCGACAAGGCTCTGGCGGCCTCGGTGGCCGCCGCCATCGCCGCCGAGAATGTCGTGGCGGTGCCTGACGCCAGCCGCCACTATCTCCAAGCCCTCGACCTCTGGCCGGAGGTGGAGAACCCCGAGGCGGTGACCGGCCTCGACCGCCCCGAACTGCTCCGCCGCGCCGCCGAGGTGACGCATCTCCTCAACGGAGGTCTGGGGCGGGCAGTCGACCTGGCGTTGGAGGCCGAGCGCAGTATCGACGCCGAGACCGATCCGCTGCGGGCCGGAGTCATCGCCGAGAGACTGGGCCGCTACCTGTGGATTGCCGGCCGGGGCTCGGAGGCGATCGACGCCATCGAGCGGGCGATCGACCTGATCCCGGCAGAGCCGCCGACCCGGGAGCGGGCCAAGGCTCTCGCCGCCCTAGCCGGGGTCCTGATGCTCAGCGCTCAGCATCGCGCCGCCGAGCCCCGCGCTCTCGAAGCCATCGACGTCGCCCGCCGGTTCGGTGACCGGGCGGTCGAGGCCCACGCCCTGGTCACCATGGGAACCGTCGAGGGGCTGACAGGGCGGATAAATGATGGCATCGAGCACATTCTCGAGGGTCGGCGCATCTCCGAGGAGGAACGGGCGATCGACGACATCCTCCGCTCGTACTCCAACCTGTCGTCGATCCTCGATGTGAGCGGTCGTCTGGAGGAGGCGGTGGTCGATGCCCTCGCCGGTGCCCGGGCGGCCTCAGAGGCCGGTCTCTTCGGCAAGTACCACTGGTTCCACAGGTGCAACGCAGCCGGATCATTGATTCGGCTCGGCCGGTGGCAGGAGGCCGAGCCGCTGCTGTTCGAAGGTGGCGGTGGCGACGCCGAAGGGATCAGCCAGATCTACCTCTTCATCACGAGGGCCACAATCGCGGCCCTGACCGGTCGGTTCAGCGAGGCCCGGGGCTACATCGAGACCGCCATGGACATGATCGGCGGCGTGATGGATCCCCAGCTCCATGGGCCCGCTCATTGGGTCGCAGCCCTGATCGAATGGTTCGATGGTGATCTCGACTTGGCCTGGCGGTTCATCGAAAGCGGCATCGACCGGGTTCAGAAGGGAGAGGACTGGTTCTACCGAGCGCCCCTTCATGTGCTCGGTTGCGCCATCGCCGTCGATCGCGCCGTCACAGGCCACCCCGAGGACGAGCGCCGGTCGGCGGAGGCGTTGGTGCGGATCATGCAGTCGGTCGTCGCCCAGGCGGAGGGTGTCGACTTCCCTGCCCAGCTTGCCCAAGCCGAGGCAGAACTCACCCGATTCGACGGCGCCGGCGATCCGGCGGCCTGGGCCCGTGCCAGGACCCTGTGGGAGGCAATACCCCAGCCCTACGATTCCGCCTACTGCGGCTTCCGAGAGGGCCAGGCGCGGCGGGCGCTGGGCGGAGAAGCAGAGGGAACGCGGCTGCTGAGCGAGGCGGCGGCCATCGCCGAGCGCCTGGGGGCGGCGCCGTTGCAACGGCTCATGGCTGCTGGTTCATAAGTTTTTCGTGTGGGGGCGATGGCCCCCTACCCCACGGCTGCGCCGTGGGGTCCCCTTCCCCCTGTCGCTCCCGCTCCAAGGGGACAGACGTCCGTCTTCCGTCTCTGAGCTCAGTGGTTGCGGAGGGCGTCTATCAGTTCGTTCTTGGACATGTCGGAGCGACCCTCGATCCCGACCTCGTCGGCCTTGTCGTAGAGCTCGTCCTTGGTCCAGTCCTCGTAATCCTTGGCCTTACCGCCCTTGCGTCCGGTCTCGGAGGCCGGGCTGTTGGCTATGCGAGCGGCCTTCTCCTTGCTGGCGCCTTCGCGCCGCAACGCCTCGTAGCGCTCGTCGTCTTTGACGGATGGACCGTGGTTGCTTCTGGGCATTCGGTACCTCCTTGCGTCCCGCATACCCCGGAGCACTGAAACCGAACCATCTAAGGGGACCACGCCACGGCGAAGGTGTCGGCCTCTGCCTCGACGTAACGCACCAGGCGCTCGGCCTCCTCTTCCAACTCCTGGCGTTGCGCCCTGGGTACCCGGGCGAAGGGGGTCATGGTCAACACCGCCTGCCCCTTCCTGGCTTCAACCGCCCACAAGCCGCCGACGAACCCGTCCACGAGGAATGTCGGCAAGAAGTCCCCGTTCTTCTTGATGACGGCTTCCTTGTACTCGGCGGGAAGGATCCGGTCGCGGACGTCGTAGGCGATGAGGACGCTGTCCCAGCGCGACAGGAACCTGCTCGGCACCGCCAGGTCCCCGTCGGGCACCGATGAGTCCGCCAGGTCGACCAGGTCTCGCCCGTCGGGGCCGGTGTATCGCACCACCCGATCGCCGAGCGCTGCGATCGCAGACCGTACCGCCGTCACCTTGCGCTGGGCGGCCCACTTGACGATGTCGCCTTCCGAGGCGGGGCCGTGGGCGGCGAGATACCGCTCGACAGCGGTGCTGAGGGCGGTGTCGAAGTCGGGACGGGCGTAACGCCCCAGCCAGACCCGGGCGGCGACGTAGGTGGGGCGGCCGTGGGACTTCCACAAGCCGCTCGGAGGAACATGCACGAGGTTTCCCGCCGCGCTGGCCAGGCGGAACCCGGTGTTGCGGACCCCGGACGGGACGTGAGGGCCGGACAGCTTGCCGGGAAAGGCGTCTCCCAGATGCTCCTCGATCTCGGCGACGGACCGCGGCTGGCGGCAGAACTCGAGGAGAGCCTGGTTCAACTCGACCAGGTCGACTCCGGCTCGCTTGGCCGTGGGTGACCACGAGCCCACCGGCCCGGCGGAACTCGCCACATCGAGGATCGGGAAGTCGGCCGAGGCGACGAGGTGGAGGGTGGCACGCATCAACGTCGCTTTCACGACGCTGCGATCGGTCAGGGCTTCCTCCAGCTCGTCGATCGTCTGGTCGTGGCGGCGCGACCAGAGCGCCACGTAGGGCGAGTTGGCGTGCTGGGCCTGGAGCCCTGCCAGCCGTCCGACAACCTCGGCGACGTTCCCCCGGTACCGCTCTACGAGTCCCTGCCGCTCGAGCGTGGCACGATTCAGTTGGCGGAGGGTGAGCTTGCCCGGCACCGGGCGCAGGCTACCCGGCCCCTGGTTATCGTCATCGCCATGGAATTCGTCAGCCAGATCGCCCCCGAAGTCGACCGCCTGGTGCTCTCCGTCAACGGCCGCGTCACCCGGGAACACGGAGACCGCATCCTTGCCGTGGCGCGCCAGAACGGGCTCGAGAGCACCGCCCTGATCGGACAGTTGGCGCCTTTCATGGCCGCCGGAACCCTCACCCGTGACCTGGGCGTGCTCCGCATGCGCTACCTGCCGCCGGAGCAATTGATCGCCCGCATCGACGAACTCGAAAAGGCGGGGATGCTCGAACAGACAGACGGGTCGCTGAGCGCCGGTGCTGGCCTGGGCGCGGTCCTCGACGAGGGGGCGGACGCCCTCCGTGAAGTCGCCGCCGACCAGTGGGGCGACCAGCGCCAGGCGGTGGAGGAGGCGAGCGCCGTTGCCCGCAGGGTGGGAGACGCCGCCACTCCCGACCACGTGGTGGCGGTCGTCCATCGAGAGGTGCCCGAGCCCGCCGATCCCTTCCCCCTGCTCCACCAGCGCCTCGTGACGCTTCGCTTCGTCCGCCAGCATGACCATGCCGAGGCGTGGCTCGAGAAGGGGTTGACACCGACCCAGATGGTGGCCCTGACAGATCTCTGGCACGGCAAGGAGACCGAGTCCTCCCCCGTCATCGACGAGCTCCGTGGCCGAGGACTCGTCGACCTGGATCCAATCCGGCTCTCGGGCGAAGGGTTGACGATGCGACAGGAGATCGAGGATGAGACCAACCGGCGCAACGCCGAGACCTTCTCGGTGCTCTCCGACGCCGA
>DATFFO010000119.1:0-3871 GCA_035250025.1 Acidimicrobiia bacterium
GCGGTGGGCGCCCTCGTCCTGATCGGGGTGCTGGGCGGCCCCAATCAGCCCGGACTCCTCCAGGAGTTCGGGGAGTACAAGCTGCTCATCTACGGCGCCCTGCTCGTGTTCATGATGCTGCAGAAGCCGGAGGGCCTGCTCCCTTCGGCGAGGCGCGCCCAGGAACTCCACCAGGAGGAGTTCCTCCAGGACGCCTGGCTCGACAAGGGCGGTCAGTTCGCCGAGACCACCGCCAAGGAGGCGTGAGATGGCTCTCCTCGAGATCACCGGTCTCAAGAAGGCGTTCGGCGGCCTCCAGGCCATCGGCGGGGTCGACTTCTCGATCGAAGAGGGGCAGATCGTCTCCGTGATCGGGCCCAACGGTGCCGGCAAGACTTCGTTCTTCAACGTCATCTCCGGTCTGTTCCCACCCGACGAGGGGCGCATCATCTTCGAAGGCGTCGACATCGGCGGCCATACCCCCAGCCAGATCACCAAGGCGGGGATCGCCCGGACCTTCCAGAACGTGCGCCTATTCCCCAACCTGACGGTCCTCGAGAACGTCAAGGTGGGTCAGCATTGCCGCACCCGGCGGGGGATCTTCGGGGCCATCTTCCAGACTCCCGGCTTCCGCCGGGAGGAGCGCGAGATCGAGGAGAAAGCGAAGGAGATCCTGTCCTTCTTCGGCACCCGCCTGGTGGGCTACCGGTTCGACCAACCCGCCTTCGTCCTCTCATACGCCAACCGCCGCCGCCTCGAGATCGCCCGGGCAATGGCAACCGAGCCGACGCTTCTCCTCCTCGACGAGCCCACCGCCGGCATGAACCCGCGGGAGACGGTGGAGCTCACCGAGTTGATCGGCAAGCTCCGCAGCGAGAAGGGCTTCACGGTGGTGATGATCGAGCACGACATGCGGGTTGTCGGAGAGGTCTCGGACCGGGTGGTGGTCCTCGACCACGGCGTCAAGATCGCCGAGGGGTCATATCAGGATGTCTCTTCCAACGAACACGTCATCGAGGCCTACCTCGGTCGTCCCGCCGAGGAGAAGCAGGCGTGAGCGACGACGGCCGGACACCGGTGCTCGAGTTCCGCGGCATCAACACCCACTACGGCGCCGCCCACATCCTCAAGGACGTGGACATCACCATCAACGAGGGAGAGATGGTCTGCTTGCTGGGTGGCAACGCCTCGGGCAAGACCACGACCCTCAAGACGATCCTGGGGATCGTCCCCCCGACCAGCGGCAACGTCCTCCTCGACGGCCAGGAGGTCAACGGCTGGACCACGGCCGAACGGGTCAAGTCGGGAGTGTCGATGGTTCCCGAGAACCGCCGCCTCTTCAAGCGCATGACGGTTCGCGAGAACCTCGAGATCGGGGCTTACCTGCGTGAGGACCGCGAGAACCTGGAAGCCGATATGGAGAACATCTTCGAGATGTTCCCCCGCGTCAAGGAGCGGCTGGCCCAGAAGGCGGGGACGTTGTCCGGGGGCGAGCAGCAGATGGTGGCGATGGGCCGGGCGCTGATGGCCCGTCCCAAGATCCTTCTTATGGACGAGCCGTCGATGGGGCTGGCACCGGTGTTGGTGGCACAGAACTTCGAAATCATCGACCAGATCAACCGGGCCGGCACCACAGTCTTCATGGTCGAGCAGAACGCCAACATGGCCCTCTCGATCGCCGATCGCGGCTACGTGCTCCAGACCGGCATGGTGGTGCTCAACGACACCGCCGCCGACCTCATGGCCAACCCGGAGATGCGCAAGGCCTACTTGGGGGAGACCTGAATTTGTCCCCCTGAGCGGAGCGAAGGGGGAAGGGGCCTACTTGGGGGAGACCTGAATTTGTCCCCCTGAGCGGAGCGAAGGGGGAAGGGGCCCCCGCCGGCGGAGCGTAAGCGGAGCCGGTGGGGTAGGGGGCAAGTTCCCAACAAGAAGACCTCTCCCCGAGGTTCGCAACGGGTAGCACCCCCCTACCTCCCACCTCCGCTTCGCTCCGGTGGCAGGGACCTTCCCCCACTTCGTGGGGGACAAAGAGGAGGCGTCAGCCTTGGGCGCCGCCTGTGAAGTTCCAACTGGCAAGCCTCATCGACGGCGCCACGACGAAGCCGGGACCAAACTCGCTGTCGGCCAGACGGTCGTCATTGCCCACAGCGAGGAGGTTGCCCGGTCCCAACGCCTCGACGAAGGACTGTGTGAATCTCAGGTTGGAGAGTGGCCGCGAGATCTGGCCGCCCTCGATTAGGAACGTCCCGTTGCGAGTCAGGCCCGTCACCACCTGCGTCCGCGGGTCGAGGATGCGGCAGTAGTTGAAGGTCGAGACGTAGATGCCCCGCTCAACTCCGGCAATCAGTTCCTCGGAGGAAGCCTCCCCCGGCCGGATCACCATGGAACTCGGAATCGGGCCGAAGAAGGAGCCGGGGAAAGCGTGCCCGTTCGGCTCATGGCCCACCATGGCCGCGGTGCGACGATCATGGGCAATCGCCCGGCACACGCCGTCCTCGACCAGAGGCAGCCTCCCTTTGGGGGTGCCCTCGGCGTCGAAGCCCATCGCCACAGTGCGGGACTCGGACGGGTCGTCGACCAGATCGAACGAGCGGTCGAACTGCTGGCTCCCCAAAGCCACGAACGACTGCTCGTCGTGATATGCCCTGCCGCCGAAACCGTAGACGGCGAGGAAGGCGGCGATGGTGGCGACGCACTCGGGGGCGAGCACCACCTCGTAGCGGCCCGGTTCGACGTCGATGGCGCCCTTGCCTCGCTCGGCGAGCCCGGCGGCGCGCCTCCCCGCCGCGGCTCCGTCGAGGGCCGAGAAGGCAATGTCGGTCTGATGGCCGTTGCCGGCCGACTCCCCGGTCTGGTGGATCCCGTCTATGACAGCCCGGGTGGCACGCCCCGACACCACCAGCCCCCGGCTGGTGGCCACCGCCATCTCCGTCAGGTTTGTCTCGAGGAAGCCCGCCGCCGTCAGCCCGTCGCCGGCCCCGACGAAGGTGGCCACCTGCTCGGCCCGCTCCTCAGGACGAGCGTCGATTGTGCTGGGGTCGGTCTTGTCGAGCTTCGGGTGCTCGGTCGGCCCGGTCACACCCGGCCAGTGGGGGTCAATGGGGTGGAGACGGGCCGCCGCCAGGGTCTCCTCCACCAGCCGGTCGAGGCCGGCGTCGTCGAATCCAACTGTTGTGGCGGCGGACACCCTGCCGTCCACCGCCAGTCGCAGCGCCACCCCGGTGGTGTCCTCGCCGTGGTGCTGGTGGATATGGGAGTTGGCGAATCTCGTCAGACCGGCCCGGGTGCGGGTGACACGGCATTCCGCCTCTGCCTCCTGCCCGGCCAGGTCGCACACTCGAACTGCGATCGCCTCGAGGTCGGAAGCCACCATCAGCCCCTCCCCGCCACGCCGATGCGGACATCCCGGAAGCGGGCGGGCGCGGCCGGATGGCCGGTATGCCCGATCTGGAGGGGCTGGCCTTTGCCACAGTTGGGCGTGCCCCAGGCATGCCACTCCTCGCCGCCGGCCAGCATGTCCATGGAACCCCAAAAGACGGGAGTGATGCCGGTGTAGGTCGGGTTCTTCAGCATCCGCCCCAGGCGCCCGTCGACCACCTCCCAGGCGACCTCGCAACCGAACTGGAAATTGAGCCGCTTGTCGTCGATGGACCAGGAGCGATTGGTCGCCATGTAGATCCCGTACTCGGTGGAGGCGATGATCTCCTCGAGCGACGACTCGCCGGGCCGGAGGCCAACGTTGGTCATGCGGACCATTGGCATGCGGGCGAAGCCGTCGCCCCGCACCATCCCGCCGGGGGGGAGCCCGGCGATGTGGGCGGAGTCGCGGCCCGAGAGGACGCCGACCCAGGTCCCTTCCCGCACCAGGTCCACGCTCTGGGCCGGTGTG
>DATFFO010000120.1:0-2897 GCA_035250025.1 Acidimicrobiia bacterium
GGGACCCACACCAGGCCCTGGGCGAGGTGGTCGGCGAGGGCCAGCTTGCGTATCTCCGCCCAGGCCTGGGAAGGTTCGAGGGCAGACGCCTTCGCCCAGTCACGGCGACGGGCGACGGTTGCCAGGGGAAGCGGCCCTCCCCAGTTGGCGTCCACCCAGGCGGCGTCGTCTTCTACCCGGAAGACCTGGGGCGGGTCGGCCGGGAGGGTGTAGCCCACGGTCAGCGAAGAGGTCATGGGGCGGTCGTGAAAGTGCTTCACGACACGACCGAGGAACCGGTGGTCGAGAGCGATCGCCCCGTGGATCATCACCACCAGCTCGCCTCTCGCACGGCCAAGCCCCTCGCCGAGCCCGTCGACAAGACTGACGCGAGGGTCACCCTCGAGGAGGCCGGCAGTCGGCTGGTGCGCCTCGTTGCATCCCACGAGAATCAGTTCCCAGTCGGAGGCTGTTTGTCCGCTGATGTCTGCCCAAAGATCCTCGAGTCGGGTAGGCGGCTCGCGTACCACGATGCTCGCCTTGGGCACCTCGTAGATCACGTCACGCCGGGGCTTGCGGTAGAAGCCATGGGGGATGAGGGTGCTCAAGCTGCCGTCGTTCAAGGCCCGTCCCCGCGCCCGTCCGGCCTGACCGCCCTCCTCGTCCTCGTCGAGTTGGTGGAAGACCAGCGCCTCCGGCACCGGGACCATCAGGACTCCGTCTTGCCATAGGCGCCAGCCAAGTTCGGTGTCTTCGCTGCCCCAGCGGGTGAATCGGTCCTCGAACCCGCCGACCTGTTCGAACAGGCGAGCAGGGACCGCAACGTTCGACGAGACGAAGCTGCGAAAACCTTCGTCGCCTGTCGTCAAACTTGCCGTCCGTCTCTCCAGCACCTGGCGGAAGTCGGCGCGACCCGAGAAACCTGCCTCGATCCGCTCGGCAAGGTCCACGGCGCCGGCGGCGATCTCGGCCGGCGGGACATCTGCCACGCGCACATGGGATCTTCGACCGACGGTTACCACGGATTCGCCGGCGGCATGCCAGGCGAGGTGGCGACCGACCATTTCGGGATGAGGGATGCAGTCGGCGTCGATGAAGATGATCACGTCGACATTCCCCGCCTCGGCTGCTCCCAGGTTGCGGGCCCGGGCAGCCCCGTTGCCGCTGTGCTCCTGGGAGACCAGGCTCACATCGAGGGGCGAGGCGGTCACGACGGCAGCGATGTCGGCCTCAGACCCATCGTCGGCGACGATCACCGGCACCTGACGGGTCGATCGCTCCAAGCCCGCCAGTGTCCGCGCCAGCAGGTCGGGTCGGTTGTAGACAGGAATGACCACGGCGGCCGTCAGTCGGGTGGCGGCACGCGGGTCGGGCTGAAGCCCGGTCCAGTCATTGTGGGGGCGTAGTGTCACGGTCTCGGGGTGTCCTCGACGACTTCGTGGGGGTGCACCCGATATGACTCCGCCATCAGATCGACCTTGACGAGGCCGTCGGCTCGGTGGACGACGGCCTGGGGATGCTCGACGGAGAGCCATTCGTCGAGGCCGCGGCCCGGGCCATCGACGTAGATGAAGCGGCGGGCGCCGCGAAGAATCTCCTCCAGTCCGGCGATGTCGTCGGCGCGGACGGCAACGGTCTCCATCTTGCCCGGGGCCAGGCGATGTGGTTCGAGGGTATGGGCGTCGAAGACCTGGCGGTCGGCGAGCTCCTCCTCGAGCTGAGGGGCGCCGACGTGGGCGACCCTCTGAACCTCGGCGTCGCGGTCGACGAGGGTTCCCAGCTCCGAGCGGGCCGGGGCCGGGGCGATCTCACGCTTGTCGGTTTTGTCGGCGATCTCGAACAACTCGTCGACGCGGTGGTCGTAGGTGTGGTGAGCAAGGCCGTGGGCGAGGGCGGCATCGGCCATCCGCTGCATGCCGTCCAGGTCTCCGAGCAGCGCCTTCGCCTGGGCTGCGATGTCCGGACCCAGGATGGCGTAGTGGCGTCCCGGCTGGAAGATGAGGTCGGTTCCGGGAAGATCGTCTGTGACGAGCACGGCACCCGCTCCCACCGCTTCGAAGACCCGCATCGTGATCGGGTAATGGCGGGTTCCTCCCTCGTTGGGGATGATCCGGGCGTCCTCGTACAGGCGGGCCATCTCCTCGGCGGTGACCTTCTCGCCGAACCCGAGTCGCTCCGACGGGAACGCCTCCTCGAGGGCGGCCACCAGCGCCTGGCGGCTTCCGTAGGGGCCCCCGCCCCACAGCTTGGCCCCGACCATTGCCACGTCGTAGCGGCGCTCGGCGAGAGGCTTGGCAGGGTCGACCAACTCGATGGGGATCCCGAATGGGAAGCGGTGGACCGGCGCCTGGACCCAGTGACTCAGATGCCAGGAATGGGCCATCAGCGCCGCGTCCGCCCGGTATCGGTCGATGAGACGCAGGTTGGTCTGGAGGTGGTGCTCTCCGTGGTGGAACCAGAACAGGATCGGGATGTCGGGGGTCGATCCGCTCACGTCGAGGGCCGGATAAGGGCCTTCGACGAACAGGACGAGGTCGGTGTCGGATGCGACCGTGTCGAAGTCGAGAGCGTCGGTTTCCAGCCGCACGTCGACTCCTGCCCGACGTATGGCCGCTTCCAGGTACTTGCCGGGGTTGGTGTCGGTCTTGCGGTAGGCGAGGACGATCTTGCGTCCCGTATGACGGTCGGGCCGGGGACCGTATCCGGATCGCTTGTCGGCGGGGGTAAGGAGGGAGCCGGCGCCGGCGGGCGGGGTGGCGAGCTCGGGGCGGCGCGGAGCCAGTCTGATCAGGTCCACCCGGCCGGCGTCAGGCTGCGAAGGGGTGCGCATGACGGCACCCCCAACCGCCGCCGCTGCCAGCTGCGCCGCCCTGAGGAGATTGGTGTTGGCGGGAAGGAAGAGCTGGGCCCCGGAGGCG
>DATFFO010000121.1:0-26627 GCA_035250025.1 Acidimicrobiia bacterium
CGAGACGGCAATAGCCAGGGCGATGGCGGCCAGCGCCGTGCTGGCGCCGACCATCGATCGCTGCTCGCCGAACCTGGCCACGAGGGCGCCGGCCGGGACGTCGAAGGCCATGGTCCCGACCCCCCGCAAGGCAACCATCACACCGGCGACGGCGGGCGAGGCGCCCAGATCCAGGGCGACCAGGGCAATGACCGGGATTGCCGCTCCCTGCCCGACCGAGAACAGGGCGGCGGGGAGATACACCGACCGGCTGAGTAATGAGACCCGGAACTCGCCGCCTCGAGCCGCCTTCATGGCCGGCCGCTACGCCAAAGTGTCGAGTTGGAGGCGAGCGGTGGGGCCGTCATCGGGCTATCTAAGCCTGGATTCACCGAAAGACGGCGAGGATGACCGGACCCGCCGTGTCTACCGGGGCATCCGGCCGAATCGGGGCTTCAACGGAAGTGATCCGACGAAACTGAGGTGATGGGCTTGGCCACCGACCATCGAGGTCGACGAGCCAAGCGAATCGGTGGATCCGGGCTAAGCCCGCCGGCGATGGCTCTCAGGACGTCATCTCCCTACGCTTGGGTGATGAGCCCTCAGCCAGAGTTCGCTGACCAGCGGATGCCGGTGATCTATCTCAGTCACGGGGCGCCGCCCCTGGCCGACGACCCCGTCTGGACGAGCCAACTCGCCGACTGGGCTGCGGCCATGCCCCAGCCGAATTCGATCCTGATGGTGTCGGCGCACTGGGAAAACGACCCGCTCACCGTGTCGGCGACGACCACCGTGCCGCTCTACTACGACTTCTGGGGCTTTCCCGAGCAGTACTACCAGGTCAAGTATCCGGCGCCGGGAGCGCCGGAGCTGGCCGGGCAGGTGGCCGGCCTCCTCGCCGATCCAGACCATCCCATATACCAGGATCCCGAACGCGGGCTCGACCACGGCGCCTATGTCCCGCTGGTGGAGATGTATCCCGAGGCAAACGTCCCGGTCCTCCAGATCTCGATGCCCACGCTCGACCCGAAGGTCCTGTTCTCCATCGGTCAGCGGCTGGCGCCACTTCGGGATTCTGGGGTCCTCATCGTCGGAAGCGGGTTCTCGACGCACAACTTGAGGGAGATGAACTGGCATGCCGGGCCCGATGCCCATCCACCGACCTGGTCGAGTGAATTCGACGATTGGTTGGACGGCACCCTGGCCAGCGGGAATGTAGACGACCTGCTCGATTTCCAGGCCAAGGCTCCGGCGGCCTCGCTCGCCCATCCCCGCACAGAGCACTTCGCGCCGTTGTTCGTGTCGCTCGGGGCCAGCCTCGTGAGCGGAGCCCAGTCCAAGAACGTGGTGGATGGCTTCTGGTTTGGCTTGTCCAAACGGTCGGTGGAGTTCGCCTGACGACCACCGGATCGCCTGTCGTGCGGCTCGCGGGCCGAGAAGTGCCGGTCATCCTTCCGACACTCCGCGATCCCCGCCTCCACCTGGCTGCCGTGATCATCTCGATCCACGTGCTGGGCCAGGTGGCGCTCGGCTTTCGGGTCTCCGTGCCCCAGATTCTCGCCGCCATCCTCACCTGCGCCCTGGTCGAAGTGATCGTCACCTACCTTCAGAGTGGGCGCCTGGTCTGGCCGGCGAGCGCCATGCTGACCGGCAGCGGCGTCGCCCTCATCCTGCGTGTGGTGGGCACGGAGCGCGGCGATCACTGGTCGTGGTCCGGATGGCACATCTTCGCCCTGGTCGCCGGTCTCTCGCTGGCCACCAAGTACTGGATTCGCTATCGCGACGGCCATGTCTTCAACCCGTCGAACGTCGGTTTGGTGGCGTCGTTCCTCGTCCTCGGAAGCCGTCGGGTGGAGCCTCTCGACTTCTGGTGGGCTCCTCTCGATGGGTGGATGGTGATCGCCTATTTCATCATCCTGGTTGGGGGCATGATCATCACCCGCCGACTCCGCCTCCTTGCCATGGCGACTGTCTTCTGGGTGACGCTGGCAACAGGACTCGCCCTGGTGGCGGCCAGCGGTCACTGCATGACGGCGGCGTGGGCGCTGGGTCCGGTGTGTGACTGGCATTTCTGGTGGATCGTGATGAGCTCCCCCGAAGTCCTCATCTTTCTCTTCTTCATGATCACCGACCCCAAGACCATTCCCGGCGACGGCAGGGCCCGCCTGCTCTTCGCAGCTGCGATCGGCGTGGTGAGCACCCTGCTCATCGCCCCGCAATCCACCGAATTCGGGGCAAAAGTGGGTCTGCTCGCCGGGCTCGTTCTGCTCAGTCCCGTCCGTAACGTGTTCGACCGCCTCCTCGGGGCGGGGCCGGTGTGGCATCGGTTGACGGCAGTGCCGAGCGCCGCTCCCACCCGGGTCTTCGCCAGGGGGGCGTTGATGGGAGCGTCGATCGTGGTGCTCGCCGCCGTCATCGTCTTGGCCGGCGGCCCTGCTCGTCGGTCCGCCCAGGCCGCGGTCGAGGCGCCGGCGCCGACCGTCAACGTCTCGGTCGACACCGACTCGATCCCTGTCGTGACGGTGGACGACGGCGTCGCAGCCCTGAACAGCGACGTCGCCGCCGATGACGGAAGGGCGCTGGCTCTGGCCCTGGCCGAGAACCTCGCCATCGAATCCGAAGCCCGCCGTCGGTCGGACCCGAGCCTGTTGCGGGCGGTGGACCATGGGGAGCGCCTCGTCGTCATGGAGCGACGGATCGAGGGAGATGCTGTCGCCAAGCGCCGGATAGTCGAGGCGTACTCGTTCGAGTCCCTCCACCTGCGCGCCATCTACGGGGCGTCGACCCAGCTCGGGCCCAGCCTGGGCTTCGACGCCGAAGGCACTCTCGTACAGGTCACCTACGACGAGGATCTGAACGAGGTCGCCCGGGAGAGCACTCCGTTTGCCACCACCTTCATCCTGAACCAGGCCACGGGCGATAGATGGCTGATAGTGAGCGAGACGAGTCGGCCATGACCGACCGCAACCCCGTAGTGCAGATGCTGGGCAGGCGGTTGCGTCTCGCAGTCATCGGCGGCGGTCCCGGCAGCTTCATCGGCGCCATGCACCGGACCGCAGCCCGCATGGACGATCGCTACGAGATCGTCGCCGCCGCCCTTTCCTCGAACCCGGAACGGGCGCGGTCGGCCGCGGCGGACCTGGGTCTGCCCGCCGATCGCTCCCACTCAGAGGCTCTCCAGATGCTGCGGTCGGAGTCCCTCCGCGATGACGGCGCCGACGTCGTCGCCATCATGACCCCCAACGACAGCCACCACACCTTCGCCACCGCCGCCCTCGACCTCGGGTTCGACGTGGTCCTCGACAAGCCTCTCGCCAACACCCTGGACGAGGCGCTCGACCTGGTCGCCCGGGTTGAGCAGACCGGCCTCGTGCTGTGCCTGACCCACAACTACACCGGCTATCCCATGGTCCGTCAGGCCAAAGAGATGGTGACTGGCGGACTGCTGGGGGAGATCCGGCTGGTGCAGGTGGAGTACGTCCAGGGTGGCAAGGCCGGAGAGAACGACCCCGATCCGACCGCACCGCTCCCATGGCGGTACGACCCGGTGCGGGGCGGGCCGTCTCTTGTGCTGGGCGACATCGGGACCCACGCCCACAACCTGGTGCGCTTCATCACCGGGCTCGAGGTGGCCGAAGTGTCGGCCGAGATCGGGGCGATCGTCCCTGGCCGACTGGTCGACGACTACGCCGCCGCCATGCTCAGGTTCACCGGCGGTGCCCGGGGGACCTTTTGGGTGACCCAGGCAGCAGCCGGCGTCGAGAACTGCCTCCGCATCCGCATATCGGGCACCGGCGGCACGATCGAATGGGAGCAGGAGCAGCCCACCACCCTCGTCTACAGGAGGTCGGACCGGCCGACCGAGATCAGGACGCCGAACGGTCCGGGAACCCTGCCCCTCGCCGCTCGCTCTAGCCGCATCGTGGCCGGCCACCCCGAGGCGTTCCACCAGGCCTTTGCCAACCTCTACACCGACGCGGCGGAAGCCATCGCCGCCCGCCGCGCCGGGGTTGATCCCGACCCGCTGGCTCTTCATTTCCCCACGGCCAGGGACGGGGCGGCCGGGGTGAAATTCGTCGAGGCGGCGATAGCCTCGAACCAGGCGGGAGGCCGTTGGACCCCTGCCCTGCTCGAGGGTTGAGCGGTGCCGTCAGCCCATCACCACGGCCCGATCGGGTGAGAGCAGGAAGGGCGGCAGGTAGGCGGGGATATTCGAGAAGGGAAGGACGTCGGGGTGGAGGTCGATGCCCAGGGTGTCCGCCATGAAGCCACGGCGGGCCTGGATCCGTGCCCAGGCCTGCGGAAAGGCGAGAGAGAAGCGACGACGCAGATCGGCGTCGGCGAAGGCGATGCCGTCCTCGATGTTGGTTGTGAAGTACTCGGTGCCAGTGGCGGGGATGATGTCGACCTGCATCGCCATTCCGGAGCGGAGCTCTACCTCCGAGCCGGGGCCGACCGGTGAGTTGACCCATTCGTCCAGGTGGATCTGGTGTCCGGGGTTGAGGAAGATGCCGAAGAAGGGATCGCCCAGGCGTCGGGCGACGATCTCGTGCAGGGCCCCGCCCGTCTGGCCGATGCGGAGGGCGGCGTACCACTCGGCCACTGCCTCGAAGTAGGGCGCCACCAGGCGATCGACGTAGTCGCTGATCCCGGCGGGAAGGCGCCCGGCCTCCTCCACCACGAAACCGGCCCGGCAGTTCAGGGCTCCCCAGATCCCGAAGGCGGTGGTGAAGGGGTCGCCGTGGTCGATGCGGCGGTCGCCCGGGCTGAGGAGACCCAGCCGCGCTCGCGGCCCGGCGGTGAGCATGAGATGACAGGAGAGCGGCATGCCGTTCCACCCCAGGAGCTGGACGGCTTCCTGTTCCGCCATCCCCGGTTCCAGGCCGAAAAGTAGGCGGCGGACGCCCGACGAGGTATGACAGGCGGCGTACTCGAAGAAGGCGAGTTGCTCGACCTCGTTGATCACCCGGAGGCCGTCGGCGGAACCCATCAGGATCTCTGCGGCGTTGGCGACGATGCCGCCCGTGCCGACCGCCTGGCGTAGCTCGTCGACCAAGAACGCCGGGAGATCGAGACGGCCGGGATCCGCGAACACCTTCCAGCCGACCGCCCCCACCCGGCTGCCCTCTGCGATTCCCTCGTCGTCGAGGATCCGGGAGAGCGGCTGGGAGCGGTCGCGGGGTTGGCCGGGCAGGCTGAACTCCTGGAACAGGTGGCGGCGCATGGGCAAAGGCGACGAGCCGGCCATGCCCCAGCATTCGTTCCCCACCAACACCGCAGGTTCGTCCACGTCGGTGCCCACGATCAGCAGCGCCTCCTCGAAGCGCGGGTCGAAGCCTGTGAGGTAGGCCATGTTGGCGCTGTGCTCGCGATCGGCATAGACCACCATCCGGTCGTAGCCCTGTGCGGCGGCCCGTTCCCGCAGTCGCCGCATGCGCTCCACGTAGAGCTCGGCCGGGATCTCGGGTATCGAGTCCGGCATCCCGAAGTCCGGGAGAGAGACGTGGTCCAGGTGGGCTCTGCTCATGGGCTCGCCGCGTCCGGGAAGAGCCACCGCTCGGGCTCCTCCTGTCCTCGCTCGATCGTGGCGAACTGGTTGGCGTCGAGCCGCATCTGCTCGCTCTGTTCACCGTCCGGCCATACCACCCGGACGTCGGCCTCGGTGGCGGATGCCAGCCCGAAGTGGAGCCACCCGATCTGGCCGCCGGCATGGCCTCCCCCCACCGTCACCTCCCGTTCCACGGTGCGTCCCGCCGCGTCGATCTCGACCCAGGCGCCGACGGCGTCGCGGTTGGCACCCGCCTGGCTCAGCCGCAGCGCCAGCCAGTTGCCGTTCGGTTCGGTCCCGAGGTTGCGCCAGACCTGGGCGGGCTGGCGCCGGTTGACAACGACGAGGTCGAGGAGACCGTCGAGGTTCAGGTCGGCCAGGGCGGCGCCGCGGGAGCGGGCGAAGCTGGCGACGCCGGCGTCGTCAGCACTCTCCCGGAAGGTGCCGTCGGCCAGCCCGAGCAGCAGGTTGTTGGGGTCGCGGGCGGCGAAGTCGGGCTGGGCCTCGACATTTCCCTTGGTGACGAACAGGTCCATGTAGGTGTCATTGTTGACGTCCTGGAATTCGGCGTGCCAGGCGGTGGACGGCGAGGCGGTGTCTCCGGCAAAGGGCCGGTGGGCGGTGACCCCGCGAGCAAAGGCGATGTCGGTGTATTGGGGGCCGGTGGCACCGTCGGCCAGAGTCTGCAGCTTGTTATCGCCCTGGCTGGTGAGGAAGATCTCGGGCCTCCCGTCGCCGGTGAGGTCGTGGCTGGCGATACCCATCCCCCAGATCTGGATGCGCTGCCAGCCTTCGTCGTGCGTCCACAATTCGGGGTCGGCTCCCTGGTCCATCCGCCATAGTTGCTCCTCGCCGTCCCGGTAGTAGTGACGGTCGTTGGTCATGCGGAGGTCGGACCGGTCCGATCGGTCCCAGTCGCTGAAGAGGATCGAGAGTGTGCACCAGCCCGGGCTGAGCGGCATCGGTTCCTGGTAGCCCCCGGATCCTTCGGGACGGAGGAGATAGTGGTCGGCGCATTCCCCGGTCTGCTGGCCGTCGTCGGCCAGATAGTTGCCGAAGGCGAGGGTGGGGAAGGTGCCCTCGTCCTCCCAGACCGCGCTGAAGGCCGCCGTCCACTCGCTGCCCCCGTCGACATTCCACGCGTCGTTCGCGGGCTCGAACCGGCAGTCCCCGAGGCCCCGCAGCATCACGTTCTCACCATGGCGGAGTACGGCCAGGTCGACGTGGGAGTCGCCGTCGACGTCGAGGGGATATGCCCCTGTCACGCCGGTCAGGGCGACGACGGGATCGTCGAGGCGACTGAAGCGCAGATCCCGGCCCGGTTCGCTCTGGTTGTGGAAGAGGCCGGAAGGGTTGACGCCGCCGGCGAAGAACAGCTCCTGGAGGCCGTCTTCGTCGCAATCGAACACCGCGACCCCGCCGCCGACGAAGAACTCGAATTCGCCGTCGTAGACGTGCTGGATCCCCGAGTCGGCTGTCTCCTCGATGAAGCGGGGAGCCCCGGCCGCTTCGGGCGGATCTGCGGTCCCGAGGAGTGCCGAGGCTCCCAGCATGATTCCGGCGGCCGCCACTGCTCCGAACCCCGCCCCCGATACGAGCCACCATTTCGACGAGGGCGACGGGCGGGTCTCGTTCACCTGGGCCACGAACCCAAGGTAGCGACCGGTACTGTCCACTCCTCGTTTCCGACCGCGGCGAGGTGGCAATGACAGAGCCGGTTCGATGGGGAGTCCTGGGGGGTGCCAACATCGCCGTGGAGAAGGTGATCCCGGCGATGCGCAGCTCGGAGTTGAGCCGCGTCGTGGCAATCGCCTCCCGAACGGGGGAGCGGGCAGCTGAAGTCGCCGCCGCCCTGGGGATACCGACGGCCCACACCGGATACGAACGGCTGTTGTCCGATCCCGATGTGGAAGCGGTGTACATCCCGCTGCCCAACCACCTCCACGCCGAGTGGGCCATCGCCGCCGCCCGCGCCGGCAAACACGTCCTGTGCGAGAAGCCGCTCGCCACCACCAGCTCCGATGCCCGTGCGATGGTGGCGGCGGCGGATGATGCAGGCGTCAAGCTGATGGAGGCGTTCATGTACCGGCTGCACCCGCTCTGGGTAGCGGCCAAGGGCCTGGTAGACGACGGATCCATCGGCGAGGTTATGGCCGTGCAGTCCTTCTTCTCCTACCGGAACACCGACCCCGCCGACATCCGCAACATCGCCGAGTTCGGAGGCGGGGCCCTTTTCGACATCGGTTGCTATCCAGTCAACGCCGCCCGCCTGATCTTTGGCTCCGAGCCCAGCCGGGTCGTGAGCGCCGTCCATCGCCTCTCGCCGTCCGGTACGGATGTGCTCACCTCGGCCTTGCTCGACTTCAACGGCCGTCATGCCACCTTCACCTGCTCCACCGTGCTCGAGTCCGACCAAAGGGTGGAGATTGTTGGAACGGCGGGACGGCTGGTCGTGGAGATCCCGTTCAACATCCCCCCGGATCGAGCCACTCGCCTCCTGCAGGTCTCGGGTGGCGAGCCGCCGGCCGCCCCTGGGATACAGGTCCACGAGTTCGCCGTTGCCGACCAGTACGCCATCCAGGCCGATGCCTTCTCTCGAGCAATCCGGGAGGAGACACCTGTGCCGACCCCGCCGACCGACGCCGTGGCCAATCTCGAGGTGCTCGAGGCGATCTTCGAGGAAGCGTCCCACTAGGTGGTGCGTCAACCGGCGGCGATGCGCGCCGGGTCCGAGAAGACATCGGCCAGAGCCAGTTCGGCCGCTCCGACGAGGGGAGCGTCGCTGCCGAGGGCACCGCGGATGATGGATGCCGACTCGAAGGGGGCGGCCAGGGCGCTGCTGCGGGCGCCGCCGACCACGGCTGCCTCCAGATACGAGTACAGGTCGGAGTACAGACCGCCCAGGACGATCACGTCGGGGTTGAAGATGTTGATCAGGTTGCCGATGCCCAATCCGAGCCACCTGCCGATGTCGGCCACGCCCGTTTGGGTTTCCTCGTCTCCGGCGGCCATGCGGGCGGTCACTGCCTCGACCAGTGCCGTGCCGGTCTTGCCTTTGAGCGAACGGATGCGCCGCACCAGAGCGGCCTCACCGGCTTCGGTCTCCCAGCATCCGGTGGCTCCGCAGCGACACCGGACGCCTTCGGGGTTGATGAGCGTGTGGCCCGCCTCTCCGGCGTAGCCGTCGGCGCCGAGCAGCTGCGCACCGTCGACGATGACACCGGCGCCGATCCCGACCTCGCCCGACACGTAGACCAGGTGTCTCACACCCGGACGGGGACTGCGCCTGTACTCGCCCAAGGCGCCCAGGTCGGCCTCGTTGGCGACCCGGACCGGAACCGCGACGTCCAACGCCTTGGCCAGCATGTTTCCGAGCGGGATGTCGTGCCAGCCCAGGTTCGGTGCCAGGCGCACGAAGCCGTCGGGCCGGCGGGTGATGCCGGCCATGCCGACGCCTATCCCGACCAGGGCGCGATCGTCGGGCAGAGAACTGAGCAACGGCGCCGCCAGCCTGGCGACGTCCTGGACCGTCTCCTCCGGTGAGAAGCGGCCGCGGGGTCGATCCACCCGCAGCCGATTGAAGACATGGCCCCCCAATCCGAGCGTCGCCACGGCGATGGAGTCCACGTCGATCTCCACGGCCAGCACAGCCGCGCCCTCCGGACTGGCGCTCACGACCAGCGAAGGGCGCCCGGGCCCCGACGCGGATGGAGCCGGACCTTCCACGACCAGGCCGAGCTCGGTGAGCTGTCCGACCAGGTCGGCGATGGTCGACCGGTTGAGCCCGGTGGCGGCGACGAGGTCCGACCGGGAGGCGGGGCCCGTCATGTGGAGATGCTCCAAGACGGCCCCCAGGTTGTGACGTCTGATCTCGTCCCCGGCCACGCCGCGGCTCTCCGCCCGGACCATCCTGTTCGTACTCACACTCGCCTGGTTTGTTGGGGAGCCCGACTATACCCCTTGGTCCCTTGTCCTATTTGCCGTTTGCCACGCTGCCCTCCACCCCGGCGACCTGCCCGCCATCGAAATCACGGGTTTTGTTGCCTTCTCCAACATATGATGATCTATGCTCCGGGAAGCTCGGCGCGACCCGAGCGCCTGAGGTAGCGTTGGCGAAGCGTCTTCGGGACGCATGGCAAGGAGGAAGAATGTTGAATCGTCGATTCTTGGCCCTCTTGGCCGCTCTGGCCCTGGTGCTTGTGGCCTGTGGTGACGGCGGCGGCAGTGACACCACGACCGGCGGGGCCGACACCACAACGGGAGGGGCCGACACCACAACGGGAGGCGCCGACACGACCACGGGCGGGGCCGACACCACAACCGGCGGCGACGACGAGCTCATCGTCGGCGTGTCGTGGAACAACTACAACGAAGAGCGCTGGGCCCGGTGGGACGAGCCGGCGATCCAGGCGGCTTTGGACGCCGCCGGCGCCACCTACATCAACAGTGATGCCGGGTCCTCGGCGGAGCAGCAGCTCGCCGACGTGGAGAACCTGATCTCTCAGGGCGCCGACGCCCTCATCATCCTGGCTCAGGACGGCACTGCCATCCTCCCGGCCGTCCAGAGTGCCCTCGAGCAGGGTATCCCAGTAGTCGCCTACGACCGCCTGATCGAAGATCCCGGCGCCCTGTACGTGACCTTCGACAACGTGCGGGTGGGGGCGATGCAAGCCGAGGTGATCTTCGATCTGGTTCCGACCGGCAACTACGTGATCATCAAGGGAAACCAGGCCGACGCCAACGCCGACTTTCTCAGGGAAGGCTACGAGCAGGTGATCGGTGAAGCCGTGGCCGCGGGTGACATCACCATCGTCGGCGAGACCTACACCGACAACTGGGACCCGGCCCTGGCCCAGACTCACATGGAGCAGTTCCTGACCCAGGCCAGCAACGACGTCCAGGCCGTGCTCTCCGAGAACGACGGCATGGCGTCCGGCGTGGTCGCCGCCCTCGATGCGCAGGGCCTCGCCGGCGAGGTGCCGGTCTCCGGCCAGGATGCAGACCTGGCTGCCCTCAACCGGGTGGCACTCGGGACGCAGGCTGTGTCGGTGTGGAAGGATGCCCGCGAGCTGGGTACGGCAGCCGGCGAAGCGGCCGTGGCTTTGGCGCAGGGGACGGCCCTGGCCGACGTCGAGGGAACGATCCAGTTCGACTCACCAGGTGGCAACTCGATGACATCGATCCTGTTGGACCCGGTGCCGATCACTCAGGAGAACCTGAACCTGGTGGTCGAGGCCGAGTGGATCAGTCCTGACGAGTTGTGCCAGGGGGTCGAGGCCGGCTCGGTGGAAGCCTGCGGCTGAGCCCCACCCTGTAGAGATCGAGAGACGATGAGACGAGACAGCGCCCCCGGTCCGACCGGGGGCGCTGTCTATTCTGCGAACCGATGAGCGTCACCGAGCTCCCTCCGAGCGAGACGGATGAGGCCGACGGGGTCGCACCCAGCCGCCGGTCCCTGCAGTCGGCCGTCCGCTCATCCGAGATCGACACGCGCACGCTGGGCATGGTGGCTCTCCTGATCGTCATATGGATCGGGTTCCATTTCCTGTCGGGTGGGACCTTCCTGTCAGCCCGCAACCTGTGGTTCCTGTCGGTCCAGTTCGCCCCGGTGGCGATCATGGCCACGGGGATGGTGCTGGTCATCGTGTCGCGCAACATCGACCTTTCGGTCGGCTCGATGCTGGGCTTCGTGGGAATGGCCATGGCCATCCTGCAGGCAGAGATCCTGCCGGACTTCCTCGGCTTCGGGCACCCGGCTTTGTGGCTCATCGTGCTCGGCGCCGGTCTGATCCTGGGGGCGCTGGTGGGGCTCCTGCAGGGCGCCATCGTCGCCTACGTGGGTGTGCCGTCCTTCATTGTCACTCTGGGCGGCCTGCTGGTATGGCGTGGGGTCGCCTGGTCGCTGGCCAGCGGGCGCACGGTGGCGCCCATGGACTCGACGTTCCAGCTTCTCGGCGGCGGATCACGTGGCTCTCTGGGAGAAGTGGCAAGCTGGGTCGTCGGGGGGCTGGCATGTCTGGGGATACTCGCCCTGCTCAGCTACGACCGCCGCCAGCGCAAGCGCTACGGCTTCAGGCTGCGGCCGAGGTGGGCCGTCGTCACGATCGCGGTGGTGGGAAGCGCCGCCGTCCTGGCGGCGGTCTGGGTGATGAACAGCTACTACCTGCCCGAGAACCTCGCTCGCCAGTTTGCCGAGGAGCAGGGAATCCCCTGGCCCGAGGGCGGGCTTCTGATCCCGGTCGGGATCTCGTATCCGGTCCTCATCGCCATCGGGGTGATGCTGGTGATGACCTTCATCGCCAACCAGCGGCGCTTCGGGCGATACGTGTACTCCATCGGTGGGAATCCTGAGGCCGCCAACTTGAGCGGGATCAACACCCGCTGGACGATCGTCAAGACATTCATGGTGATGGGCATCCTGGTGGGAGTGGCCGGAGCGGTGACCATCGCCCGCCTCAACGCCGCCACGTCCGGTCTGGGCACCCTGGCTGAGTTGTATGTGATCGCCGCCGCGGTCATCGGCGGCACGTCCCTGGCTGGGGGACTGGGGACGGTGGCCGGAGCGGTGCTGGGCGCTCTGGTCATGCAATCGCTCCAGTCGGGCATGGTGCTCATGGGAGTCGACGCTCCCCTCCAGGACATCGTGGTGGGGTTGGTGCTCGTCATCGCGGTGGCGGTCGACGTCTATTACCGGAGGCGGGCGGAGAGATGACCGACCGTACGCCGCTCGTCGAAATGCGCAACATCAGCGTCTCCTTCGGGGGCGTGCACGCCGTCGATGACGTCACCATCGACCTCTTTCCCGGTGAAGTCATGGCTCTTGTCGGGGGGAACGGAGCCGGGAAATCGACCCTCGTCAAGACGCTCTCCGGCGCCCAACGGGCCGACGCAGGCGAGATTTGGATCGACGGCGCCCATGTCATGATCGAGAATCCGCGAGACGCCAAACGCCATGGGATCGAGACGATCTACCAGACCCTGGCCCTGGCCGAGAACATAGACACCCCGGGCAACATGTTCTTGGGCAGGGAGCTGACCACCCGTCTGGGGAATCTCGACGACTCGGCCATGGAGGACGCCGCCCGCAAGGTGATGCAGCGACTCAACCCCAAGTTCCAGAACTTCAAGACGCCGGCGGCGCACCTGTCCGGGGGCCAGCGGCAGGGCATCGCCATCGCCCGGGCCGTTCACTTCAATGCCCGCATCCTGATCATGGACGAGCCAACCGCGGCGCTGGGACCGGCCGAGACGGAGCAAGTTGCGCATCTCGTGCGCCAGCTCAAGCAGGAGGGGATCGGGATCATCCTCATCAGCCACGACATCCACGACGTCTTCGACCTGGCCGACCGGATCAGCGTCATGCTCCAGGGAGAGCTCGTCGGGACCGTGAACAAGGACGATGTGACGATGGACGAGGTGCTGGCCATGATCATCATCGGCAAGCTTCCCGAAGAAGTCACCCAGGCAGAGCTGTCGGATCTCCATGGATGATCAAGAGACGGAAGACGGAAGTCGGAAGACGGGCACGTAGGCATGGGAGCACTGGACGGCAAGGTCGCATTTATCACGGGCGCCAGCCGCGGGATCGGAGCCGCCGTCGCCCGGACCCTGGCAGGGGAAGGGTCCGGTCTCATCCTCGCCTCGCGAAGTGGTGACGATCTCGGCATCGAGGGGGCGGTGGCACAAGCCGCCGACGTCCGCGATCTCCCGGCCCTCGAGGCTCTCGCCAACGAGGGGGCCGAGAGGCTGGGCGGGATAGACATCCTGGTCATCAACGCCGGCGTCGGGGCCTACGGCCCATTCCTCGATCTCCCTCTCGACCAGATGGAGGAGATGATCGACGTCAACGTCAAGGGAGCCCTGTATGCAGTCCGGGCGACCCTGCCTCATCTGCTCAAGAGCGACGGCGCCGACGTGGTCATGCTGGCCAGCGAGGCCGGGCGCAGGGGCCTTCCCCTGGAGGCGGTCTATTGCTCGTCGAAGTTCGCCCAGGTGGGTCTCACCCGTGCCCTCGACCATGAGCTCCGTGAGCACGGTGTCCGCTGCACCAACGTCGCCCCCGGCGGCGTCGCCACCGACTTCGCCATGGGCCGGGGCCGGACCCCGGACATGCCTGGGCTGGCGGAGATGATGTCGCCCCAGGATGTGGCCGACGTGGTCCTCTTCGTGCTCACCCGTCCCCGTAACCACCGCATCCTCGAGGTGGCGCTGCGGCCCGTCAGCGAAGGCTCTTGGGGCTGAGACCCGCCGGTCAGGTAGCGTGGAACGTCGCAGTCAACGCCGGGTAGAGGTCGGCGAATCGCTCGTGAGCTGCGGCGTAGGTGGCCTCCAGATCGCCGGGCTGGGCTACCGGGGTTACCACTACGACCTCCTCGCAGGCCGCTTCCACCGTTTCCCACCAGCCGGCGCCCACACCCGCCAGCAGCGCCGCTCCCAGGGCGGCCCCTTCCTCCGTGGCGACGGTGGCTATCTCGGTACCAAGGGCGTCGGCGAGGATCTGACACCACAGGGAGCTGCGGACGCCCCCGCCGGAGGCCCGGACCTGGGTGGGACGTGCGACGCCCGCCGCTGCCATCAGGTCGAGCCCATCTCGCAGCCCGAAGGCGACGCCTTCCAGCACCGACCGCGTCATGTGACGCAGGTCGTGGCGGACGGTGAGACCCACGAAAGCTCCCCTCGCCCGGGCGTCGGGGTGGGGAGTGCGCTCGCCGGTGAGGTAAGGGAGGAAGAGAAGGCCGTCGCTGCCCGCCGGGACCTCGGCGGCCCCGGCGAGGAGAGAGTCGTAGGAGTTGCCGGGGGCGACGGCATCGTGCAACCAACGCAGGCTTCCGGCGGCGGAGAGCATCACGCCCATCATGTGCCAGCGCCCGGGCACCGCATGGCAGAAGGCGTGAACCCGTCCTGCCGGCTCGATCACCGGTCCGTCGGTGGCGGCGAAGACGACACCGGACGTGCCGAGCGAGAGAGCCACGACTCCGGGTGTCACTGCTCCTACACCTACGGCGTTGGCCGACTGGTCACCACCCCCGGCGACGACTGGAGTGCCGGCGAGGAGGCCGGTGCCGGCGGCGGCGTGCTCTGAGAGCGTCCCGGTCACCGCGGGTCCTTCGAACGTCGGGGGGAGGAGCGCCGGATCGATTTCGAGGGCGGCCAGGATCTCCGGCGACCATGTGCGCGAGGCCAGGTTGAAGAGAGCCGTGCCCGAACCACCGGCGACGTCCAGGGCGTAGCCACCGGTCAGTCGGTAACGGACGTAGTCCTTGGGTAGGAGAATGTGGCGCACTCGCTGCCAGACGTCGGGCTCGTGGCGCTGAACCCACAGCAGCTTGGGGGAGGTGAATCCGGTCAGAGCGTCGTTGCCGGTGATCTGGACGAGTCGTTCCGGACCCACCCGGCGCCGGATCTCGTCGCATTCGGCCTCGGTGCGCTGGTCGTTCCAGAGAATGGCCGGCCGGAGGACCTCTCCCTCATCGTCGAGAAGGACTGAGCCGTGCATCTGTCCCGTGAGGCCGATGGCGGCTACATCGGACGGGGCAATCCCGGACTGGGCCATCACCTGCGAGATGGCGACAGTGGCGGCGTCCCACCACAGATGAGGGTCCTGTTCGGTCCACAATGGTTTCGGGGTTGCATAGTCGTAGGAGGAGGCCGCCACCCCCACGACGGTTCCGGACCGGTCCACGACTACGGCTTTTGTGGCCGTGGTGGAGGTGTCCACCCCGATCACGAACGTCACAGGCCGAGTTCCTGTCGGGCTGCGTCGAGGTCGGGACACGGGAGCAGTCGCCAGCGTTCCCGATGGGTAGCAGTTTCCCCCGGTCCTAGCGTCATCAAAGCACCGACGCTCTCCACTTCGCAGAAGACCTCGTTGGTGAACACCTGGCCGACCGCTCCCCGATCCGGCCAGGGTCCATCGACGGCGCCGACTTCCTTCACGAAGACGAACCCGTCCTTGTAATACCCGAGCCGGGCCGGGTGAGGTCCCGAGCCGACCTTCAACTTCCCGCCGGGGGTGGCGGTGACGGCGACGCCACCATCGAGCCAGACGAGGCGCGGGTCGTTCAAACGCGTATACGGCCACAACACCACGCTCCTGTCGGCCTGGAGGTCTCCGGTGTCGTCACGGCTGCCTACCGGGAGCAGGGCGGTTCCCCCCAGCTTCAGCTGAGTGACCGCCCATGGGGCCACTCGACGGGGGGTGGCTGTGGCGTTGGTGAGCTCGTGTTCGACGAGCAAGGAGGCGCCATCTAGACCCACGGATATCCGCTTGCTGAAGCCGGCACCGTCCGGAGGACCGGTGGCAGTCACGCGGCCGGTCTCGAGCGACAGCGTGCACGGCTGGTCGTCGGGGGCATATGTGATCTCCGGTATCTCCGGCGCCGCCCACAGGCGGTGCCCGCCGTGGAAAGCCGCCTGCGGAGGGCGGGCCAGGAGGTCGCCCTCTCCGTCAACGGTCAGGCCGGTGATGCGGGGCCCGAATGCGCTGGCCAAGGCGATCCGGTAGTTGCCGAGGGCGTGTTCGACGGGCGCATCGTCGCTCACCCGCGGGATCCCTTCAGCTTCCCGATGACCAGATGGCGCGGTTGACCCGGTTTTCGAGGAGCTCCTGTTGCCCGGAGGCGGGTTGGGGGTCGATCCCGCCGGCGGCGACCTTGGCTTCGAGACTCTCGAGGTTTTCGTCGCCGCCGAGGATGCCGGCGCCCAGGTCCCCCGCCCAGCCCGTGTAGCGCCGGTTCTTCGTTTCGGTGAGAGTGTCGTCTTCGACGAGGGCGGCGGCTGCGAGCAAGGCCCGGGCGAGGGTGTCGGCGCCCCCGATGTGGCCATGGAACAGATCGTGGCGGTCGATGGACTGCCGCCGGAGCTTGGCGTCGAAATTGAAGCCGCCGCTTGTGAAGCCACCGCCCGAGAGAATCTCGTAGAGAGCGAGGGTCAGCTCGTCTACCGAGTTGGGAAACTGGTCGGTGTCCCACCCGTTCTGGGGGTCGCCGCGGTTGGCGTCGACCGACCCGAAGATGCCGTTCGCCACGGCGTAGGCGACCTCATGATGGAATGAGTGCCCGGCCAGGGTGGCGTGGTTGGCCTCGATGTTCACCCTGTATTCGTCTTCGAGACCGTACTTGAGGAGGAAGGCGTGGACGGACTGGCAGTCGTAGTCGTACTGATGCTGGGTGGGCTCCGCCGGCTTCGGCTCCAGGAGGAGAGTCCCGGTGAAGCCGATGCGCCGCTTGTGATCGGCGACGATGTGCAGGAACCGGGCCAGCTGGTCCGCCTCCTTCTTCAGGTCGGTGTTGAGCAGGGTCTCGTAGCCCTCCCGGCCACCCCACAACACGTAATTCGCCCCGCCCAGGCGCTGGGTTGCCTCCAGCGCGTGCTTCACCTGGGCGGCGGCGTAGGCGAAAACCTCGGGGTCGGGGTTGGTGGCCGCCCCCGCCGCGTAGCGGGGATGAGAGAAGAGGTTGGCCGTCCCCCACAACAACCTCACCCCTGTCTCGGCCATCTTCTTCTCGGCCAGCTCGACCATCACCTCGAGGTTGGAGGCCGACTCCGAGAACGTCTCGCCTGCGGGGGCGAGGTCGACGTCGTGGAAGCAGAAGAACGGCAGCCCCAACTTGGAGAAGAACTCGAACGCCGCCTCCGCCTTCAGCCGCGCCGCCGCCAGAGGATCGCCGGTGACGGTCAGCCAGGGGCGATCGAACGTCCCCGCCCCGAACACATCATTGCCTGCCCAATTGAACGAGTGCCAATAGCACACCGCCAACCGCAGGTGGTCCTCCATCCGCTTGCCCAACACCATTCGATCCGGGTCATACACCCCGAACGACAAGTCGCCCCCACCCCCGAACGGGATGCGGTCGGGAACCTCGGTGAAGAACTCTTCGGCCATGCCGGCTAATTGAAGCACGCCCTGACCGGGTGCGTTCTTTGGACGAATGCGAACGGTCTGACCGATCTTCGGACCGTGACTCGCGATATTCGTTCCCCACGGTCGAAAGAAGGGCAGGGCCGTTCCCCACCGTCGAAAGAAGATGGACGTCGTTCTCCACTAGGTGGAGGACTGAGCGAGCCATTCGAGCAGCAGGCCGTTGAGCCGGTCGGGGGCGTCGAGGGGGATCCAGTGGGAGGCTCCGTCGATCCGCTCGTATCTCCAGGGCCCCTCGACGTACTGGCCCGAGTTCTGCATCTGCTGCTCCGTGAGGGCGAAGTCGCCGTCGCTCCACACGCCCAGCGTGGGCACGCGGCAGGGCACCGCTGGGCGGGATGGGGCAACCAGACGGCTGGGGTGGGCGTTGGCTCGATACCAGTTCAGAGACGACTCCAGGGCGCCATCGCCCGACAGGTTGGCGATCCACCGCTCGGTTTCGGGATGACCGCCCATGAACCGGCGGAAACCGGCCCAGTCGTCTGCTGAGAGCCACTCTTCGGCGATGCCCTCGAACTGGAAGAGCAGCATGTACCACGATCTCTGCAACTGGCGCAGTCCGGCGGCGGCGAACGAGTTGGGATGGCCGACGGAGAGGGCCGTGAGAGTGCGGACACGCTGCGGGGCGCCGATCGCCAGCCCCCAGCCCACTGCCGCCCCCCAATCGTGCGCAACCACATGGGCTGTCTCCGTCCCGGCATCGTCGAGAACGGCGATCATGTCGGCCACACAAGTACGGGCCCGGTACCCCTCAACTTCGGCGGGGCGGCCGGAGAGACCCATTCCGCGCGTGTCCGGGGTCAGGACGCGGTAGCCGGCGCCGGTGAGTGCCGGCACCTGATGACGCCACAGGTTGCCCGTGTCCGGCCAGCCGTGAATCATCAACACGACGGGGTCGCCGACGGAGCCGTGGTCGGCGACGTGGATCGAGAGACCGTCGACGCCGACCATGCGCGTGGCTGACATCTGAAGGACGCTACCCCGGCCCGAGCCCGCGATGGAAGGCACAATGGGGGCATGCCGTCCGACCCGTTGCCCCGCCTTCGTGAGATCTGCCTGGCGCTCCCCGAGGTCACAGAGCGTCTCAGTCACGGTGAGCCCACGTGGTTCATCCGTGGGAAGAAGACCTTCGTGAACTACGCCGACCACCACCACGACGACCGGCTGGCATTCTGGTGCGCCGCCCCTCCCGGCGACCAGCAGTCGCTCACCGCCGCCCGACCGGATAAGTTCTTCGTTCCTCCATATGTCGGTCACCGCGGTTGGCTGGGGGTGTTCCTCGACGTGCCCGTCGACTGGGATGAGATAGCCGAGCTGGTCGAGGAGGCCTACCGGATGATCGCTCCTGCCAAGCTGGCGGCCCTGCTCGACGTCGATGAGGCAGAGCGATGACCGAGGTTTTGTGGAAGCACGATCTGGAGTCGGTGGACTGGGACGAATTGTCGGACCTCTACCGGCGCGCCCCATTAGGTATCAAGCCGCCTGAGAGCCTGAAGACCGTGTTCTCGAACAGCATGTTCAGGTGCTTCGTCTACTCAGCGGAGCGGCTCGTCGGCGCAGGCCGCGCCATGGCCGATGGCCTCGACTGCTCGTACATCGCCGATGTCGCTGTCATCCCCGAGCACCAGGGCTTCGGCCTGGGCCGGGCCATCATCGAGAAGCTGGTGGAGCTCTCGTCCGGTCACAGGAAGATCATTCTCTATGCCAACCCCGGCAAAGAGGGGTTCTACGCCAGGCTGGGGTTCCTGCCCATGAACACCGCCATGGCGATCTGGAGCGACCGCGAGGGAGCCATTGCCTCCGGCATCCTCCGGGCCGCGGCAACGGAGTGATGATGGGTGTGCTGAATGAGGCGGCCAAGCAGCTCCTGACATCGGGGAGATTGGCCCACCTCGCGACTGTGAACGAGGACGGCAGTCCGCAGTTGAGCGTGGTCTGGGTCGGTCTCGAGGACGAGGAAATCGTGATCGGTCATCTGATGGGTGGCCGCAAGATCATGAATATCGGCCGCCGGCCGCAGGTGACGCTGTCGATGGAGGCAGAAGGAGCCAACGACATCGGCATGGCCAACTACCTCATTGTCCGGGGACGCGCTCGATTGTCCGAAGGCGGCGCTCCCGAACTATTGCAGCGCCTGGCCCATGTCTACCTGGGCCCAGAGGTCAGGTTTCCACCATTCGACAACCCGCCTGGCGGCCACGTCATCCGCATCACGCCCGAGAAGGTCGGCGGGACCGGGCCCTGGTCGGGATGAAGCCATGGACCTCGGCGTCACCCTCGAAGACGTTCGCCAGGTGGCGACGCAGCTGCCCCGGACCACGGAGGCGCTGGTTCGGGATAGGGTCAAGTTCCGGGTCGGCCGTCTCGTGTACCTCGCTGCATCCCGCGACGAGACGCTGCTCGGCTTCGCATTCCCGAAGGACGAGCGGGAGGCGCTCGTCGAAGCCGAGCCAGAGAAGTTCATGCTCCCCAAGCCCGGCGACATGCGCTACCACTGGGCGGTGGTCCGGCTCTCCCAGGTCGATCATGACGAAATGATCGAGATCGTGATCGAAGCGTGGCGGATGGTGGTGCCCAAGTTCCTCCGTCCCTACCCCTTTGTCCCCCACGAAGCGGGGGAAGGGGACCCCACGTAGTGGGGTAGGGGGGAGCCGGACCCGTGGCGAACTTCGAATGTGGTCTCTTGTTGAGAACGTCCCCCCACCCCACCGGCTGCGCTGACGCTCCGCCGGCGGTGACCCCTTCCCCCTTCGCTTCGCTCAGGGGGACAAAACTCAGGAGGACACGACTGCGGCCATGTCGACCATTCTCGCCGAGTAGCCCCACTCGTTGTCGTACCAGGAGACGATCTTGACGACCGAGTCCTGCAGCAGGAGGGTCGAGGCGGAGTCGACGATCGAGGAGTGGGGATCGCCGATGATGTCACGGGAGACCAGGGCCTCGTCGGTGATCCGCAGGGCACCCTTCATCCTGCCTTCCGCGGCCGCCGCCAGGGCCGAATGCACCTCGTCGACGGTTACCGGTCGGCCGAGCTTGGCCGTGATGTCGGTGACGGAACCGTCCTCGACCGGCACGCGGTAGGCCATACCGTCCATCTTCCCGGCCAGCTCAGGGATCACGAGCTCCGTGGCCTGGGTCGCTCCGGTGGTCGTCGGGACGATGGACAGCGCCGCCGCCCTGCCCCGGCGTCGCTTCCGGGTGGGGGTGTCGACCAGGGCCTGGCTGCTGGTGTAGGCGTGGATCGTGGACATCATCAGGTGCTCCACGCCGAAGCTGTCGGACAGGACCTTGGCGACCGGAGCCAGGCAATTCGTGGTGCAGGAGGCGTTGCTGACCACGAAGTGCTTCTCGGGGTCGAACGTGTCCTCGTTGACTCCGTAGACGAAGGTGGCGTCGGCGTCGCCTGACGGCGCCGAGATCACCACGCGGTTGGCGCCGGCCTCAAGATGGCCGGCAGCGTCCTCGCGGGACCGCATAGCGCCGGTGGACTCGATCACGACGTCCACATCGAGATCCGACCATGGAAGCTTCGTCGGATCCCGTTCCTGGGTGAACGGAACCTTGAGATCGTCGACCACTAGCGTGGTGCCCGAGGTGGACACCTTGCGTGGATACCAGCCGTGCACGGAGTCGTACTTGAGGAGATAGCCGAGCTCGTCGACCTCGGCGAGGTCGTTTACACCCACGACCTCGAACCGGTCATCGGCAACCAGCTGTTTGAAGGTGCATCGACCGATGCGACCGAATCCGTTGATGGCTACCCGTGTCATGTCTTGGTCCCTTCGTCTGCCTGCTCCTCAAGCTAGCCCGGCCAGGGCCGCTACCCGCCGGGGTGTGCACCGAATCAGCACCGGCTGCGTCTACTCTCCGGCTGTGGTTGTGAGGCGGTTCTGGCTGTTCGCGACCCTGGTGCTCGTGGTCCTCGTCCCGGCCATCCCGACGTCTGCCCACGCCGCCCTGGTCGAGTCTTCCCCCTCGGACGGCGCCCATCTGGACTCGGCCCCGGCCGAGGTGGTGGTCACGTTCAGTGAGCCCGTGGACCCGCCCGCGGGTGCGATCAGGGTCTACGACACGAAGCGCAACCGCGTCGATCAGGGAGACTCAGGATCGGGTGACCACCCCGATGTCGTCGAGGCGTCGCTCCGCCCTGACCTGGCCGATGGCGCCTACGTGGCGACGTGGCATGTGGTGTCCCTCGACGGTCATCCGATCAGGGGAGCCTTCGTCTTCCACGTCGGCCATGCCTCCGGACCGGTCGACGAGTCGCTGGTCGCCGCTCTGCTGGGGGAGGGGGGCGAGATCCCCTTCGCGGTGGCCGGGATGGTGGCTCGCTGGGTCACCTATGTAGCCGGGCTGATTGCGGCGGGGGCGGCGCTGTTCGCCTGGTCCCTGGGGCGGGCCGACGCCGCCACCGTCCGTCTCATCCGGATCGCGGCAGCGGTAGGGGCGGTGGCGTCGTTGCTCCAGGTGCCGCTCTTTGCAGCCGAGTCGACCGGGCTGGGGTCCGGGGCCTGGAGTTCGGGGTCGGCGTGGGGAGATGCGATCGGGTCACCGGTGGGACGGGCTGCGGCGGTGCGTACCCTGGCGCTCCTCGGGGTGGCCGTGGCGGCACGCCTGCCCAAACCGCCGACGTGGGTCTGGGTCCCTGCCGGCGGCGTGATCGTGGCGGAAGTCCTGACCGGCCACACGCTCACCACCGAGCCGTGGTATCTCGTCGTGATCGCCGATCTGGTTCACTTGGCCGCCGTGGCGTTGTGGCTGGGTGGCCTGGCATGCCTGGTACTGCTCGTTCGGTCGGCGCGCCGGGCCGGCGATCCGCCGGGGGCGGCGAGCGCGGTGGGGCAGTTCTCCCGGCAGGCGCTGTGGTCGGTGGTAGCGCTGAGCCTGGCCGGTCTCTTCCTGGCATGGGCCGAGGTCCGGACGCTTTCTGCCCTGACGTCGACGACATATGGCTGGACACTGGTGACCAAGACTGCCGTCGTCGTAGCGGTGCTGGCGGCAGCCACCTACAACAACCGGGTCCTGGTCCCGGCGATCACCGCCGAAGCTCAATCAGGACAGAACCCTGACAGGGACCCTGCCGGCTCCGACGCCTGGTCGAGGTTGAGGCGGACTATTCGGTTCGAGGTGGTCGGCCTGGTGCTGGTGTTAGGTGTCACCGCCCTCCTCGTCAACGTGCAGCCCGCGGCCGAGGCCAGTGGCGTCACCGGCCCCTTCTCGGTCTTCCTCGAGTTTGGCGACGGCCAGGTCAATCTCGTCGTCGATCCCAACCGTGTCGGCGCCAACCAGGTCCACGCCTATGTTCTGACCGCCACCGGCGCCCCGGCTGAGGCGACAGGCGAGGCCATTCTCGAGTTCCGTCTTCCGGCGGAGGAGATCGGGCCCATAGTTCCCCCGGTCGTAGTGGCGGGGCCCGGCCATTGGGTGTACACGGGCAGCGACATCACGATCCCTGGCGAGTGGGAAATAACCTTTCGCCTGGCGACAGATTTCGAAGAGCTGTCGGCCACGGCCAGAGTGAACATCAACCGGTGAGGAGTCAGAGCATGAGACGGACCGTGGTGGTCGTGGGGCTCGCGGCCGCAGTTGGGCTTCTCGCCCTTCCCGCTTTCGCCCACGTGACCGTGGCGGCCGACAACACGGAACCCGGGGGGTTCGCCGTCTACACCGTGCGGGTTCCCAACGAGTCGGAGACGGGCACGACGACCAGGATCGAGATCCAGATCCCTGAGGGGTTGGACGCCAGCCGCTATCAGCCCAAGCCCGGCTGGACGATGACCATCGAAGGGGGAGTTCTCACGATCGAGGGAGGCACCATCGCCCCGGGCGAATTCGAGGAGTTCCGTTTCCAGGCCCGCAATCCGGAGGAAGCAGGACCGCTCACCTTCCCCGCCATCCAGACCTACGACGACGGCGAGGTGGTCAACTGGACGGGCGAGCCGGGCACTGACACCCCCGCTGGGGTCGTGGAGATCGGTTTGGTCACCGACGCTGCTGGCACGGATCCCCTGGCCGTCACCGCCATCGTGGTAGGCGCCCTCGGGCTGCTAGTCGGCGGCGTGGCGCTGGTCCGCTCCCGCTAGGAATGCGACGTCTGGCTGTGGTCGCCGGCCTCACTGTCGTCCTGTGGGCGGTGACCGCCACCCCGTCGGCGGCTGACTCCGCCGGGCCGTCGAACTACCTGTCCGAGGTCACCGAGATCACTCCGGCTGCGGACGGTGTCGAGGTCCGGGTGGCCGGAGGGGATTCCTTCCTCGTCGTGGCCGCCGACGAGGGCACCGACCTCCGTGTCCCCGGGTACGAGGGCGAGCCCTACGTCCACATCGACCCGGGGGGCGATGTGTTCGTCAACCGAAACTCGCCCGCCTACTGGATCAACCAAGACCGCTTCGCCCAGGTGCCGCTCCCGCCATCGGCAAGTGCCGAGGCGGGGCCGGACTGGCAGCTGGTCTCGGACTCGGGGGAGTACGGGTGGCACGACCACCGGATCCACTGGATGTCACCCCAGCCGCCCCCGGCGGTCGACCGATCACAGCGATCCCTGGTGCTGGAATGGACCGTCCCCCTCGCGGTCGGCGACGAACCGGTAAGCGTCGAGGGTCACCTGTGGTGGTTGCCCCCGGTGTCTCCCGTCCCGTGGCTGCTGGGCGTCGCGGTTGTCGGGCTTGTCGTCGTTTGGCGTTGGGCGGCCAGCTGGGGACTCATGGCGGCGTCCGCCCTGGCCCTCAGCGTCGGAATCGCACAGACGGCCGCCTCCCCCCTCGGCATGGGGGCCGAAGCGCTGGCGTGGGTCGCCCCGGCGGTCGCCGTGGGAGCAGCCGTGGGGGCGGTGGTGGCGAAGGGAGCCAATCGATCTCGGCTGCTCGCCTTCGGAGGAGTGGTCCTGGCGGTGTGGGCCATCGTTCGCGTCTCCAGTCTGTGGATGCCGGTTCTCCCCACCGAGCTGCCGGTGACGCTCGAGCGAGCGGCAGTGGCCGCCGCCCTGGCCGGGGCAGGCGCCGCCCTGGTCGAGGGTTCTCGGCGGTTGCTGGGCGGGGGTTTCGCCGGTACCGACGGCGGGTAGGCGTTCCTATCCCTGTGAGGAGTAAATCGATGAACGTCAGCACAATGTACGACCGGGCCGGAACCAGAGCCCGCGACTGGGCCGAGACCATTCGCGACGAGGTAGCCGACATCTCTCCCGCCGACGTCATCTCGGACGCAGGGGAGTGGGCCGCCGAACTCGTGGGGGACACAGCCGACAAGATTGCTGCCCGGCTGCCGGGAGCCGTCGCCGCCCGGCGGTCCCGGCGAAAGCGATGGATATTGCTGGCGCTTGCGGCCAGTGTCGCCCTGTATTTGTTCGGTCCGGGGGGCACGGACCGGCGGGCGGGAATCCGCCGGCGTCTAAACGGCGGTGCTCCTCGCTCCGCCGGTGGTGGTGATCTCACTCGGCCGTCGGAAACGGGTTACACACCAATGCGTTAGAGGTCACGTGGGGATCGCGACCACTTAGTTTGCAACTGCCGCTAAGTCTGTACTTCTGCACACCGCTCCGGGAAGGACAGACATGCAAGCTTCACCCACGCCCGATCTCTCGATCCCGCGACTCGCCTCTGATCTGAAGGGGGAGGTCATCGCCCCCGATGACGCCGGCTACGACGAGGCGCGTACGCCGTTCTACGGGGGATTCGACCGTCGCCCGGCCGTGATTGTTCGACCTGTCGACGCCGACGAAGTCGCCTATGTGGTCAATCTCGCCAGGGAGACGGGATACGAATTGGCCGTCCGCAGCGGTGGTCACAGCATCTCGGCCCACAGCGTCGTCGACGGCGGGATCGTCCTCGATCTGGCCGGCCTGCGCCGCATCGAGATCGACGCCGGCAATCGGACGGCCTGGGCGGAAGCCGGGCTGACGGCCGGTGAGTACACGACGGCGGCTGCCGCTCACGGTCTCGCCACCGGATTCGGCGACACCGGCACCGTCGGGATCGGCGGGATCACGCTCGGAGGCGGCGTCGGTCTCCTCGTGCGCAAGTACGGACTCACAATCGACAGCCTGTTGGCAGCGGACGTCGTCACCGCCGACGGCTCGAAGCTCAGGGTAGATGCCGATAACCATCCCGACCTCTTCTGGGCGCTCCGCGGAGGAGGGGGAAACTTCGGGGTCGTCACGCGTTTCCAATACCGCCTCGATCCTGTCGACAAGGTGGTCGGTGGCATGCTCATGCTCCCTGCCACCGCCGACCTGATCACTTCGTTCGTCGACCTGGCCGAAGAGGCACCGAACGGGCTCTCGACCATCGCCAATGTCATGACGGCGCCGCCGATGCCGATGATCCCCGCCGAGCATCACGGCAAGATGATCCTCATGGGCCTGTTGGCCTTTACCGGACCCGAGGCAGAAGGTGAGACCGTCGTGTCCCGCTTCCGTTCGTTGGCCGAACCACTGGTCGATATGTTGGGCACGATGCCTTATCCCGATCTCTTCCCACCGGAGGAGATGGAGTTCCATCCCGTCGCCGCCTCCCACAACGGCTTCGCCGACCGCATCGGCCGTGAAGAGGCCGAGGCGATCGTGGACCACATCGCCAGGTCGACGGCGATGATGTCGGTTACCCAGTTGCGCGTGCTGGGCGGAGCCGTGTCGCAGGTGCCGAACGACGCCACTGCCTACGCTCACCGTCATCGCAAGATCATGACCAACGTGGCCGCCATCTTCGCCCAACCCGAAGACGCACCACCGCACGCCGCCTGGGTGGAGAGCCTGTCGGGTGCCCTGGCGCAGGGCGACGACGAGGCCTACGTCAACTTCGTGGACGACAACGCCGGCAACAGCGGGGCGGCCTACCCGGACGAGACATTGGACCGGCTGCGTCGGGTGAAGGCGGAGTACGACCCCGCCAACCTGTTCCATCTCAACCACAACATCGTCCCCGCCTGAGCCTGGAGGGCACCAACGGTCAGACGCCGCCGCCGCGAACGCAGATGAGCGTGACGGGGGCGCCGGCTCGAGATGCCTCCACGGGTTCGTCGGTGGCCCACATGACACCGCCGTCAGGCCCTGTGATCCGGGCCCGCACCGCGTATCGCCGCTTCGGGTCGGCCGTCGCCGGCGGCTGCAGGGCGAAGTCGAACGGGGGAGCGACCAGGTCATCGATGACGGTGGCGGCCACCACCTGGTCGGCGTCTGTCCGGGTG
>DATFFO010000122.1:0-2372 GCA_035250025.1 Acidimicrobiia bacterium
CGTCGGCCGTGGTGGTCTGGCCGAAGTCGTACACATAGGGCACTCTGTGGATGTCTCCTGATTGTCGAGCCTCGAACGGTATCAGCCCGGGAGGAGCGCTACATCAGTCCCTGGGGACGCTCCGTCAAGTAGCCTGACGTAGTTTCGCCGAGGAACCTCAGAGGAGGCATGGTGAGGGTTCGGGTCAAGGACGTGATGACGCCAGACGTCATCAGCATCGAGCCCGATGTCCCGCTGAAGGACGCCGCCATCCTCATGGCGCGCCATCGGATATCGGGTCTCCCTGTCGTCGAGGACGGGCGTCTTGTCGGGATCGTCACCGAGTCCGACTTTGTCTCCCGCCTGGCCGAGGACGACCGGGGGCTGATCTCCCTGCTCTTCCGACGTGGCGGTTACGAGGTCACCGGTCAGGTCCGGGATGCCATGACGCCCGAACCGTTGACGATTGGACCCGACGAGACATTGGAGATGGCGGCGCGGGCCATGACGAGTCACAACGTCAAGCGTCTGCCGGTGGTCGACGGCAATGCTCGCCTGATCGGGGTCGTGTCGCGCGCCGACCTGATGGAGGTCTTCGCCCGGCCCGACGACGCCATCGCCGACGACGTGCGCCGGGGCGGTGTCGAGAGCCTCATAGGCGCCGAACCGGGTTCGGTCGCGATCACCGTCACCGACGGGATCGTCACGTTGGAAGGCAGGGTCGGGAGCGTGACCGAAAAGCGCATGCTGGAGGAGTATTCGAGGAATGTGGCCGGGGTGGTGGCCGTCGAAAGCAGGCTCGACGCCGCCTTCGACGACACCCGGCTCCCGCCGATGTAGCTCAGAAGGCCGAGTAACCGCCGTCGAGGACGACCTCGGCGCCCGTCATGAAGCTGGACGCCGGTGAGGCCAGGAACACGGCCACGCCTTCGAAATCATCCGCCGTGCCCCAGCGACGCATCGGCACTCGCGACTGGAGGGCCGCCTCGAAGCGTTCGTGTCCCTGGAGATCATGGGTCATGTCGGTCGCGATCCAGCCCGGCGTGATCACGTTGACCCGGATCCGGTGGCGGGCGAGACGGATGGCCAGCGCTCGGGCAAGGGCGGTGGCGGCGCCCTTGGAGGCGGAATAGTGCGGCGCTGTCGGCAGCCCGTGCTGAGCTGCAATCGAGGAGGTGATGACTATGGACCCCGCCGAGTCACGGGCAATGAGATCACGGGCGACCTCCCGGGCGGCCAGGAAAACCCCGCCGACGTTGACGTCGAGCACATCCTCGAGATCGCTGAGTTCCATCTCCGGGAACGAGACGCCGGAGGTGGTGCCGGCATTGGCGAACAGGGAATCGACGCGGCCGAAGCGGTCGACGGTGGCATCGAGAGCCTCCGTCACCGAGGCTTCGTCGGTGACGTCGCAGGCCACGGTCTCGGCCTCACCCGTTCCGAGCCGGCGAAGCTCGTCCACGGCCCGGTCGGCGGCGACGAGGTCCCTCGCCCACAGCGCCACCGAGGCTCCGGCCCTGGCCAGGCCCCGGGCGAGGCCGAGGCCGATACCCCGGTTGCCGCCAGTCACCACGCTGACATGGCCGGTGAGATCGAACAGGTCCATGGCGGAAGAGTACGACTCAGCCCCAGCCGGTGGTGGCCAGAGGTCCAGGTCAGGTCAACAAGGCGGCCGCCAGCCCGACGACGGCACCGGTCCACAACTCCAGCCGGGCGGTCTGAACCAGGACCGGGATGAGCTCGCTCCCTTCGGCCCCGGAGGCGAGCGTGCGATTGGGGCCGATGGCGAACGGAGCAAGGAGACAGGCGAGGGCGGTGGGTGGCGGCGTGAGCCGGAGGGCAGCGGTGGCTGCGATCCAGACGAACGCTCCGTAGGTCAGGGCGGCGTAGAGGCGCCCCGTCGCCGGACGGCCCAGAAGGACGGCCAGGGTTCGCTTCCCGGCGCGGGCATCGGTGTCGATGTCGCGGCGGTTGTTCGCCACCAGGATGGCGGCGGCCAGCATTCCGATGGGGACGGCCAGCAGCCAGGCCGGCTGGGGGGCAGTGCCGTCGTGGACGTACCTGCTGCCGACGGTCGCCACGAGGCCGAAAAAGACGAACACGAACAGTTCGCCCAGACCGCGGTAGCCGTAGGGGATGGGACCCCCGACATAGGTGAGCATGGCGACGATCGAGGCCAGACCGATCGCGGCCACGATCCATCCGGCGATGGCGATGAGCCAGACGCCGCAGACCAGGGCCACGGCCACCGCCGCCGCCGTTGCCACCCACATCGACCTCGACGAGACGACTCCGGCAGCCACCATCCGGGGCGGTCCAACCCGGTCGGAGGGGTCGGCGCCGCGGGCGGCGTCGGAGGCGTCGTTGGCGAAGTTGGCCGCCACCTGGATGGC
>DATFFO010000123.1:0-16568 GCA_035250025.1 Acidimicrobiia bacterium
TGGTGTCGGAGAGAGGACTTGAACCTCCACGCCCTTATCGGGCACTAGGCCCTCAACCTAGCGCGTCTGCCTATTCCGCCACTCCGACGTGACTTGTCAATTATACCCCTCGGCGTTTGCTCAACTCAGGAGCAGGGTGAGAGCGATGGTGCTGATTCCGAACAGGACCCCGGTGATGACGGTGATCCGGTTGAGGTTTCGCTCGGCCAGCGTGGACCCACCCAGGTTCGACGTCGACATGCCCCCGCCGAACACGTCCGACAGGCCGCCACCCTTGCCCGAATGGAGGAGGATGAGGACAACAACGGCGATGGACAACAGGATGTGGATGACGGTGGCGATGGCAGCAACGATTTGCATGTGTGAACCACGGAGGGGTCGGGGACGGCGCCAGTTTACCAGCCGACGCCTGGCAGGAACAACCGCCCGAGCTCAGACCGAGGCTTGTTTGGCGACGGCCTCGGCGGCGGCGGCCGCCGCCTCGGGGTCTCCCAGGTAGCGCTGCGACACGGGCAGGAGGTCGTCGTCGAGCTCGTAGACGAGCGGGATGCCGGTGGGGATGTTGAGGTCGACGACCTCCTCCTCGCTCAGGTCGTCGAGATGCTTTACCAGGGCCCGCAGGCTGTTGCCGTGGGCCACCACCACCGGTCGCCGGCCGCCGAGGAGATCGGGGACGATGGCGTCGTACCAGTAGGGCAGCATCCGGTCGACAACGTCGGCCAGGCACTCTGTGGCGGGGAGCAGGTCAGGCGCCAGGTCGGCGTAGCGGGGATCGTGGCGGGGATGGCGCTCGTCGGCCGGCTCCAGCGCCGGTGGCGGGGTGTCGTAGCTTCGCCGCCAGATGTGGACCTGCTCCTCGCCGTGGCGCTCGGCCGTCTCCTTCTTGTTGAGGCCCTGGAGAGCCCCGTAGTGGCGCTCGTTGAGACGCCAATGACGGCGTACGGGGAGCCAATGGAGGCCCATCTCACGCAGGGTGATCTCGGCTGTGTGGATGGCCCGCAGCAGCACCGAAGTGTGGAGGACGCCGAACGTAAACCCCTCCTCGACGAGAAGCCGGCCCGCTTCGGCAGCCTCCGACTTTCCCTCGTCGGTGAGCTCGACGTCGGTCCAGCCGGTGAACAGGTTCTCGAGGTTCCACACGGATTGGCCGTGGCGAATGAGGACGAGCTCCATGGTCGCCACGTTAGGCCGGGTGATGTTGGGCGAGGTCACGCCATCCGTCGACGGCGTACCCGTCCCGGTTGGCCTCGGAGTGGGCGTGTTGGACGCCCCCGGAGGTTCGGCAACGCGATGCCACCCACGGCGAACCGGTGGGGACGGTCCCCTCGAAACGGCGCCAGGCGAATCTCCCTCGATCAGGCCCGAGGGTGGTCTCGACCCAGTGTTCACCGTCGATGGTGATCTCGACAGCCACGACCGGATCACCGCCACTGAAAGCCACGCCGCTGACATGGAGATCAGAACCCTCTGCCCGGGATTCGATGATGTGGCTGACCGGGCCCATCTCCCACAGTGACGGGTGTTCCGGGAGGGGCTCGCCGCCGGGCGGAACCATCCGATAGCGCAAGGCCTGGATTTCGGCATCGGTCTGCTTGTCGGTGAACGCAACGCGCCGAACCCACTTGACACTGTTGACAGCGAAATAGCCCGGCATCACGAAGCGAACCGGATGGCCGTGGATGAGTGGGATCGGCTCCCCGTTCATCAGGTCGGCGAGGAGGGCCGACTCCAGCGCCGGCTCGGCGGGGACCGACCGTTCGACCCGGGCGGGATCCGTGGGGTCGGCTTCCCCTCCCAGGACGGTGACGTAGCCGCGACCGTCCTGCGGCCCGCCGTGGGCGGCGACGAGGTCGGCTAGGCGCACCCCGGACCACTCGACGCAGGCCATGCCCCCCAATTCCCATTGGACGCCGGGGGCGGGAGTCGGAAGCCGGCGGCGGCCGTTGCCGGCGCACTGGAGGACCGTGGTGATCTCGTGGCGGGGCAAGCCCTCGAAGATGTCGGAAAGGGTGAGGGTGGCGTCCGCCGACGTCCCCGCCAGGTCGACGGTCCATCCCTCCCCCACTTCGGTCGGGGCCGTCAGATTGTTACGGATGTAGACCGCGTCGGCCGGAGTGGGGTCGATCGCCAGGCCAACCGGGCGGGTCTCGACGGTGAGAGGCTCGGTGCCCAGGAGCGTGGTGAGGTCGGGGTTCTTTTCCATCGTTTCCTGGCCCTCCACTCTTGGTCCGCCTGTGATGACTTCGGAGCCGCCGATTATGCGGGGAAACAGGTGATCGGCGAAACCCACCCCCCGGGGCAGCTTGGTGTTCAGATCCAGTAGCGGACGATGGCAGCGAAGGTGTCGGGGTCGAGCGATGCGCCACCGACCAGTGCCCCGTCGATGTGCCGCTTCGCCATCAGGTCCTTGATGTTGCCGGGGTTGACTGACCCGCCGTAGAGGACCCGGATCTTCTCGTAGGCGTCGGACCCGGCGAGCTCGCCGATCTCGACCCGGATGGCCTCGCACATGGCCCCGGCATCGGCGGGGGTGGCGTTACGTCCCGTGCCGATGGCCCAGACGGGCTCGTAGGCGACGGCCATCGTTTGAACAGCAAGAGGGTCGAGCTTTCCGAGGGCACCTCTGAGTTGGCCGACGACGACCTCAGTCGCAATGCCGGACTCGCGCTGGTCGAGGGACTCCCCCACACAGAGGATGGGGCGCATCTGGTGGCGGATTACCGCCCCCAGCTTGCGATTCACGATCTCGTCCGTCTCGCCGAAGTGCTGGCGCCGCTCGGAGTGACCGACGATGACATGGCCGACAGAGAGCTTGGCCAACATCGGGGCCGACACCTCCCCCGTGTAGGCGCCCTCGTCCTCCCAGAACACATCTTGAGCGCCGAGGCCGATGAGCATCCGATCAACCTCGATCACCGTCTGGGCGGACCGCAATGAGGTGAATGGGGGGGCCACCACCACGTCCACCCTCTCGTGGTCGCCAGGTTCCAGGCGGTAGGACAGCTTCTGGATCATCTGGATGGCGTCCAGGTGGTTGGCGTTCATCTTCCAGTTGCCACAGATGAGGTCTCTTCGACCTTCCATCACACCCACCTGCCCAGGACCGCCACTCCGGGAAGTTGCTGGCCCTCCAACAGTTCGAGGCTGGCGCCACCGCCCGTCGACAGGTGCGAGACCGAGTCTTCCATGCCGAGGAGCCGCAGAGCCGCCGCCGAGTCACCCCCGCCCACCGACGTGAACCCGGCGCAGGCCGCCAGCCCCTCGGCCACCGCCTCGGTGCCGGCCCGAAACCGCTCCCATTCGAACACGCCCATGGGTCCGTTCCAGAAGACGGAGCGGGCCGCGGTGACGGCGTCGGAGAAGGAGGCGGCAGTCTCGGGCCCGATGTCGAGTCCGATCATGTCTGCCGGGATGGCGTCGACGGCGACCGTCCGAGCCTCGGCCTCCTCTGCGAACGCCCCGGCCACCACGATGTCGCTGGGGAGATGGATCTTGTGGCCGTGGGGACCGTCGAGCAGGGTCCGAACGCCCTCGATGTGATCGTCCTCGACCAGGGACTCGCCGATCTCCTTGCCCTGGGCGGCGAGGAGGGTGAAGCACATTCCCCCGCCGATCAACATCGTGTCGACGTTGGGTAGGAGATTGTCGATCACGCCCAGCTTGTCGGACACCTTGGCGCCGCCCAGCACCACGACGTAGGGCCGGTCGGGGTCGACGAGGAGGCGGTCGAAGGCTTCCAGTTCCGCCACCAGCAGGGGCCCGGCCGCCGAACGGAGACGCTCGGCCACACCGACAGTCGAGGAGTGGGCTCGGTGGACTGAGCCGAATGCGTCGTCTATGAAGACGTCCGCCAGGCGGGCGAAACCGTCGGAGAGGGCGTCGTCGTTCTTGGTCTCGCCGGCTTCGAAGCGGGTGTTCTCGAGGAGGAGGACGTCGCCGGGACCGGCGTTGGCGACGGCAGCCTCGGCCTCGGGTCCAGTCACTGCGGGCACAGCTTCGACCGCGAACCCGGCCAACTCCGCCATGCGTCCTGCCACCGGCGCCATGGACAAGGCGGGATCGACACCCTCGGGACGACCCAGGTGGCTGCACACCACCGCGACCGCTCCCGCCTCCCTCACCCGTCGGACCGTGTCCAGCGCCATCCGGATCCTGAAATCGTCCGATACCTCGCCGTCCTCCAGCGGCACGTTGAGGTCCGAGCGGACCAGCGCCCGGCGCCCATCGAGCTCGAGGTCGTCCAAGGTCAGGTATCGCCGAGCCATGGCGCTCCATTCTGGCAGGGCCCATGAGGACAGCCGCTGCGTCACCAGCGAACGCCCGACGTCCGGCTCTCTAACCCATCAGGGCTTCGAGGACCTGAGCCAGGGCGAAGGGATCGTGGGCGGGCCAATCGGAGGTGGGGGCGGCCACGTCGGCGAGGTGGATCCCCCACATGCCGATGGCGTCGGCGTCGAAGGTGACCCGCTTCAGGCCTGGCGGGACGTCGAGGGGGCCGTCGTGGGCGACGACCATCCCGGGTCCGTCGACGCCGCCGAAGCGGGACAAAGCGTCAAGATGACCGGCACCGTCGAGTTCCCAGGTCTCTCCGTCCTGGGTGACGAGGTTGGCCACGAACACCCGCCGGGCTTTCGAGCGCAACACCGTCTCGGCGATCCCCGGGACGAGCAGCGTGGCGATGAGAGAGGTGAAGAGCGAACCCGGGCCGAGGATGATCTGGTCGGCGCTGACAATGGCCTCGAGCGCCCGCGGATTCGGCGACAACCCGGGCGGCACGAGCTCGAATGTCTCGATCTCGCCGCGGGCTCGGGCGATCGAGACCTGCCCCTCCACCGCCTGTCCATCGATCATTGCCCGGATTCCCGTCGGAACGGTGGCAACGGGCACGACCTCGCCGATGGCGCCCAGCATGCGTCCGGCGGCGGAGACGGCGGCGTCGAAGTCGCCGTAGATGTCGTTGAGAGCGGCGAGCATCAGGTTGCCGAGGGAGTGGTCGGACACGTCGCCGGCGTCGAAGCGATAGGCGAAGAGCTCAGACACCAGGGACGGCTCCGGGGTGAGGGCGAGCAGGCAACGACGAATGTCGCCCGGGGCCGGCATCGACAGCGTCTCGATCAGGCGCCCGGATGAGCCTCCATCGTCGGCCACCGAGACGATGGCAGTCACCTTGCCGGCGTATAGCTGCACGGCTTCGAGAGCAGCTGCCAGCCCGTGTCCGCCGCCGATCGCCACCACACTCGGGCCGGACGGGGCGAGGAGCAGCGGCTCCAATTCGGTCTCGGGGACCGGCGTCGCATACGACACCGAGCCCCCCTGACCGGAGATCACCGCTCGACGTCCCGATGGCGGACGGCGGCGCTGACCCCCCTGGCGTCGAGCCGCCGGGCCAGGTCCTCGGCGATCGCCACCGACCGGTGGTGCCCGCCGGTACAGCCGATGCCGATCGACACGTACGACTTGCCTTCCGCTTCGTAGCGGGGGATGAGGAACGAGACGAGTTCCTCGATGCGGTCCACGAACTCGCGGGCGTCTTCGCTGCCCAGGACATAGTCCGAGACCTCCTGGTCGGTGCCGCGCTTGTCCCGCAACTCCGGCACCCAGTGCGGGTTGGGAAGGAAACGGACGTCGAAGACGAGGTCGGCATCGCGGGGCGTGCCGTGCTTGAACCCGAACGATCCGACCGAGACCTGCATCGGCCGGGCGCCGGCATCGCTGCTGAAGTCCTGGCTGATGCGGCGCCGGAGTTGATGGATGTTGAGGTCGGTCGTGTCGATGACGACGTCCGCCATCTCCTTGAGACCACCCAGCAAACGACGCTCCACTGCCAGGGACTCCTCGACGGTTGCGTAGCCGAGCGGGTGCGGCCGGCGGTTCTCCTCGTAGCGGCGCATGATGGCGTTGTCGTCGGCGTCGAGGAACAGGAGGGCGGTCCGAACCCCGCTCTGAGCCAGCTCCTGGATCACGTCCTGCAACGCCTCCAGTGCCCCTCCGCCCCGCACGTCCACCACGACGGCCAGGCGTCGCTGGTCCTCGGCGACGGCGTTGTAGTCGACGACCTGCGCCAGGAGCGCCGGCGGCAGGTTGTCGATGACGGTGGAACCGGTGTCTTCCAGGACGTCGGCGGCAGACGACTTCCCGGCGCCCGACATCCCGGTCACGACCAGGACGAGGGGCCGCTCGACAGGTTCCAGCTCACGGGCATCGGCCATGGTCCGCAGGGTACAAGGATCGCTTTGTCCCCCCTTCAATAGAGACTCTCCCTGGTGGGAACGATCGGCCCCCCTACCCCACCGACTCCGCTGCGCTCCGCCGGCGGGGGCCCCTTCGCTGCGCTCAGGGGGACAAAGGGGGGATCCCTGAGCGGTTGGTATGGGGATGCCCGAAGGGCGGGGGGGACAAGGCCGCACGCTCAGCTGTGGAGGGCGGCGTAGAGATCGTTGGCTACGGCGTCCGGCACCACCTCGGCCAGGTCGTCGCGACCGGCGCCGCGCATCTGCTTGAGGGAACCGAAGCGCCTCATCAGCGCCTTCTTCCTGGCCGGGCCGAGGCCGGGGATCTCGTCGAGGATCGAGTCGACCATCGACTTGGAGCGGAGGTTGCGGTGGTATGTGATGGCGAAGCGGTGGGCCTCGTCTCGCACCCGCTGGAGGAGGTAGAGGGCCTCGGCGTCGCGGGGGATGACGATCGGGTCGGGCTTGTCGGGGAGGTAGACCTCCTCCATCTTCTTGGCGAGGCCGATCACGGGGATGTCGAGGTCGAGCTCATCGAGCACCTTCACCGCCCGGCCCAGCTGACCCAGACCCCCGTCGATGACGATCAGCGACGGCGGGTAAGAGAACCTCGAAGTCTCGTCCACTCCCCTGTCCCGCTCGGCCAGGTATGCCTTGAAGCGACGGCGGATCGTCTCTTCCATGGAGGCGAAGTCGTCCTGGCCGTCGACGGTGCGGATCTTGAAGCGCCGGTAGTCGGAGCGGCGGGGCAGACCGTCTTCGAGCACCACCATCGAGGCAACGGTATTCGTGCCCTGGAGGGTGGAGATGTCAAAGGCTTCGATCCGGAGCGGCGCCTCGGGCAGATCGAGCACGTCCTGGAGGCTGCGCAGCGCCCGGGCCCGGGCGTTGTGATCTTGGTGACGCTTGAGACGATGGCGGGCGAATGCCTCCCGGGCATTCACCTCAGTCGTCTCCATCAAGCGGCGCTTGGCGCCGCGCCGGGCCACCCGTATCTCCACCCTCCCCTGGCGGCGCTCGCTCAGCCAGGCTTCGAAGATCTCGGGTTCGTCCGGTTGCATCGGCACGACTACCAGGCGCGGGGGAGCCTCCTGGCCGTAGAGCTCGCGCAGCATCCGTCCCAGCAGCTCGGCGTCGGTCAGGTCCTCGACCCGGTCGACCACCGTTCCTAGCCGGCCCACCACCCGGCCCCGGCGCACGTGCAACGCCTGGACGGCGGTCTCCAGCTCATCGCCGAACAGGGCGATGAGGTCGAAGTCCTCGGGCTTCTCGGTGACGACCTCCTGTCGCTCCAGCGCCCGCCGCACATCGGCGAGGCGGTCGCGGTATCGGGCCGCCTGCTCGAACTCGAGGCGGTCGGAGGCGCCATGCATGTCGGCGGTGAGCCGGTCGATCACCGGCTCGGTGTCGCCCCGCAGGAAGGCGGCGAGGCCGTCGACCATCTCGGTGTACTCGGCTGGCTCCACCTCGTAGACGCAGGGACCCGAGCACTTTTCGATGTGATAGAGCAGGCACGGCCTGCCCTGGGCGCGCTGGCGCTTGAAGAGCCCGTCCGAGCAGGTGCGGATGGGGAACGTCCGGAGGAGTAGGTCGAGCGTCTTGCGGATGGCGTAGGCGTGGGCGAACGGCCCGAAGTACTCGTTGCCCTTGCGCTTGCGCCCCCGCATGACCATCGCCCGGGGCCACTCGTCGCTGCGGGTGATCGCCAGGTAGGGATAGGACTTGTCGTCGACCAGCCGGACGTTGAAACGAGGGCGGTGGCGCTGGAGGAGGCTGTACTCCAGCATCAACGCCTCGACCTCGTTGCCGGTGATGATCCACTCGACGGCCTCGGCACTGTCCACCATCGCCTGGGTGCGGGGCATCAGCCCCCGCCCGAAGTACGACGAGACGCGCGAGCGCAACGACGCCGCCTTGCCGACATAGACCACCTTGCCGTGGGCATCGCGGAACATGTAGGCACCGGGGGCGTCGGGAATCTCCGAAGGCCGCGGTCTCTCCTGCACACCACCAGGGTAGAAGAGGCACGGAAGCAGCCTCCCGCCCGCGTTCCGGAGCGGGGAATGGCTCGACCAGTAGAATGCTGGGGTGAGCGTCAGCCTCGTCCTGGCCGAGGACAGTTACATCGTCCGGGAGGGCATCCGGCTCCTTCTGGAGCACGCCGGCACCTACGAACTACTCGAGATGTGCGAGGACTTCGACGGGCTCATGGCGGCGGTGGCGAAGCGCCAGCCCGACGTGGTGATCACGGACATCCGGATGCCTCCGACACGGACGGACGAGGGCATCCGGGCGGCACTCGAGATCCGCCGCGAGCATCCCGACATCGGAGTGGTCGTCCTCAGCCAGTATGTAGAGCCTGAGTACGCCCTGCGCCTTTTTGCACACGGCTCGGCCGGGATGGCCTATCTCTTGAAGGAGCGGGTGGGCGACATGGATCAGCTCGACGATGCAATCGAGGCCGTCCGGCAGGGTCGGTCGGCAATGGACCCGCAGGTGGTAGACGCCCTCGTGCAGGCTCGGGTCAATACCGGATCCGACAGCCTGGCGCGCCTGACCAGTCGTGAGCGTCAGGTGCTGGAAGAGCTCGCCAGCGGCAGTTCGAATACGGGCATCGCCGACCGTCTCTTCGTCTCGGAGAGGGCCGTCGAGAAGCATGTCAACGCCATCTTCACCAAGCTCGATCTGGCCCCGGACGGCGACACCAACCGCCGGGTCAAGGCGGTCCTGGCCTACCTAGCCGGCAAGGCCGCCCCATGACTGTGCGGGTACTGATCGTCGACGACCAGGAGCCGTTCCGGTCAGCTGCCCGGCTCGTAGTCGGTCTACTCGACGGATACACGGTGGTGGGTGAGGCAGCCACCGGCGAGGAAGGTGTGAAGATGGCCGCCGAACTCGGCGCGGACATGGTGCTCATGGATGTCAATCTGCCTGACATCGACGGTCTCGAGGCGACCCGGCGGATCGTCGCTGCCAACCCGGCGGTAAAGGTCCTGGCGATGTCGACGTACGAAGCCGGCGAGTTCGAGGAAGCCGCGCTGGCGTCGGGTGCGGTCGGATTCATCTCGAAGTCGGACCTGGAGCCCGAGACGCTAACCGCCTACTGGCTCGAGGACGCCTGACTGGCGGGCGAGCGGCACGACGCCCCGGATCCGCGCCCCCTGTCCGGGGGCGGACACGATCTCGACGTTCCCGCCAACGGCATCGAGGCGGTCGGCCATGTTGCGCAGGCCCGAGCCAGTCGGCAGGGCGGTGGGGTCGAAACCGGGACCGCTGTCGCTCACGAGGAATGTGAGCACCTGTCCGGAGCGTTCGAGGCTCACCGCGATGGCTTCTGCGCCAGCGTGCTTGGTGGCGTTGGTCAGGGCTTCGGAGATCGAGAAGAAGATCGCCGCCTCGAGCTCGAGAGGGAACCGTGTGTCGGCGCCCAGGTCGGAAGTCATCGAGACGCGGGCGGGCGAGGCCTCGACCAGGGCGCGGACCGCCGTCTCGAGACCCTCGGCTTCGAGGAGGGGCGGGTACAGCCCGCGGGCGAGGGATCGGATCTGGGTTATCGCCTCCCGGGCTTCGTTGTCCATGCTGTCGAGGAGGGTGGCCAGGGTCTCCGCGCCCTCGGTTCGGGCCAGGCGGGCGGCGACGTTCAGCTTGACTTTCAAGGACACCACGAGTTGCTGGGCACCTTCGTCCAGTTCCTGTTCCATCCGACGGCGTTCGGAGTCCTGGACCTCCATCAGGCGGCGCCGTGAGGCGGCCAGCTCGGCGGCCCGCTCGGTGAGTTCCTCGACGAGCACGGCGTTGTGCAAGACAGAGGCTGACGACCCGGCCAGGTCCTCGATCAGGCGCTGCTCGGTGGGAGTGACCGGGTCGCCCCTTCGCTTCACCACGGTCAAAGCACCGAGCGGCTGGTCCTCGGGTCCAATGCTCGTGACGTGACCCGGGAGGCTCTCCCAGGTCAGCGGGCTCGTCGCCGGGTTCTCCTCGGGCCACCATCCGACCGGTCGCAATTCAGGCCCGACCGCCACCCAAACAGCCGCCGCCTCGGCCGCGGTCGCCTCTCCCAGTCGCCGGGCAGTCCGGTCCAGCAGTCCCTTAGAGGACTCCACGCTGTTGAGCGCCTGGGTCAGGTCGGAGAGCACTTCGTAGGGGGTGGCGCGCTTGCCGTACACGATCCGGCTGGCGACACGCTGCAACCACCGCCGGGCGGGCTGGAAGAGCACGGCGCTTATGCCGATGCCCACGACACCGAGGAATGCGACGAGGGAGAGGTAGAAGCCCGCCATGAGGATGGCATTCCCCGACCACACCAGGGTGCGGGAGATAACCGCGTCGATGTCGTAAAGGCGATACCGCAGAACGGCGACGGCAATGGCCACCGGTAGGGAGAGGAGGGCGACATCAAGAGCGATCACCTCCGGCAGAGACTCCGCGCCGGGGAGCAAGCCGCTCACCAGGAGCACCAGGACCAGGAGGGAGAAGGAGAAGAGCAGCCACTTGAGCTGATGCCGCTCGATGGGATCGGCCCGCCGGTAGCGGACGACGACCGACACGGACGTCCCGACCAGCAAAGTGAGAAATCCCATGACCCAGGCGATGCCGATCGCCGCATCCCAGGTCGACGGCAGAATCCCCACGGGGTTGTCGGCCATCCAGGGAACGACTCCGTCCCACCCACCGGAAGGTGCCATCGTGGGGCCGAAGGCGCCCAACAGCATGAGAAATGCGATGAGTCCCAACTCGAGCCACAGGAGCCAACGCCAGCGCGGACTGACCAGGCGACCGTTCGGGAAGACCAGGACGATGGCGACCATCGGGAAAAGTGTGAGAATCCACGACCAGCTGTCGAACCAGAGAAGCAGCCACAGACCCGCATCGATGGCCGCGGGCTCCTCGGCTATCGGGGTCAAGGACTCCACCCCGAACGTGGTGGCGGCCGTCCCTACCGCGCTGACCATCAGCAGCCAACCCACGGCATTGTTTCCTCGCTGAGTGAGGATCAGGAGCGATCCGACCGCCGCGACAAGGGGCACCAAGAGCCACAGGGCCCTGTCGAGGGCTTCGCCGTTCCCGCTGACCGGGCTGCGCGAGAACGAGAGCAGGAACAGCCCGACGGTGGCGGCCACGACGACCAGCGCCAACCCAACGGCCAGCTTTCCCCGTGTGTCGATCCGACTACGACTCATCGCAGGGCTCGCTCGGGCAGCGCGATCCTGCCCGTGAGACCGTCTCCGTTGGCGTCCATGTCGAGGCGGCCGCGCACCGAATCGAGCCGATCGGCCAGGTTGATCGATCCGTTGCTCAGACCCTCGGCGGGAACCCCGTCGTGACGAAGGGTGAACGCCAGCTCGTTCCCCTCGACCCTGATCCAGATGTGGACCGAGCGAGCCCGGCCGTGCCGGATGGCGTGCTGGAGCGCCTCGGCGACGCAGAAGTAGACAGTGGACTCGATCTGTGTCGGGTGTCGCCCTATCCCCGCCAGGTCCACGGATACAGGCACGGAAGCCCCCCGGGCCAGCGCTGAGATGGCCGGGCCCAAGCCTTCTGCTTCGAGCAACGGCGGGTAGATCCCCCGGGCGAGCGCCCTCATCGACTGGATGGCGGTTTCGGCCTCGGCGTTGAGGCCCGACAACACTTCGGCCGTTCGGGGTGAGTCGGTCGCCATCTTGGCGGCCAGCGAGAGCTTGACCTTGAGGGCCACCAGCTGCTGCTGGGCGCCGTCGTGGAGATCGCGCTCAAGGCGGCGTCGGGTCTCATCCTGGACGGAGACGATTCGTCTTCGCGACTGGCGGAGCTCGTCCACCCGTTGGTGGAGGCTGCGGGTAAGGGTGAGGTTCTGGAGCGCCAGTCCCATGCCGCTCGCCAGCTCGACCAGCAGACGCTCATCGGTTGGTGTGGCGGCCTGGCCCCGGGGGAAACGCAGGGTCAACGCACCGAGCCGGCGGCCCTCGTGGGTGACCCAGGCCGTCTGATCGGTGCCGGGGATCACCTCGACTCCAACAGGGCAGGTTTCGGGATCGGCGGAGTCACCGGGCCAGACCCGGCTCCGCACCAGCATGTCTCCTTCCCGAACCCACACCGCCGCCTGACGGGCGGACGTCCCGTCGACCAAGGATCGGACGGCCTGGTCGAGCAGGCTCTCGTCGGTGGCCGACAGGCGACGGCTGAAGGCCGAGAGCGCCTCGTAGGGGGTTGCCCGTCGGCCGTAGGCGACGCGGTCGGCAACTTTCTGCAGGCGCTCGCGGAGAGGCTGGAAGAGCACCGCCACGAAGACCGTTGCCACGAACGGAAGGGGGGCGGCGTCGTCTGATCCCAACAGCGATCCAAGGCCGACGACCACTCCCACGTATGCGCCGGTGATGAAGAGGGCAAGGGTGGCATACACGAGAGTCCGGGAGATGACCGCGTCGATGTCGTAGAGCCGGAACTTCACGACCGCCAATGCGATGGTCACGGGGATGCCGGCGAGGCTCAAGGCAAAGACCACATCCACCCCCGCTCCCAATTCCCAGTCGCTGCCGACGGCCAGGGCGGCATAGACGACGACGAAGACGCTGATGGCGTAGAGGAGCCACTTGATCTGCATGCGCTCCTCGGGGGCGGCCTGGCGGTATCGGAAGAAGGCGGCCGAGGCGCTACCGAGAGTCAGCAGGAGGAGGATGGCCGTCCACGGGATCGGGAACCACCGACTCCAGAAGTCGTCACCGATGAACCCGATCGGGTTGGGCACCAGGATTCCCAGCACGTCGAACTCCACGTTGGTCGAGAACACCGTCAGGGCGAGGAACAGGGCCAGCGAGCCCAGCTCGAGCCACAGCAGCCACCGCCAGCGCTTGCTGGGAAGACGCCCGGTCGGGAAGACCATGAACAGGTGGAAGATCGGGTAAATGAGCAAGACCCAGGAAACCCCGGCGAACCAGATGAGAAACCAGGTCAAAATCGTCAGCTCGGAGGCCTCGTCAAAGCCCACCAGCGGGAGAGGTGCCACCCCCGACAGGACCATCCCTACCGCCCACGCCATCAGGACCCATCCGATGCTGTTGTCCGGCCTCGAGCTGAGTATCAGAAGTGAGGCGAGGGCTGTGATACACGGGAGGAGCAACCACGCGAGCTCGGCCACGAACGGCTGGCCGAACTGCCCCATGCTGGTGGCGAGGAAAGTGCCGGCCACCGTAAACACCGCCAGGGTCATCCCCCAGGCGAGAATTCGGCGACGGTTCATGACCGGCGCCTTGGAAACCGGTACGCCGTGACCGGAGTCTCCCGACCCTTCACCAGTGCCGGTGAGAGGGCATCGCAGTCGGGCGGCTGAGAGAGCATGGAGAAGGTCACATCACCGAGCACCGTCTCCCCTGGCTCGGCCCATTGCTGAATGCGCTGGCCGAGGTTGACGGTGTCGCCGACCACGGTGTACTCGAGGCGCTCCTCCGAACCGAGCAGCGCAGCAGCCACGGGGCCGGTGGTGATCCCGATCCCGAGCCCGAACGCCTCCCGTCCCTGCTGAGCCCACCGGCCGTTGAGGTCCCCCTGAGCGGCGTGCATCGCCTGCGCCGCCGCCACAGCCCTGTCGGCATGGTCGGCCAGGGGCCGCGGGGCGCCGAACACGGCCATCACGGCGTCGCCGACGAACTGCATGACTGTGCCCTCCTGGTCGAGGATGGCGTGGTTCATCGAGGCGCGGTGCTCGTTGAGCTGACCGGCCAGTTGGGCCGGGTCAGCCTTCTCGGCGATGGTCGAATAGCTACGGATGTCGCACATGAGCACAGACACGACCAGTTCCTCGGTCTCGCCGATGCGGCGCCCTTCGGTGCGGAGCTTCTCGGCCAGGCCTCCCGGGAGAAAGCGAGAGAGGGTCTCGCCCTGCTCCTCTCGCTCCATGATCGCCTGATGCAGGGTCTTGAGACGGTCCACGGCGTGGCTGTCCCCGGCGCTGACCTCGTCGGCCAACGTCCGGAACAGGCGGTCGATGCGGCCGTCGACGTCGGCAGGGGTGGTGGCGAGCGCCACTGCCATCGCCTTGATCGGGGTTCCCTCGGCCACCCGGCGCAGCAGGTCCTCATCGGCCGGGGTCAGCATGCCGCCGGCGTCAATGGGGTGGGTGAGGGCGGAGACGATCTGGGGGTCGAGCATCGACCCTCCCGAGGCCACCTCCTTGATGGCCCGCGCCAGCTGGTCTCCTTCGGCGACCCGATCCTTGAGCAGGTAGGCGTAGCCGGCGGCCCCGTCGGCCAGCAGCGAGACGACGTACTCCGGGTCGTCGTACTGGGAAAGGATGACCACGCCCGTGCCTGGGTGGCGTTTGCGCACCACGCGGGCGGCCTCGATGCCCTCGCTCCGGAACGTGGGGGGCATCCGGATATCGGTCACGACCACCTGCGGCTCGGCGGCCTCCGCTCCCCGTACCAGGCTGTCGAAGTCGTCACCGATTCCGACCACCTCGAGGTCGGGATCGAGCTCGATCAGGGCCTTCACCCCCTCTCTGATGAGAAGGTTGTCGTCCGCCAGGAACACCGAGATCGGCATGGCATCAGCATGCCTGATGCCTGGCATGCCGGACAGGGCACCAGCCTCCATTTCTTGGTGTGGTTTTCCCCACTTCGACCCGCACCTGAAAGGCGCCGGATCGGTTCGCCCTCGGCTTTCTGTCTCTCCCCCCTGGCAGGGTGGCGACATGCGACAACGAGACGCCTATCTCCAGAACCATGGGTTTACGGTTCTCCGCATCGGGAGCTGGGACGTGCTCCACCACATCGACCATCTACCGACGGATATCACCAATGCCCTCCAACCCTCCCCCAGTTGAGATCGTCCGCAGCGCCCGGCGCAAGAAGACTCTCTCCGCCCAGGTCGTCGGCGGGACGGTGAGAGTCCTGGTACCCGCCGGCATGCCCGCCGACGTGGAGAGCCGAATGGTCGAGGCCCTCGTGGCCCGGGTGAAGCGCAAGATGACGTCCGAGGAGACCGACCTCACCGCCCGGGCGGCGGATCTCGCCCGCCGCTATCAATTGCCAAAGCCGGAGTCGATCGAGTGGTCCGATCGCCAGACCAGCCGCTGGGCGTCCTGCACCTCCTCCCAGGGCCGTATCCGCATCTCCAACCGCCTCACCCGGGTTCCGGCCTGGGTGCTGGACTTCGTCATCGTCCATGAGCTCGCCCACCTGGAGGAGGCGAACCACGGGCCACGCTTCAAGGAGTTGATGGGGCGCTACGAGTTGGCCGAGCGAGCCACCGGATACCTGATGGCATTGTCGGGAATCGAACGCGGGGTGAACGGCGGGTAACGTCTCGGCCGCGTTGGACCAGAGCCCCCCGCCCACGTCGGCCCGCACCACCTCGCAGACGATCCTCTCCGTCGTCGCGGTGCTCGGGCTTCTCTACATCTTCCTCATCGGCATTTCCGGGCTGGAGGCGGGGATCGGCGCCTTCGGTGAGGACTTCGCCGAGAGCGTGTTCGACAAGGTCAACAACCCGGTGGCGGCGCTGTTTGCCGCCATGCTGGCGACGGCTCTCGTCCAGTCGTCGTCCGTCACGACGTCGACGATCGTCGGGCTGGTCGGGGCCGGCGCTCTCTCGGTGACGGCGGCGGTGCCGATGATCATGGGGGCCAATATCGGGACGACGATCACCAACACATTGGTGTCGTTCGGCCATGTCCGCCAGGGACAGGAGTTCCGACGAGCGTTCTCCGGCGCCGTCGTCCACGACTTCTTCAACGTGCTCACGGTGGCCGTGGCCCTCCCCCTGGAGCTGACGACCGGCTTCCTATCCAAGACGGCCACCGCCCTCACCGACCTGTTCGGCGAGACCGGCAACGGAGGGGGCGTGGCGGGAGAAAGTCCGATCAGGACGGCCGTCGGCCTGCCCATGGAACTCCTCGATGGCGCTCTCGCCGACCTCTCGACCGCCGTGCGGGGAACGCTGCTGCTGGTGATCGGCGTGGTCCTGATCTTCGTGGCGCTCGGATTCATCACGAAGCTGATGCGCCAGCTCATGGCAGGAGGGATCGAGCGCTCGATCAACCGCATCCTCGAGCGCGGCGCCGGGCTCGGCGGTATGGCCATGGGAATGGTCGTGACGATGCTGGTCCAGAGCTCGTCGATCACGACCTCGATCCTGATCCCGATGCTGGCGGCCGGGGTCCTGACGCTGCAGACCGCCTACCCGATCACCCTGGGGGCCAACCTCGGCACCACCATCACAGCCATCCTCGCCTCTCTGGCCGCGGCGGGGCCAGAGGGGCTCACCATCGCCCTGGTGCACACCCTGTTCAACTTCTTCGGGATCCTCCTCTTCTATCCGATCCCGTTCATGCGGGGGATACCGATCGGGCTGGCGCAACGAGCG
>DATFFO010000124.1:0-13135 GCA_035250025.1 Acidimicrobiia bacterium
TCCCGCCCGGTAGCCGTTCCACGACTCCATCTCCGGGTCCCGGGGGCGAACGAACAGGACGTACTCGCCGTCGGGGTGACCCGGCGCCATGACGCACACCGCGTCGGGCTCTTCGAATCCGGTCAGATATACGAAGTTCGAGTCCTGGCGGAAATCGTGGGTGACATCGTCGTTGCGGATCGTCTCCTCGGCGGCGGGGATGATGGCAATGCCGTCGGGGCCGATGGTCTCGAGCAGGCGGGCGCGGTGGTCGTGGTATCGATCTGCCATCACTCCTCCACGCTACCCGGAACCCAGAGATCGACTATCAGCGGGAAATGGTCGGAACCGAGGGCCGGCCCCAGCCGGCGGTCCGTGACGACCAACTCTTCCGAGTGGAGCAGATGGTCGATCGGCACCCGGAAGGCGAAGAACGAGACGGTCGGGAAGCTCGCCTCGATCCCAAATCCTCGCTGTGAGTTGCGCAGCCCCGTGGTTGACTGCAGACGACGGAACCCGTAGGACCAGGGCGTCGAATTGAAGTCGCCTGTCACGAGGTGGGCGCGCTCCTGCTCGCTGGCCCAGTCACCCGCGAACTCGAGTTGGGCGTTGCGGAGCCCAGAGCGCTCCTCCGTGGTCGGCGCCAGCGTATGGATTCCCAACATCGCGACGCCGTCATGGATCACCTCGACCGCTCGGGCGCCCTCGAGCGTGAACCCGAAGCTCGTCACCTCGTCGCCCGACTGGGACAACACCAGGGTGCCGAAGATCAGTTCCTCGCTGCGCGATTTCGTGACCTGATAGCCCAGGCCGGCACTCTCGATGGCCACCTCCCAGGGCCGGGAAACCTCGTGAAGGAACACCACATCGGCATCGACGCTGCGGATGTACTCCACAACGTCTCCGAAGCGGTCGTTCGATGCCCTGAGATTGAAAGACAACACCGTGAGCGGCTCCTCAGGCGGCACGGTGGTCCCTCCTCCCCAGAAGAGCGGGACGACGACGACGGCGTTCACGAGCGCCCCGGCCAGGGCGATCCCGGCCGTCTTGCGCCACCGTCCGAGAAAGAGGATGGCCGCCATTGCCCCCAGCACCACCACGTACTGGGGTCGGAAGTTGGCCAGGACGTCGAGCAACCAGGACCACCGGCCGAAGAAGGCGGCGAGGGTCACCACTGTCAGAGCGACAGCCGGGACGGCGAGCAGGAGCACAGGAGATCAGGGTATCCGCCACCGGACCCGACGCCGGTCTAGAGGGGACCTCCTATGGCCCCGTCAGACGTACCACTCGGCGATGGCCCGCCCGATCTGGACGCCGGAGTCTTCCTGGAGGAAATGCACGCCCGGCACCGTGACCTCGGTCTGATTGGGCCACGTCCGACAGAACTCCCGCTGCCGCCCGACGAGGATCGATCCCGGGTCGGCGTTGATGAAGAGCTTGCGCACAGGTGCCTCGGCCAACCACCGTCCGTAGTCTTCGACCACCTGTCCCACGGCTGCCGGCTCGCCCCCGATGGGGATCTCCCGCGGCCAGCTCAGCATCGGGCGCCGCCCCTCCCCTCTCTCACGGTAAGGCCGGCGGTACTCGGCCATCGCGTCGTCGGACAGGGGCCGAATGACGGATGCGGGGAGGATTCGCTCGATGAAGACGTTCTTGTCGAGCACCAGTTCCTCCCCGGCGGACGAACGCATGGCGGCGAAGACGCTCCGCCCACTCGCCGGCCAGTCGTCCCAGGTGAGGGGCATGACGAGCGTCTCCATGTAGACGATGCCCCTCACGGCCGGGCGATGGCGGTTGGCCCAGTCGAAGCCCAGGGCACCGCCCCAGTCGTGGCCGACGATCGTGACGTCGCGGTACACGCCGAGGACGTCGAGGAGGGCGTCGAGGTACGTCCGATGGTCGATGAAGCGATACGAGCGCGGCCCGGTCCCGACCTTCTCCGAGTCGCCCATGCCGATCAGGTCGGGAGCGATGCACCGTCCCAGGTGGGCGACCTCGGGGATGACGTTGCGCCACAGGTAGGAGGAGGTGGGGTTCCCGTGCAGGAACACGATGGGTCTTCCCTCACCCACGTCGATGAACGCCATCTCGGCGCCCAAGACTTTCTGACGCCGCTTGGGAAGCGACGGCGCACGACGTCGGAACATGACAAGCAACGCTAACGAAGCCGGAAGGCGGAAGCTTTGTCCCCTGGAGCAAAGCGACAGGGGAAAGGGGCCCGAGCCTTTGTCCCCCTGGAGCGAAGCGACAGGGGGAAGGGGCCCCCGCCGGCGGAGCCGGTGGGGTAGGGGGCACGCTCCCACCAGGAGAACCTGTATGAAGGTCCGCCACGGGTCCGCCCTGCCCTTCGGGCATCCCCCTACCTCCCACCTCCGCTGCGCTCCGGTGGCAGGGACCTTCCCCCACTTCGTGGGGGACAAAGCTGCGGTCACCCCTCGCCTTCGGCGATCCCCCTACGCCACTCCGCGGCGGCTCGGCGGAGGGCTTTCACCTGTGCCCGGACCGAATCCGGGGAGCCTCCTCCCGGGGAGCGGCGGCGGCGCACTGACACCGCCGGGTCGACGAGTTCCAGGTCTGACGGCTCGAACGCGGGGTCGGCCGTTTCCAGATCGGCGACGACGGCACCGGCCAGGTCCCGTCCGTCGGCGACGAGGGCGCCGACCAATCGGCCGACGGCCATGTGCGCCTCCCGGAAGGGGACGCCGCGACCGACGAGAGACTCGGCCAGGTCCAGCGCCGTGGTCCAGCTCGCCGGGGCCGGCGGATGGAACTCGGCGTGATCGAGCATTGCCCCGACAGCGCCGATGGTGGCAGCGGCCATGTCGTCGAGGGCGAAGACGTGGGTCTTGTCCTCCTGCAGATCACGGTTGTATGCGAGGGGGAGGCCCTTCTGAAGGGCGAGGAGGGCGGTGAGCCCACCGATGGCGCCGGCCGCCCGTCCCCGGGCCAGCTCGGCGATGTCGGGGTTCTTTTTCTGTGGCAGGGCCGAGGATCCGGTGGTGAAGGCATCCTCGAACGTCACCCATCCGAACTCCGAGCTCGCCCACAGGACCAGCTCCTCGGCGAGCCGCGACACATCGACCATGAGCTGGGCGCAACAGAAGCCGTACTCGGAAGCGAAGTCGCGGGCTCCTACCGCGTCCAGGGAGTTGGAGAAGTGGGCGCCCCAGCCGAGCTCGGCCGCCGTGACCGCCGGGTCGAGGTGCAGAGACGAACCCCCCGCCGCTCCCGCTCCCAGGGGGGATACGGCCAGGCGGGAGACGGCGTCGCCGAAGCGGGCGGCGCTACGCAAAGCTGCCCAGGCGTGGGCGGCGAAGTGGTGGCCGAGCGAGATGGCCTGCGCCTGTTGAAGGTGGGTGTAGGCGGGGACCACGTCGTCGATGTGGCGTTCAGCCAGACCTGCCAGGACATCCACCAGGGCGGCCAGGTCGGAGATGCGCGCATTAGCGGCGTCGACCAGATAGAGGCGGAGATCGAGGGCCACCTGATCGTTGCGGGATCGCCCCGTGTGGAGCTTGCCCCCGACCGGGCCGACGATCTCGATGAGACGGCGTTCGACCGCCGAGTGCACGTCCTCGTCGGAATCGAGAAACTCGAACAGGCCGTCATCGGCGTCGGCCGCGATCTGGTGGAGACCGGCGCTGAGGACGTCGGCCTCCTCCGGATCGAGGATGCCGGTGCTCTTCAGCATTGCGACGTGAGCCAGGGAGCCGCGGATGTCGAAGGGGAGGAGACGCCGGTCGACGGAGGATGCGGTGTACGCCCAGAGGACGTCGTCGGGGGCGTCGGTGAAGCGGCCGCTCCAGAGGGTCACTCGCCCTCGCCCAGGAGTTCCTCGCCCAGTTTGCGGAGGCGGAGAGCGTTGAGGCGTATGAAGCCGGCGGCGTCGGCCTGGTCGTAGACGTCGTCCTGCTCGAAGGTGGCGGTGGCCTGGTCGTACAGGTCGTAATGCTCCGAACGGCGGCCCTCGATCGAGACCCCGCCCTTGTACAGCTTGAGCCGGGCCTGGCCGTTGACCCGGCGCTGGATGTCGTCCATGAACGCCTGCAGGGCGCGTCGCTCCGGTGAGAACCAGAAGCCGTTGTAGACCATCTCGGCGTAGCGAGGAACCAGCTCGTCGCGGAGATGCGTGACCTCTCGATCGAGCGTGATCGACTCGACGCCACGGTGGGCGTGATACAGCAAGGTGCCGCCCGGCGTCTCGTACACCCCCCGGCTCTTCATCCCCACAAAGCGGTTCTCGACGATGTCGATCCTCCCGACACCGTGGCGTCCGGCGATCTCGTTGGCCCGGGTCAGCAACTCCACAGGATCGAGCTTCTCGTCGTCGATGGCCACCGGCGTCCCCGCCTCGAACGTGATCGTGACGTACTCGGGGTCGTCGGGAGCGTCCTCGGGGTCGACCGTCATCTTGAACATGCCCCGAGGCGGGGCCGCCCACGGATCCTCGAGAAGACCGCCCTCGTACGAGATGTGAAGCAGGTTGGCGTCCATCGAATAGGGCTTCTCGGCGGTGACCGGGACAGGGATGCCGCGGGCCTCGGCGTAGGCGATGCAATCGGCCCGACCCCGCAGGTCCCACTCCCGCCAGGGGGCGATGACCTTGATGTCGGGGTCGATGGCGTAGGCCGAGAGCTCGAACCTGACCTGGTCGTTGCCCTTTCCGGTGGCGCCGTGGGCGATGGCATCGGCCCCCACCGCTTTGGCGGTTCGCATCAGGCCACGTGTGATGATCGGCCGCGCCAGCGAGGTTCCCAGCAGGTAATACCCCTCGTAGATGGCCGAGGCGCGGAGGGCGGGGAATACGGCGTCGCTGACGAACTCGCCGGTCAGATCCTCTGCCACAGACTGCACGGCTCCCGTGGCCAGGGCCTTGGCCTTGGCCTCCGCCACCTCGTCTCCCTGACCGACATCGGCTGTGTAGGCCACCACCTCGGCCCCGTAGGTCTCCCTCAGCCAGGCGAGGATGACGGAGGTGTCGAGACCCCCCGAGTAGGCGAGTACGACCTTCATACGCTTGCTCCGAGATCTTGAAGTTGTTCGGCGAACCCTCGTCCGCTGCCCCGTTCGCTGACCACGATGATCACGGTGTCGTCCCCGGCCACGCACCCGGCCATGACGTCGTACGCCACACGGTCGAGGGCGGCGGCCACGACCTGGGCCGCCCCCGGCGGGGTCTTGAGCACCACCAGGTTGCCCGAGGCTTCGATCGAGTCGACGAAGGCGTCGATGATCCCGGCGAGGGCCATTTCCGCCCCGTCGTGCTGATCGGCCCCTCCCAGCACGTAGTGATCGCCGTTCTTGGTGGCCCCGATGCCGGCCAGATCCCTCGAGACCGTGGCTTGCGTCACCCGGAACCCGCGATCGGACAGGAAGTCGACGATGTCGGCCTGGGAGGCGACCTGGTTGTCCGTAAGGAGGGAGCGGATCAGGCGACGACGTGCCGAGGATGTGGACATGGTGGGCGCATCATACGCATATGCGCATACGCATTGCCACTCAAGGAGATGAGCGGATAGATGTCCGGCGAGTGGAAGCCAATCCCACAGTCGACGCTGTCCAGAGCGGGCACCGTCCCTATCCGTTCACCCCCTCAGGACCCCGGGTTCCAATGGTGGATTCGCACACTTCCCCGGTCGACGGAAAGGACGTACATCTCACCCACATCGGGAATGGGTCGCACATCGGCCGCCGACAGCCCGTGGATGGGATCGAGGGGGAGCTCGACCCAGTCAGGGGGACTGACGATGCCGGCGGGGGGCTGGGTCCACAAACTTCCGCCTGCTACCACCGTGATGTCGCCTTCGGGACCCCGGATCACCGCCGCCACCCCCTCGGCGGGGGCGGGGTACTCGTCGTTGGTGTCGAGCACCACCAGACGACCGTCGGGGGTCACCACGGCCGGAGGCTCGGCAATCGCCACCAGGTCACCGTCCATGAACGGCTCCCAGGCGATGCCGTCGAGGCTACGGACGATCTGCTCGGTGCTGCGGGGAAGCGCCGCCATGGCGGTGAACCCTCCCGGCACCGGCCGGATGAGAGACACCGGCGTAGTCGGAACCGGCTCGGTGACCTGGTACCACGTCCTCCCGGCATCCGTCGAAGCAGCCACGGCCCACAGGCGGAACTCGTCGAGGCCCACGGCCAGAGCGCCACGGTCCGTCTCTGTGACCGCAGCGACGTAGCCCTGTCCCGACGCCGCGTTGGGCCAGGCTTCGTCGCGCTGCTCCCATTCGACGCCGTCCGACGTCCACATCATGGCGGGGAGCGCCACCCACTCCTCGCCCACTCGATCGATCCGGCTGATGGACGCGCCGGCGAGATCCGGCAGCTCGTCGACCGCGCCACCTGAGACGAGCCACCAGTCCGTGCCGACACCCACGACCCAGGCGTCGCCTACGAGCCATGGGCCCCGGGGGATTCCATTGCCGAGTTCGGTGACCGCTTCCCATCCGGCGCCGGGCTGGGCCTCCACGGTGATGGTCGGTTCGCCGTCGACCCCTCGCACCCAAACGACGGGTTGGCCGTTCTGTCCGCCCACGGCCACGTTCCCGGTCACGTCCGCCACGATTCCTTCCAGTCCGGCGTCCGCCCAGGCGGTCGCACCGGACCACAGCCTGCCCGATCCCACACCGACGTAGTCGGTGACGTCACCGCGGATGACGACCGGTCCGTTCAGGGTCTGAGGAGCGTGAGGCACCCACTCCCCGTCGTCTTCCAGCCTCCATTGACGGGTGCGGTCGAGCCCGAGATCGAGAAGGTTGGCGATGAGGGCGCCGTTCTCGATGTAGGCATCTGTCATGGCCCATCCGAAGGGCAGGCCCTCGGAAGATTGCGCCTCGAGGTCTTCGAGGTTCACCGTTTGATACAGGGCCGGCTTGCCGCCGAGACTGCCCATGATGTGCCAACTGTTGCCGAGGAAGCGGACCGCGTGGACGCGCATGCCTTCAGGAAGCGACGTCTCAGCCCAGGTGCTGCCATCTGTACTCGTCAGAACCAGGGCGTCGGCGTCGGGGTCGAAGTCCCGCGGAGATCCTTTCCAACCCCAGGCGACCACCCGGCCGAGCGCCTCCTCAACACCGTCGAGCGCCGAGTGCCCGTCGATGGGGACGTCGTCGAGGACCCACTCTTCATCCGCATCCAGATGCCAGGCGGCAGGCCGGGACTGACCGGTCACGTCCGTGTCAGATCCCACTGCCACCACCGAGTCACGCAGGCCGACCAGACCCGACACGTGATACGGCCCGGCTGACGGGACAGCCCCCAATCTCCAGGCGAGACCGTCGGCCGACCACCAGAATTGGGGCCCATCCCCGGCGGCGATGTAGCCCTCTCCAGCGCCGAGATAGGCCACCGTTCTGAGCGGGTCTGCTCCCGGCAGTTCGAGACGGTTCCAGATGTCGTCGAGGACGACATCTATGTCGGGAAGCGTCTCCTCGGGGGCGGGATCGGGAGTTTCGTTGCCGCCCGAGGCGAGGAATATGGCAACCAGCGCGACCGCGATGAGACCGACGATCAACCCCCCTCCCCCGGGCACGTGCGCCGGGTGCTCGTCGATCTCGAGGCCGTCGGGGACGACCGCGTTCGTCACACCAAGAAGGTAGCGGTACCCGGCAGATTTGCGTCCGGGTCGTCTACTCCTTGAGCCCGGATCCGCCGATTCGCTTGGCTCGTCGACCTCGGTGGTCGGTGGCCAAGCCCCATGGCCTCAGTTTCGTGGGATCACTTCTCGTGGAACCCCGATTCGTCCGGATGCCCCACCTGGGAGGCTGGGGTCCGGTCATCCTCGCCGTCTGTCGGTGAATCCAGGCTGAGGGCAGCCGCGAAACGGGAAACGGCCTCATCCACCTCGGCCGCCGAGACGGTGAGAGGCGGGGCGAAGCGGATTGAGTCGGGCCGGACGGGGTTCACGATGAGCCCGTGGTCGACGAGAGCCGACTTGGCGACCTCCCCTGCCCGAGCGTTATCGAGGCGGGCCGCCAGCAGCAGGCCGCGGCCCCGGACCTCCGTCACACCCGGGAGGTCCGCCAGGGCCCCGCGCAACTGGGCGGACCTTTCCAGGCAGTTGGCCAGCAGGTCCCGACGCTCGATTTCGTCGATCACGGCGAGGGCGGCGGCGCACACCACCGGGCCCCCGCCGAACGTCGTGGCGTGGTCGCCGGGCTGGAAGGCGGCGGCCACGTCGGCCCCGGCCATGGCGACGCCGATCGGGAGCCCGTTGGCAAGCGCCTTGGCCGTCGTGGCGATGTCGGGCTCGAAACCAAGCTGCTGCCAGGAGAACCAGGTTCCTGTCCGGCCCATCCCGGCCTGGACGTCGTCCACGATGAGCAGCGCCCCGCGCTCGTCGCACAACTGCCGGACCCCTTGCAGGTAGTCGGTAGCGAGTGGCACGACTCCCCCCTCGCCCTGGGTCGTCTCCAGCAGAACCGCCGCCACCGAGTCGTCGACGGCGTCGTCGAGAGCGGCCAGGTCGGAGGGAGGGACCTGTATGAATCCGGGGGGAAGCGGCTGGAAGGTCGCCTGCTTGCCGGGCTGGCCGGTGGCGGCCAGCGTGGCCAGGGTGCGGCCGTGGAACGAGTCCAGCAGGGAAACGACCTTGAACCGCTGCCGCCCGAACTTGGCCTGGCCGTGGCGACGGGCCAGCTTGATGGCGGCCTCGTTGGCGGTGGCGCCGTCGTTGGCGAAGAAGACCCGGTCCATGCCCGCCCGCGCCACCAGGGCCTCGGCGAGGTCGACCATCGGCTCGGTGTAGAAGAGGTTGGAAACGTGCACGAGGGTCGCCATTTGGTGTTCGACCGCGGCGGCGACGGCGGGATTGGCATGCCCGACGGAGACGACCGCCAGACCGGTCAGGAAGTCGAGGTACCGATCGCCCGCAGTGTCGATCAGCCACGATCCCTCGCCCGATGCGAACGCCACCTGCGAGCGGAGGTAGGTCTGCATGACCACTGCCGCCTCCCTCTGAGACAGCGCGGTCACGGCACAACCATGGTGCCGATTCCCTCCGACGTGAAGACCTCGAGGAGGAGAGCATGCTCGGTCCTGCCGTCGAGGATGTGGGCCTGCGACACCCCACCCTCGAGCGCCTCCAGCACCGAGGACAACTTGGGGAGCATGCCCCCGGAGATCGAAGGCAGCAGATCCCGGAGCTCGGACACGCGCATCCGGGAGATGAGGGACGTCGGGTCCCGATGATCGCCATAGACGCCTTCGACGTCGGTCAGATAGACCAGCTTCTGGGCCCGCAGCGCCCGGGCCAGCACCCCGGCGGCCGTGTCGGCGTTGACGTTGTAGACGTTGCCGTCGTCGCCGCGGGCGATGGGGGCGACGACGGGGACGAGGCCGGCGTCGACGATTCCCGTGATGAGGGACGAGTTCACAGTGGTGATGTTGCCGACGAACCCGAGGCGCTCGTCCCGGGGCTCCGCCCGGAAGAGGTCGGCGTCGAGGCCGGTGACGCCGACCGCCGTCGCCCCGTGGCCGTTGAGGAAGCGGACGATCTCGGGGTTGATGACACCCACCAGCGTGCGCTGGACAACGCCGATCGTGGCCAGGTCGGTGACGCGCAGACCGTCGACCCAGGTGGGCTCGATGCCTTCCGCCGCCATGGCCGCCGAGATCTGAGGGCCGCCTCCGTGGACGACCACGGGCCGGATGCCGACCATCGAGAGCAGGGTGACGTCACCGGCGAAGCTCTCGCGAAGTTCGGGGTCGTCCATCGCCGACCCTCCGTACTTGATCACGACGGTGGTCCCCCGGAACGCCTTGATGTAGGGGAGCGCCTCCATCAGGATCCGGGCCCGGCCCATCGAGTTGGCGATGCGGCTCTTCTGGACGTCGGGGGCGCCGTGGCCGAGACTCATGAGCGGTCGGCGTTGAAGCGGACGTAGTCGGGTGTGAGGTCCGTCGTCAGCAGCGAGCAGCGCCCGGGACCGTCGCCCACCGTAATGGACACGATGAGGTCTCCCGCCAGCTTCTCGGCGACGGCGTCGAGGTCGGCGTCGGTGGCCATCCCGGCGTGAGCGACTTCGGCGCCGGCATAGGCGACCGACACGGCGTTGGGATCGAAGGGAATGCGGGTCGAGCCCATGGCGGCGAGGAGCCGTCCCCAGTTCGGGTCGGCCCCGTAGAAGGAGGCCCGGACCAGCGCCGAGTCGGCCACGGCTCGGGCCAGTCGGAGAGCGGTCTCGTCGTCCCAAGCGCCGCCCAGTTCGATGATGACGACCCTGCTGGCACCCTCGGCATCGGCTGCCATCTGATAGGCGAGCGACCGGCATGCCTCCTCGACGGCGGCGGCGAGATCGCTCAGGTCGGCCTCGACGCCGCTGGCTCCCGACGCCATGACGATCACCGTGTCGTTGGTGGACTCGCAGCCGTCGATGTTGAGGGCATTGAAGGAGCGGACGACCGCCCGGCGGAGGACGGTGTCCAGCGTGTAGGGATCGGCGATGGCATCGGTGGTGACCACCGCCAGCATCGTTGCCATGTCGGGGCGAACCATTCCCGCGCCCTTGGCCATGCTCCCGACCGAGAACCCGTCGCCGATCACCACCGCCTGCTTGGGACGGCTGTCGGTCGTGAGGATGGCCCGCGCCGCCGCCGCTCCACCGTCGTCGCTGAGTTCGAACTCGGCGATGCCGTTGGTGACCCGGTCGAGAGGGATCTGGTCACCGATCGTGCCGGTCGAGCAGACAAGCACGTCCGTCGGGTCGCATCCCAGGCGGCGAGCGGTGGCGTCGGCCATCGCCAACGCCGCGCTCATCCCGGCGGCGCCGGTAGCGGCGTTGGCACATCCCGAGTTGATGACGACAGCCCGCGCCGTCCCCCCGGCGACGTGGCGGCGGGACAGCACCACGGGGGCGGCGGCAGCGGTGTTGCGGGTGAACACCGCCGCCGCCGGGACCGCCTCAGCGGCGGTGACGACGGCGAGATCGGGCACGACGCCGGCCTTGATGCCACAGGCGGCGCCCCCGGCCCGGAAGCCGGAGGGATGGGTGACGCTCACGGCATCCACCCCGACATCGGCAAACCACTCGTCTCGGGCAAGCCCAGAGCGAGGTTGGCGGCCTGGACCGCCTGCCCGGCAGCGCCCTTGCCCAGGTTGTCGATGGCGCACTGGGCTATGACCGATCCTGTGTGCTCGTCGGCGAACGCCGTCACCAGGGCCCGATTGGAGGACACCACCCAACGGGTCTGGGGCGGCCGATCGATGACGTCTACAAAGGCGGCTTTGGCATAGGCATCCCGAAGGCAGTCGCGCAGGGTTTCCGCCGACGCCGAGCCCTGGCCGGTGACCGTGGCCAGGATCCCCCGTTGCATGGGCACCAGATGAGGCGTGAAGACGATCCTGTGGGTGCCGTCGCCGAGGGCATCGAGCGCCATCTCGATCTCCGGCCGGTGACGATGAGAGCCCACCGCATAGGCGCGGACCCCCTCGTCCACCGCCCCGAAGGCCAGCTCGGCGGTGACTCCGCGGCCGGCACCCGACACCCCGGAGAGACAGTCCGCCACCAGGTGCTCCGTTGCCATCAAGCCGGCGGCCAACAGTGGGGCGAGGGCGAGAATCACCGCTGTCGGGTAGCAGCCCGGTGAGGCGATGGCGGTCGAACCCGTCACATCGAAGAGCTCGGGCAGGCCGTACACCCAGTCGGAGAGTTGATCCGGGAAGGGATGGGCCGACCCGTACGCCTCCCGGTAGCGCGCCTCCGTGTCGAGGCGGAAGTCACTGCCCAGATCGACCACCAGGACTCCCCGGCGCCGCAGAGCCACCCCGACTTCGGCCGAGGCGCCGTGAGGCAGGGCCAGGAAGGCGACGTCGATGCCCCCGAGGTCGGCTATCTCATTGGAGCCGAGGGGACGCTCCCCCCCGGCGAGATGCGGGTGGACGTCGGCCAGCGAGGCGCCCTCCTTGCTGTGGGCGCCCAGGTGCACGACATCGAGGTCGGGGTGGGAGTCGAGGAGGCGAACCAACTCGCCCCCCGCATAACCTGAGGCGCCGAGGACCGCCACGGAGTAGCTGGACATGGCGGCATTATACGCATATGCGAATACCTCCGGTCACTCGACGGGCAGCAGGCCCCGGTCTTCCATGGCCGGAGGGAGGTCGGCGAAGAGGTGCTCCCCCACCGCCGCCCGCGCCGGCCCGCCGAGAACGTCGTCGACGAACGCCAGGAACTCGGCGGTGGTCGTCGTCGAGCCGGCCGACCTCGAATACCAGCCACGGACGAAGTCGAACATCGCCTCGTCACCGACGAGATCGCGCAGGGCGACGAGGGCGAGCCCTCCTCGCTGGTACACGGACGGATTGAACAGATCCCCGGCGAGTGGTTCGGCCGGCGGAGGGAAAGCCTGTCGGGCCTCGTCCGCCCCCGACGACTGGGGGGTGGCGAACAGCGCCCCCGACATCAGGCGGTAGGCATTTGCCACCGACTGGTCGTAGGGACTGGTCCCCATCGTCTCCTCGGCCCACAGCCACTGGCTGAAGGTGGCGAAGCCCTCGTTGAGCCAGATGTCGCCCCACGAGTCCACCCTGACCGAGTCACCGAACCACTGGTGGGCGAGTTCGTGGGCCACCACCTCCTCGCCCAGGCCGAGGGCGGGGACACCGAAGGTCGACAGGGTCTGGGTTTCGAGGGCCGCCCCCAACTCGAAGTCGTCGATGACCACGGCGCCGTATCGGTCGAACGGGTAGTCCCCGAACCGCTCGGAGAAGAAGGCGAGCATGTCGGAGTGGGCGGCAAACGGCTCCAGCAGCGAGACGGGAAGGTCGGGCGGATGCCACACGACGAGTTCGATCTCCCCGGCCGGTTCCTGGTCGAGCCTCGTGAACTCGCCGATGGCCAGTGCGACCAGGTACGGGGCGGTCTCCTCCGGCACCTCCCACACGTCGGGGGCTGAGTCGTCGTCCAGGCCCGACACAGGCACACCCGAGGTGACGGTGTCGAAGCCGGCCGGGATGTCGAGGGCGATCCGGAAGGTGGCGGTGTCGCGGGGATGGTCGTTGGCCGGGAACCATGATGCGGCCCCGTCCGGCTGGTCTATCACGTAGAAGAGACCGTCGCGCGCCTGCCAACCTCCCCCGAACGGCACCGCGCTCGACTCGGGGGCGGGTACTCCCGAGTACCGCACCTCGGTCTCGAATTCGGTTCCGGTTGCC
>DATFFO010000125.1:0-2234 GCA_035250025.1 Acidimicrobiia bacterium
AGGCGAGGGCCGGTGCCGCCCCGATGGCGATGACGGTGGTCATTGCCACCGAGAGCCAGGCAACGCGTCGAAGCCTCCTCGACAACTTCCCGGATCTGCGTCGTGCCATGGCGTCCTCCTCGACGTCGTGTCGGCTTGGACGCCAGAAGAAAGTGGTCGGTTCCCGTGCAGACGAGGGTCAGGACGGAGAATCAGTCAGTTCGAAAGTCGTGCCGGCGGTCGTCGTCGTCGCCGGCGCCGATCCTTCCACTACCAGCCGGGGCTCGCCCTGATCGAGGATGGTGTTGGCAGCGTGGACGGGAGGACCGCTCCCCGCCGAGGCCATGGTGGCGATGCGGTCCCAGCCTCCGGGACCGGGGTCGGCCAGGGAGACATCTAGCAGGCGCCGGGCCCCGTTGGGATGATCGAGGAGCGAGGGATGCCAGACGATCTCCGGATTCAGATGGTGGCAGAGGAATGTGGCGACGGGGTTGTTGGCGAACTGGGGCACCACGGTCACGAACTCGACCCGGCCCATGCTCCCGTCCGGCAACCGGGCATCGCGGCCAAACCTGAGCATCGCCGTCTCCACACCGGCGGCTGCCAATCGATCCCGGTCGGCTTCGGGGTCGTCGGACCGGAAGACCACGAGCCGGGGACCGGTGCGCCCGGCGGCTAGCGCATCGGAAACGAAGCCCGCGAACGGCGAATCGCCGGTAGCGCCGGGGTCGGTCAGGCTGATCAGCTCGATATAGGTGTCGGCCAGCATGACCAGGCGGTTGGAGGTCCCGAAGGGGTGGTCCGACCGGGGCGTCACGTGAAAGCCGATCTCCTCCAGACGCGCCGCCGAGTCATCCAGATTCTCGACGACCACCACCACGTGGTCGAGTGATCGCTGTGCCGTGTGCGGGTCGGTCGGCGTCTCCATGCGGTTGCGCAGCTTAGATGTCAGCGCTTGCGGCCGGCCCTGAGGGTCTGCACCGACTTGGTGATGCGGCGTTGGCGCGTCTCGTCGGTCTTCGCACCGGTGACCTGGAGCACATGCCACGACTGGTTGCTGTAGGAGAGGCTGTCGAACATCACCCGGGCAGCGGGTTCGGCGTCGAGGGCGGCGGCGAAATCGTGCGGGACCTCAACCGTGCGCGGGGCTGGCCGGGTCCCTGAACCCAGGGTTCGCCACTGCGGAAACCGTGGTCCGTGGCCCACAGTTCAGCGAAGGTGGCCGGCGTCCTTGAACCCCGGGTTCGCTACCACGGAAACCGTGGTCCGTGGCCCACAGAACAGAGGGTCCGTGCGGGGCGGCTTCTAGGGTGAGTCTGTGAGTGCACCGGTGACGTTTCGGTTCTACGCCGAGCTCAACGACCACCTCAGAGGAGAGGATCGTGAGGTGGAACGGAACGTGCCAGGTCCGACACCGGTCGGCGCCCTGATCGAGGGCTGCGGGATCCCGCTGGAGGCGGTGGACCTGATCGTCGTGGACGGCGAGTCCGTCGGTCCCGGGCGTGAGGTCGGCCCCGGTGATCGAGTGGCCGTCTATCCGATGTTCGAGGCGTTCGACGTCGCCCCCGCTATCCGTCTCCGATCGCGACCGCTGCGGGCTACCCGCTTTCTCGTCGCTTCCGATCTCGCCCCGCTTGCCGGGATGCTGCAGGCCGACGGTCACGACGTGCTCACCGCCCACGGGCCTCCGGCGACCCTCGTCGCCCGTGCGACAGGCGACGGTCGCATCGTCGTGACGAGCCGTGAGTCGATCTTCGACGTTCCCGGAGCAACGCACGCCGTCGTGGTCGTCGGCGAGGACCCCGTGAGCCAATACCGCCAAGTGCAGGCTCGGCTCGATCTCGATTAGCTCGACCCGTCTGGGCGCTAGGTTGTCGGCCGTGACGATAGAGAACGGGGGCCCGAAAACGCGCTGGTTCGACCTCGACGACGCCCGGCTCGATCTTGCTCAGCGAGCGCACCGCTTCGTGGAGGAGCGGGTGCGCCGATACCAGCGCCAGCACCCAGACGCGGAATGGTCTGCTCCGGAAAGCCGGGTGCCGTGGGAGTTGCTCGACGATCTCGATGGCACAGGACTGCGCACCCTCGGTCTGCCCGAGGAAGCCGGCGGGTCGGGGCCGGTCGACGTCCTCACCTACGTAGTCGTCGCCGAGGAGCTGGCCCGCGGTGAGTCGGCTCTCATCGACATCGTCCTGCAGGGCTGGAAGGTGGGCAGCATCGTCGCCTCCCACGCCGCCGCCGAGGTACGTCGCCTC
>DATFFO010000126.1:0-3247 GCA_035250025.1 Acidimicrobiia bacterium
CGGGTGCATAGGAAAGGCCCCGTCGCATTCACCTTCATCGTCCACTCCCAGTCCTCCGTCGAGGTCCGATGGACCGGCGCCGACGGCGCCACCCCGGCATTGTTGACCAGTATGTCCACCGGCCGGTCGGCGAAGAACCCCTCCACGGCCCTCTCGTCGGTCACGTCCAGGACGACGACGTCCAACGTGGCCGGCGCCGAGGCAGCGGTCTCGTCGAGGGCGGCGGCGTCGCGGCCGGCGGCCACGACCTGATATCCATCCGCGGCCAGATGATGAGCCACCGCCCTGCCGATACCTCGGCTGCCGCCTGTGACCACGCACAATCCGCTGCTCATGCGCCGCCAACCTAGCGCCCCGGCCCACCCGGAAAAGCCGCTCTGTTACGTTTAGCCGATGACCCTGACGCTGAGCGCCCGGCAGGCCGACCTGCTTGCCCGGGCGACGGCCACGGGGTCCGACCTCGCCCGCCAGGCGCCGTCCGATAACCCGGGACGGGTGGACCGGTCCCTCGTCGCCGCCCTCGCCGAAGCCGGGCTGCTCGGCCGGCTGTACCCGGACGATGGGCTGTCGGCGATGGATCTGTGTCTCATCCGCCAGGGTCTAGCCAGGACAAACCCGCACGCCGAGACCGCCTTCGCCCTGCAGGGGCTCGGCTCGTATCCGATTCACCAATCGGCCCGGAGCGAGATCGCCTCCCGCTGGATACCGGGGGTGGTGGCGGGCGAAATCGTCCCGGCCTTCGCTCTCACCGAGCCGGAGGCCGGCTCCGACGCCGCCGCCCTCGCTCTCGCCGCCGAACGCGACGGCGAAGGCTGGAGGCTCACGGGTGACAAGGCGTGGATCTCCAATGCCCCTGAAGCCGACGTCTACGTGGTGTTCGCCCGGACGACGCCGGGGGCGGGCTCGCGGGGAGTGTCGGCTTTCCTGGTGCCGGGCGACAGCCCCGGGCTGTCGGGGTCGTCGACGGAGATGCTCGCCCCCCACCCCATCGGCCGGGTCGTGTTCGACGAAGTCGCCGTCCCACCGGAACACGTCCTCGGCCAGGTCGATGCCGGCTTCCGGGTCGCCATGGGCACCCTCGACCTGTTTCGCCCCTCCGTCGGAGCCTTCGCCGTCGGCATGGCCGAGGCTGCCCTGGACATCGCCGTCCGCCACGCCGAGGAGCGCCACGCCTTTGGCAAGCCGATCTTCGAGTTCCAGGCCGTGTCGCACTCCCTGGCCGACATGGCGGCCCGGACCACGGCCGCCCGCTTGCTCGTGTATGCGGCCGCCACCGCCTACGACACCGGCGACCATCGATCTCTCACTTCCCTGGCGGCGATGGCGAAGCTGACGGCCACCGAGACCGCCCAATCCGTCGTCGACGGGGCGATCCAGGTGCTCGGTGCCCGCGGGCTCGAGGCCGACCATCCGCTGGCCCGCCTGTATCTCGACGTGCGCGCTCCCCGGATCTACGAGGGAACGTCGGAGATCCAGCGCGACATCATCGCCCGGGAGCTGCGCAAGGCGCCGATCTACTAGAGAGCCGCCCGGGACCGCACCATGATGCAGTCGTGGGCGATGTACTCGGCGTCCGCCTCCTGCAAGAAGCTGAGCAACTCGGGGCTCTCGGCGCCGGGCTGCACCCAGATACGGTCGTAGCCGACGTCGAGAGCCTGGCGGGCAACTTCGAGGCCGACCGTGGCCGGGACCACCAGGTCGATGATGTCGGGGGCCACCGGAAGGTCGGCAACGGTCGGGTAGGCGGTGTCGCCGTCGACCGTGTCGCGACTGGGGTTGACGGGGTATACCCGGTAGCCCTTCCGCTTGAGATCGCGGTAGATGACCGCTCCGTACTTGTGGGCGTTGTCGGTGGCGCCGACCACGGCGATCACCGAGTCGGTGTCGGCCAGGATCTCGGTGAATGCGTCCATCGTCTCAAGCTAGCGGCGCCTGCGCCGCTTCGATGGCGGCCACCAGGTCGGCCGGGACCGGGACGGGGCGGAAGTGGCGAGCGTCCACCACGACCTGGATTTGCTTGGCATCGGCGACAACACGCCCGGACTCCTTCTCCCATGTGGAGAGACGAACCGTGAACGAGGTGTTGCCGAACGCCTCGACTCGGGCTCCGGTGACCAGGGTCTCCCCGAGCCTGCCCGGGGAGCGGAAGTCGACCTCGAGTCGGCCCAACACCACCTCCACCACCTCCCAGGTGTACCCGACGAGGTCGAAGAAATCCGTCATCGTGTCGTCGAAGTAGGTGGCGTAGTTGCCGTTGAAAACGATGCCCTGGGCATCTGTGTCCGAATACCGGACCTTGCGCTCATAGGTGACAGCCCAATCCATGGCGGCCACCGTACCGGCGCCCCCATCCCGATGGTGGCGGCGGCGCACTGCCACAATGCCGGCCATGCGAGTGACAGTCGACGGCTCACCTCTCACGGTCGAGGACGTCGTCGCCGTGGCCCGTCGACGGGCGGAGGCGGTGGCGGGGCCGGATCTGGCCGAACGGATGGGCCCGGCGCGCCAGGTCGTCGCCCGGACGGTGGACGGCAACGAGATCGTGTATGGCATCACCACAGGGTTCGGCGCCTTCGCGTCCACCCGGATCGAACCGGCCCAGGCCCGTTCGCTGCAGGTGAACCTCCTGCGCAGCCACGCCGCCGGTGTCGGGCCCCCCGTTGCCGCCGAAGTCGTACGCGCCATGCTGCTACTGCGGGCTCGCACCCTCGCCCAGGGTCACTCGGGGGTGCGTCCTGTGGTGGTCCAGCGCCTGCTCGACCTCCTCCGGCTCGAGCTCCTCCCTGTCGTGCCCCGGTACGGGTCGGTGGGAGCGTCGGGCGATCTGGCCCCGTTTGCCCATCTCGCCCTGCCCCTGATCGGTGAGGGATACCTCCACGACGCCGGGACCGTCCGCCCGGCCGCCGAGGCCCTGGCGGCGGCAGGCCTGGAACCGATCGCGCTGGAGGCGAAGGAGGGCCTCAGCCTCCTCAACGGGACCGAGGGCATGAGCGGGATGCTGTGCCTGGCCATCGACCGGGCCGATCGCCTGACCTCGGTGGGCGATATTGCAGCCTCCCTCTCGATCGAGGCATTGATGGGCTCGGCACGACCGTTCCGACCCGAGATCCATACCTTGCGACCTCATCCCGGCCAGGTGGCCTCGGCCGAACGGATCGCCCGCCTGCTGGCCGGGTCAGAGATCGGCTCAAGCCACGCCGACGACTTCGTCCACGCCGTCCAGGATGCCTACTCGCTCCGCTGTGCC